>JBBIVH010000033.1:0-19614 GCA_037439805.1 Acidobacteriaceae bacterium
TCGTCCATCGCGGACTCCAGCGCAAAGAGACCGGGCACTGCGCCCGGCCCACGCATCGGCGCGGGTGCGCCTACATTCCGGCGCACCATTGCTGTGGAGACCTCGAGATTGGGGCAACTGTAGAGGAACGGTGTCTGTTCGCCGCAGTGCTCGACGAAGTCGTCATTGATGGATGTCTCAGTGTAGAAGTCATGACGAATCGCAGTGAGCTTGCCGTCCTGCGTCGCCCCGAGCCGGATGCGCTGCTGCGTGCGCGGGCGATGGCCGACACTGGTGAACATCATGCGGCGGTCGACGCTGAGCTTCACCGGTCGATCGAGCTGGCGCGCGGCGACAGCGGCCAGAGTGGACTGAGGCCACGGGAAGAGCTTGCCACCGAAACCGGAGCCGATAAAGCGCGAGACGACGCGCACGTTTTCCACCGGGATGCCCAGAACCTGCGCCATGACCATGCGGTGATTCACAACGCCCTGGGAGCATTCATAGAGCGTGACATGATCGCCCTGCCAAACGGCGACGGTGCCGTGCATCTCCATCGGGTTGTGGGTTTCGGTCGGCGTGGAGTAGGTCTCGTCCAGGACCACAGGAGCAGACCCGAGGGCCTTGTCCGGATCGCCGCGTCGCCAACTGCTTTCGCGCTGACCAGTGAAGCCTGCGCTGAGGTCTGTGCGCACGTCCGGAGTTTCAGCATCGTATTCGACGCGGACGGCCGTAACTGCGGCCCGTGCCTGCTCCACCGATTCCGCGACGACGAGCGCGATGAACTGCCCCCAGTAATAGATATTCTCGTCCTCGAAGGGCGGGCGTGCTTCACTGATGGTGCCTTCCTGCACATGCGGAAAGAGACGATAGGCGCCGTGGAGATTGCCGTGATGAAGCACCAGCAGCACGCCGGGCGCGGCTTCTGCGGCGGACGTATCGAGCGAGCGGATGCGGCCCTTGCCGATGGTGCTCTGCACAGCAACTGCATGGACGAGTCCGGGAAAATCATGATCCACTGCGTAGCGTGCAGTGCCCGTAGTCTTCAGGGGACCGTCGATGCGTGGCACGACTGCGCCAATCACTTCGTTTGCGTGGGGAAGGGTATCGATCGCCATGTGCGATTCTCCTGTATGTGCGCGGTTACGCGGTTGCGAGCTTGAGCGAGCGAACGAGGCATCGTTTGGCAAGCTCGACCTTGAAAGCGTTGTCCTGGCGCGGCTTGGCCGGCGCCAGCGCGACTTCAGCAGCGGCGCGGAAGGTATCCACGTTCGCCGGCTTGCCGTTGAGAGCGTGTTCAGCCTCATGCGAGCGCCACGGCTTCGTACCAACGCCGCCCATCGCCACGCGCGCGTAGCGAATGTGCCCGCCCTCGACGCGGATAACGACTGCGGCTGAAGCCAATGCAAACTCGTAGCTGGCGCGATCGCGCAGCTTGAGATACACGCTGCGAGCGCCCACTACGGGACTGGGCAAATCGACGTGCGTGATCAGTTCGCCCGGTTCGAGCGCGTTTTCAATCTGTGGCGTATCGCCGGGCAGCTTGTGAAAATCCTCGAATGCAATGGTGCGCTTGCCTTTGGGCCCCTCGACGTGAATGACAGCTTCCAAAGCGGCCATGGCCACGCACATATCGGAGGGATGCGTAGCGATGCAGTGTTCGCTCGTGCCGAGGATGGCATGCGTGCGATTGAACCCATCCATCGCGGCGCAGCCGGTGCCGGGCGTGCGTTTGTTGCACGCATAGCCGCCGGGCGTTCCGGCAGAGGGCTCGCGGAAGTAGGCGCAGCGCGTGCGCTGCATCAGGTTGCCGCCGGTGGTGGCCATGTTGCGCAACTGCGGGGATGCACCCGAGAGCAGCGCCTGCGAGAGGACCGCGTAGGATTTCTGTACGTCCTCATTCCATGCGAGATCCGAATTGCGCACCATGGCGCCGATGCGCAGGCCGCCATCGGGGAGCTTTTCAATCTGGTTCAGCGGCAGGGGATTGATGTCGACGAGCGCGGACGGTGTTTCCACGCTGAGCTTCATCAGATCGACGAGCGTGGTGCCGCCGGCGATGAACCTGCCCGAGCCGGCTGATGCAAGCGCCTTCTCGATGCCGGATGCTTTCACGTATTCGAAATTCTGCATCTGGAGATCTCCTTGGCCTCAGGCCTGCGTCCGCACCTGGCGAACCGCGGCAACGATGTTGGTGTAGGCGCCACAGCGGCAGATGTTGCCGGCCATGGCGTGGCGGATGTCCTCGTCGGACGACCCGATGGGTTCCTTGAGCAGCGCGACCGCGCTCATAATCTGCCCGCTGGTGCAGTAGCCGCATTGGTAGCCATCGTGCTGCACAAAGGCGGCCTGCATAGGATGAAGATTGCCCGGCTGGCCGATGCCCTCGATCGTCGTGATCTCGTCACCTTCGTGCATCACAACAAAGGAAAGACAACTATTCACGCGGCGCCCATTGACATGAACGGTGCAGGCGCCGCACTGGCCGTGATCGCAGCCCTTTTTTGTGCCGGTCATGTCGAGTTGCTCGCGCAGCGTGTCCAGCAGCGTCGCGCGGGAATCAAGATTGCGGAGCGTCACGTCGCGGCCATTGATGCGGAGCTTGACGGTTGCACCCTCTGCGTCTGTCGCTTCCTGTTCACCGGGGTTGAGCGCCGGCGCTGCGGCTGCCAATGGAGTGGCGCCTGCGAGCAGGCCGGTTGCGCCGACGCCAGAAAGGAAAGTACGGCGGGTCAATCGTGTCCCGGCCGGCTCTGGAGTCAGCGGCTCCAGGTCAAGGGCGTGCTGCTCGGGCGCGAGAGCAGCGCCGAATGAGCGGTGCGCTTGTGACGTTTCAGGATGATGGCGCAGATCGCGATGGTCTGCCACAGGTGACCTCCTTGGGACAGGTGCATGCCGCAAATTTTCAATCCAGGGATGCGCCGCAATGGCAACTGCCATAGCGGTTGGGAATGCATCGATGGATCGCTTGGCTCGCCGTAGGTAGTGTATCTGGCGGGCGTTCTATGTTCAGCAATGTTGCTTGCGCATGTTGCGAGCAGGGGAATCAGGCGCAAGTGACAGAGCTAGGAGTTCACAAGGGCCATCATCGCTGCCGGATAACGTCGGCCTGCAGCGGCGTCAGGCGGAAACTGCTGGGTAAGTTCCTGCAGCAGTGCGGGGTCAAGAGCAACGTCCGCGGCTGCAGCATTTTCTTCGAGATATCTACGTCGCTTGGTGCCGGGGATGGGGATGATGTCTTCGCCCTGCGCAAGAACCCACGCGAGGGCAAGCTGACTGGATGTGACGCCTGCCTGCGCCGCGAGTCCCTTGACCCTGGCGACGAGGTCGAGGTTGCGGGTGAAGTTCTCGCCCTGAAAGCGCGGACTGTGGCGGCGGTAGTCATCGGGAGCTAAGTCTTCGGGAGCTTGAAATACGCCGGTCAGGAATCCGCGGCCCAGAGGGCTGTATGCCACAAAGGCTACGCCGAGCCGCCGGCATGCGGGCAGGATTTCCGCTTCTGGATCCCGTGTCCAGAGGGAGTATTCGGTTTGCAGCGCCGCGATGGGATGGACGCGGTGAGCGCGCTCCAGAGTAGCGGGCGATGCTTCCGACAGGCCGAGGAAGCGGACCGTACCCTCTTCCACAAGGCGCGCCATGGCGCCGACTGTTTCTTCGATGGGAACCTTGGGATCGACGCGATGCTGGTAGTAAAGATCAATCGTGTCAATGCCGAGACGCCTGAGGCTTCCTTCGACCGCCGAGCGCACGTAGGCCGGACTGCCATCCACGCCGCGGCGGGTGGGGTCCGCAGGATCGCGCACGACGCCGAACTTGGTGGCGATGAAGAACTGGTTCCGGCGGCCCTTGATGGCTTTGCCGACCAGTTGTTCGTTGGTGTGCGGGCCGTACATGTCTGAGGTGTCAAGGAAATAGATGCCTAGTTCAAGTGCGCGGTGGATTGTGGCGAGGGACTCCTCGTCATTGGGGCCGCCATAGAAGTCGCTCATGCCCATGCAGCCAAGGCCGAGTGCAGAGACAGATGGACCGTTCTTGCCGAGAGTGCGTATCTTCATTGCAACCCCTTGGATGTATGCGCTTGGGTCAGCCGGCGGTTGCGAGGCTGCAGTCCACTTCTTCAATCTCTTCTTCAACCGGGCCGCCGATGCGGATGCGTTGCTCAATCTTCTTGTAGTTGGCAATTTTGTGCGTCAAGAGAGTGTGCGCCTGCTCCAGCTCTTTGATCTGGCTGGCTATGGCGGCGCGGTGATCTTCGAGAATTTTGCGTCGGTCGAGCGAGGTGGAGTCGCCCAGTACGCGCAGCTCAGCGTAGCGCTGCATGGCGCGAATGGGCATGTTTGTGGCCCTCATGCAGTGCAGGAAGTGCAGCCACGCTGCATCGGCCTCGGAGTAGCGGCGATGGCCGTTTCGCGCCCGGCTGACCGGCTGAATCAGTCCTACGCGCTCGTAGTAGCGGAGGGTGTGCGCGGTCATGCCGCACCGCTCTGCCATGTCCTGAATCGTGTATCCGGAATCCCGCATACAATCACCGTACATCTTTGAGTGTGCTCGAAGTCAAGGGGCCGGAGGCGGGGCTGTTCAGCGTGTAACAATCTCGTGCCGGGCGGAACTGCTGGAGGCCGGATGTGCAGTATTCTCAACGATTGAGGGAGAAATGGAAAACAGGCCGCAGTTTGAGGCAATGCTGTCGGTCGCGCTGGAGGAGGCGCGGCAGGGCAGGGCGGAGGGTGGCATTCCGATTGGCGCAGCTCTGTTTACCCGCGATGGAAGTCTCGTGAGCCGCGGCAGGAACCGGCGCGTCCAGCAGGGCGATCCGAGCATTCACGGTGAGACCGATGCCTTTCGGCGCGCGGGGCGACAGAAGAGCTATCGCGATCTGGTGATGGTGACGACGCTTGCGCCGTGCTGGTACTGCAGTGGACTGGTGCGGCAGTTTCGCATTGGCATGGTTGTTGTGGGCGAGAGCCGAACCTTTCCGGGAGGGATCGCTTGGCTGCGCGAGAATGGCGTGGAGGTGGTGGACCTGGACAGCCGCGAATGCCGCGATCTGCTGGCGGGCTTCATCGCGGAGCACCCTGAGATTTGGAATGAGGACATCGGCGAAGAAGAGTGATGCCGTAAGATGCCATTGTTGCGTGGTTCGCTGCGCGGAGGATATAGATGCATCGACGCCATTTTCTTGCGGGATCTCTGGCCGCGTCTGCGGTGGCTGCACTTGGGACTTCCGAAGCACAGACACCCGTCGTGCAAGCACGGGAGTTCTACCAGATTCGCCGCTACGGGCTTCGCTCGGGGACGCAACTGAAGCTGACGGCGGATTATTTCAGCGCTGCGTTGATTCCCGCGCTGGTCCGTATGGGGATGGGCCCGATTGGCGCCTTTCGGCTCGACTTTGGACCGGAGACGCCGGCCTACTATCTGCTGATTCCGGGCCCTTCGTCTGGCAATCTTGCAGAGATGGACCTTCGCCTTCGCGAGGACGAGGAGTTTTTACACGCAGCAGCACCATTCTGGGCCGCTCCCGCAACAGAACCGGCGTTTGAGCGGGTTGAAGCATCGATACTGGCTGCATTTCATGGCTGGCCCAGGCTCACGCCGCCATTTGCGGGGTCCGCGAAAGGGAAGCGGAACTTTCAACTGCGCACGTATGAGAGCCCGAGCGACCGGGACCACGTGCGCAAGGTGGAGATGTTTCACTCGGGAGAGTTCGAAATCTTCAAGGCTGCGGGTTTTCGGCCTGTCTTCTTCGGAGACACGCTGGTCGGTTCGCGCATGCCGAATCTGACCTATATGCTTGCCTTTACTGACATGGCCGAGCTGGAGGCGAAGTGGGACGTGTTTCGCAACGACCCGGCGTGGAAGAAGCTCTCGGCGGATTCGCGCTTTGCATTCGAGCCCATCGTGGACAACATTACGAATCTTGTTCTGAGCCCGCTTGATTGCTCGCAGGTCTGACGGAACGGAATGCGGTCACCTCGCAGATGAGCCGTGGTGCGGCGAACGAATCGGATGGACGATGAGCACCCTGAAGGAAATGTCCGTCGCAGCAATCATTCTGGCAGCGGGAGCGAGCAGTCGCCTTGGCGAGCCGAAGCAGTTGCTGCGCTTCCGTGGCGAGACGCTGCTCGCGCGTTCGGTCCGTCTGGCGGCAGAGGCGGGAGCGCATCCCATTCTTGCTGTCGTTGGAGCACACTGGGAGCAGATTCGCGAGGCCGTCGATCTGGCTCCGGCGGCTCCGGTTTTCCATTCGAACTGGGCCGAAGGAATCGCGAGTTCTCTGCGCGCGGGCGTGGATGCGCTGGAGAGCCAGTCCCCGCGCTCAGGCGGTGCACTGCTGATGACCTGCGACCAGCCCTACCTGACGTCAGTTCATTTGATCGCCCTTCTCGACCAGTTTCGCGCGCATCATGCCGAGCGGATCGTCGCATCCAGTTACAGTGGTGCGGTGGGAACGCCTGCGGCTTTTCCGCATGATCTCTACGCGCGACTGCGCGCATTGCGCGGCGACAAGGGGGCACGGGCCGTACTCGATGAAGAGAGCGACAAACTGGTCCTCGTCCCTTTTCCTTTCGGCGAATTAGACATCGATCGCCCCGAGGACAAGCAGCGCCTGATCTGACTGCTCGTTCTTCTTCCATTGCACGCAAAGCCCTGTGCCATACTGGGTCTGCGTCCGCGTCAAGGAGACCATCTGCAGGAGAAGCCACAGCCCACGCCGAATCCTGAGTTCCTGCGCCGGGCCATTGCACTGGCTACGGAGAATGTTCGCACGGGAAATGGCGGACCCTTCGCGGCGGTCATTGTGCGCGAAGGCGTCATCGTCGGCGAGGGCGTGAACACTGTGACTGCAACGAATGATCCGACTGCGCACGGAGAGGTCAACGCCATCCGTGCCGCCTGTCGCGCGCTGGGCACGTTCACGCTGGCCGGTTGCACGCTTTACACCAATTGCGAACCCTGCCCCATGTGCCTTGCGGCATCGTACTGGGCTCGGCTGGATGCGGTGTTCTACGGCAGCAGCGCAGCCGACGCCGCGCGCGCCGGCTTTGACGATGCGTTTCTCTACGACGAGATGCGCAAGGCACAGGCCGGACGCGCGTTACCGATGAGGCAGATTCTGCGCGAGGAAGCATGGGAAAGCTTTGCCGCCTGGATTGCCTTGCCAACGAAGGTCAAATACTAGGTCGCGATCGGCTCGTGCCTGAGCGGCACTAGAACAGAATGCGCATTTCCGTGACCAGGTTGTGATTGTAGAAGTAGAAGCGGGAGGTTGCGATCTGCATGCCGCCATCGAAGACGACCACGGAATGCGCCCGTCCCCAGTCCCTTAGCTTGACCATGTAAAAGGCTGCCGGCGTCAGAAAGTTTTGCGTCTTGCCGTCAAACGGGCCAGCATAGTTGAAGAGCGCATTGTTCTCTATGTCGAACCAGAATTTGGTCGCCGGATGCACCTGCGCGGTCATGTTCCACTCGATGCCGCGGCCCTGCTGCGCGATTTTGCCGGTGGGCAGGATGCCGCCAATCGTCGAGAGCGCGGCGAAGCGTCCGAAGCCTTTGCCCGCCGCCACGGCCGGCACATAAAAGGAAGTGAGGAACTGGTTCTGATACACGCGCGGCGCAAAGCCGTGGTAGACAAGCGCGCTCACGGCGAAGTTGCCGTGCTCGGCATTGCCGGAGGCGATGCGCCACTTTGCCTGGGTGCCGGCGTTCCCGAAGCCGTCGCGCAGTGTGGCGGAGTGGTTGCGGAAGAACGAAGGAGGGTCCAGATCAACCTGGAGATGCGTGCCCGCCAGCAGGCTGATGCCGTGGTTGTTGCCGTAGCTGATGGTCTGCGCGTTCGGCCATGTGGATTTGGAGACAGAGACGCGGACTGCCTGTGAGATGCGCGCGTCGGACTGAATGAGGGGGCCCATCCACGAGGGCTGCAGGGCGGTCATCGCGGCGTTGTGGCTGCGGAACAGTTCGTAGCGTGACGGCATCTCCTGTGCGGAGCACACGCCGGCAAGCAGGGCTGTGGCGAGCCCCAGAACGGGGATGGGTGCGAAGAATTTCACGGATAAAACCATTTTTACAGGGAATTCCGTCTTCCGCAACGTGACAACCGACACGGCACTTCACCATGTGCGACGTGCGGATGGGCCGTCTATACTTCCGGTCATGTTCACTGTAGGTTGCCGGTGGTTTGCCGTGGTTGTTCTCGCGTCGTTCCTGCGGATTGCCCTGACCGCGCAACCAGTGGCCGGTCAGAGTCATGCTTCCGTAAATGCTGCAGGAGGCCATATTTGGCAGATGCAGGACTCCGGTACGCAGGACGGGCTGCGCGGGATTGATGCGGTGGATGGCAGCGTGGCCTGGGCCAGCGGAACCGGCGGCACCGTGCTGCGCACGGTCGATGGCGGAACTCATTGGACCCGCTGCGCTACGCCCGATGCCGACAAGGATGGAGGGACGCTGGACTTTCGCGGTGTGCAGGCATGGGATGCGCAGACGGCGATCGTGATGGCGAGCGGACCGGGGGAAAAGAGCCGGCTGTACAAGACGACCGATGGGTGCAAGACGTGGACAGTTCTTTTTGTTAATCCTGATGCACCTGACGGATTCTTCGATAGCTTCTTTCTCATGAGAGAACAAAGAACCCTTCGTCAAAACGAAGGATTCGGATTGTTGCTTGGCGACCCGGTAGCCGGTGAGCTTTCGGTCTTTGAAACGCGCGACGGCGGAGCAGCTTGGACCAAGGTCCACGATCCATCACTGAAGATTCACAACGGTGCATTTGCGGCTTCGAATCAGTGCATTGCCCGGATGAATGCGACGAATGACTTCATCGTCGGAGGGAAGTCGAGAACGGATGTGTTGCGCTTGAATTACTCCGGAAAATATTGGCTCAATGACGGTTCACCGCTTGGTCGAGAATGGTATGAATCGACGGTTCCATTAGCCTCCGGATCGGAAAGTTCAGGCGGATTTGCGATCTCTTCACGTGTACAAATCACGTATGGGAAGACGCATAATGAAGTGGTTGATTTGCGTCTTCTTGAGGTCGCTGTCGGCGGCGACTACACGAAACCCAATGAGTCGAAAGGCACTGCCGCCTGGAGCGGCGGCGGAGGCTTCCACTGGACCGCCTCGACCACCCCACCCCACGGCTACCGTTCCGCTGTTCAGTGGTCGGAATCGCTGAAGGCCTGGATCACCGTCGGCACCAACGGCTCGGACATCTCGCGCGACGACGGCCGCACCTGGCAGCCGCTCGACAACGGCAACTGGAACGCGCTCTCGCTGCCCTTCGTCGTTGGTCCACAGGGCAGAATCGCCCGTCTCAACCCGGCCGCGATTTTGTTGTCAAGCCCGCAGGCCCACTGACCTGTTGCTAAGCTGCTCCATCAAAAGCAAGTTAGGCCGGCCGCGACTTTTGCATGGCATTTTGCGTTCACACGATAGAATGGATGTATCGAATGAAACAGGCCCCTGCAGCGGCTGCCACTCCGGTCACCCGCGATCTGCGGAACCCGGATGCACGTGCGCCGGAAGGGACTTCAATCATCCAGGTGCGCGGGCTTGAGAAGACTTACTGGACCGCGCGCGGCAGTCTCACGCTCTTTCACGGACTTGACTTCGATGTACGGCCCGGTGAAATGGTGGCCATTGTGGGCCAGTCCGGCGCGGGAAAGAGCACACTTTTGCACATTCTGGGCGCTCTTGATGCCCCCACGGCTGGGACGGTACACTGCGCCTCAACCAATGTAGCCGAGTTAACGCAGCGGCAGGCGGCAGCCTTTCGCAACAGCACCATCGGCTATGTGTGGCAGTTTCACTATTTGCTGCCGGAGTTCACGGCGCTGGAAAACGTTGCAATGCCTCTGCTGGCCCGCGGGCAGGACCGCCGCTCAGCATTGGACACGGCATCTAAATGGATGCAGGAGGTGGGCTTGGAAGATCGAAGCGAGCACCGGCCCGGCGAGCTCTCTGGCGGCGAGCAACAGCGCATTGCGCTGGCCCGCGCGCTGGTGGGTGGGCCGAAGCTGTTGCTGGCCGACGAGCCCACCGGCGACCTGGACGAAACCTCGGCAGGCCGCGTTTTCGATCTGCTGCAGCGGCTGCACGTCACGCACGGCCTAACGTCGATCGTGGTCACACACAATTCGGATCTTGCCGCGCGCTGTGCGCGGACTCTGCGCCTGGAGCACGGGCGCCTGACTGCTTTGGGGATCGCTGCCCAGAGTTGAAATTGACTCCAAAGATGCATCGCTGCAATGCATCGTTCGGGCTACTTTAGGAGTCTGAATAAGAGTAGGGCTGGAATTGCCAGCAGGATCGATTCCAGGCGAGCCTAGGGTGGAAGTTCCCGGTGACGAAATTGAGCTGGGGACGCGCGCGGCAAACCAGCCGCAACCATCCAAAAGGGCTGTTCGAAGGCGGCACGGTTTCCCTAGGGGCCTTCGGCGGCGCAGGTGAAAAGAAGGGCGCGAGCGGGTTGGGCTGAGGCCGGCAAGTCAGCGGACAGCTACTCTCACCGAAAGCCCGGAAGTAAGGGAGAACATCATGTTCGAACGCTATACGGAGAAGGCACGGCGTGTGATCTTCTTTGCGCGGTATGAGGCCAGCCAGTTTGGCTCGCCTTATATCGAGACTGAGCACTTGCTGCTTGGCCTGTTGCGCGAGGACAAGGCGTTAACCAACCGTTTTTTGCGCTCGCATGCCTCGGTTGAATCGATCCGCAAGCAGATTGAGGCGCACACCACGATTCGCGAAAAGGTTTCGACCTCGGTCGATCTGCCGCTTTCCAATGAGTGCAAGCGCGTTCTGGCCTATGCCGCGGAAGAAGCTGAGCGTCTGGGCCACAAGCACATTGGCACCGAGCATCTGCTGCTGGGCCTGCTGCGTGAAGAGAAGTGCTTCGCAGCAGAGATTCTGCAGGAGCGTGGGCTGAAGCTCGCGCAGATTCGTGACGAGCTGACCCGCGTGACGCAGGAGAAGGCGCCGCAGCAGCAGCGCCAGCGCGAGTCCAGTCTGCTGGCCGAGTTCAGCCGCGACCTGACCCAGGCCGCCATGGATGCGCAACTCGACCCGCTCGTAGGCCGCGATGGCGAGCTGGAGCGCGTCGTGCAGATTCTCTGCCGCCGCACGAAGAACAATCCTGTGCTCATTGGAGAGCCGGGCGTTGGTAAAACGGCGATTGTCGAGGGGCTTGCCCAGCGCATTGCCGACGGCGAGGTACCGACATTCCTTGCGGACAAGCGCGTGCTTGCGCTCGATCTTTCGCTAATTGTGGCTGGGACAAAGTATCGCGGCCAGTTTGAAGAGCGGCTGAAGACCATCATGAAGGAGCTGATGGAGAATCAGAACTCCATCATCTTTATCGATGAGTTGCACACGCTGGTTGGCGCGGGATCGGCTGAGGGTTCGCTCGATGCGGCGAACATCCTAAAGCCGGCGCTGAGCCGCGGCGAGATTCAGTGCATCGGCGCCACAACGCCGGCTGAATACCGCAAGTCGATTGAGAAGGACCGCTCTCTCGAACGGCGCTTCCAGGCCGTAAAGGTGCCGCCGCCGAACGAGGCCGACGCCATCAAGATCATCAACGGCATCAAGGACCGTTATGAGAAGTTTCATGCGGTCAGCTACACCGACGATGCGATTGAGTTTGCGGTTTCGCACTCCAACCGCTACATCCCGGACCGTTTTTTGCCGGACAAGGCTATCGACCTCATCGACGAGGCTGGTGCGCGCGTCAAGCTGCGCCAGACTTCGCTACCGGATGAGATCACTGAAGTGCAGAAACGCATCAAGTTCATCGTGCATCGCATGGACTCTGCGATTGCGAATCACGAGTTTGAGAAGGCGCGATTTTACTCGGACGAGGAGCGCAAAGAGCGCGAAAACCTGCGCGCCCTGCGCGACAAGTATCACCTCGATGACTCGGCAGCAGGCATTGTCGGGCGCGAGGACATCGAAGATGTAGTCTCGCGCTGGACGGGTGTGCCCGTGACCAGCATCAAGGAAGAGGAGACGCAGAAGCTGCTGCGCGTGGAAGAAGAGCTGCACAAGCGCGTCATCTCGCAGGAGAAGGCGATCAGCGCACTGGCTCGTGCGATTCGCCGTTCGCGAGCGGGCCTTAAATCACCCAACCGGCCCATCGGCAGCTTCCTGTTCCTGGGTCCGACAGGCGTGGGTAAGACCGAGATGGCGCGAACGCTGGCGCAGTTCCTCTTCGGCTCGGACAAGGCGCTGATCCGCTTCGATATGTCGGAGTTCATGGAGAAGCACTCAGTCTCGAAGCTAATTGGTTCGCCTCCGGGATACGTCGGCTATGAGGAGGGCGGCCAATTGACCGAGCGCGTCAAGCGGTCTCCCTACTCTGTGGTCCTGCTGGACGAGATCGAGAAGGCGCACCCCGACGTCTTTAACCTGCTGCTGCAGGTCTTTGAAGATGGTCAATTGACGGATGGCTTGGGAAACACGGTGGACTTCAAGAACACCATCCTCATCATGACTTCGAATATCGGCGCGCGGCACCTGCAGAAGAAGCAGGGCCTCGGTTTCCAGAGCGAGCGCGAAGATCTTGTTACGGAAAAGGTCGAGGAACTGGTGAAGAACGAGGTCAAGAAGACCTTCAACCCCGAGTTTCTTAACCGCCTCGATGAGATCATCCTCTTCCAGTCGCTGTCCGACAGCGACCTGCTGCAGATTGTCGAGCTGCTTGTGCAGCAGCTGAATGCCAACTTGGCGCAGAAGGCGATCACGATTTCTGTGACCGAAGAGGCGAAGAAGTGGATTCTCGAAAAGACCCTTGTCGACCGCAGTTACGGGGCGCGACCGCTGCGCCGGGCGCTGCAGCGCTACGTGGAAGACCCGTTGTCTGAGGCGTTGATTGCTGGGCAGATCACCGCGCGACCGGCGTTTCTCGAGGTCTATCTCAATGCCAACCAGCTCTTTTATCGTCCGGTATCAAACGACGACTCCGGCAGCGACGAGAAGGCGGCAGGCATCCTGCTCTACAGCAGCTAACCTGGCTTCAAGCAAGATGAGAGCCCCCGGCATACCGGGGGTTTTTCTTTTGGCCTGCTAGGATTCGTCTCGTTCCGGCTCCCAGGGGTCTGCGGGAGCTCGATCGGGCCGGTCGTCACGGTCTTCGCGCTTGTCCAACGCACGTCGCCACTCCAGTTCCTCGCGCTCTTCGTGTCCGTCCGCCATCGTCTTCTCCCTGTCCCCAGTGTAGAGACCTCGACGGGGAAGCGGAAGGAGGCACATGCGGCCCGTGCCGCTTCAGGTGCGAAAGAGACTCGGCCTAATCGAAGACGACGGTCTTGTTGCCGTAAGAAAGGATGCGGCGGTCGAGGTGCCAGCGCACGGCGCGGGCAAGCACGACGCGCTCGAGGTCGCGTCCGCGGGCGACGAGATCTTCGACCTGGTCGCGGTGAGAGATGCGGACAACATCCTGCTCGATGATGGGACCGTCATCGAGAACCTCGGTCACGTAGTGGCTGGTAGCTCCGATGAGTTTGACGCCGCGCGCATGCGCTGCATGATAGGGCCGCGCTCCTGTGAAGGCAGGCAGGAATGAATGGTGGACGTTGATGATGGATGCGGGATAGCGCGCGACGAAGGCGGGCGAGAGAATCTGCATATAGCGCGCGAGGACGACAAGGTCGACTTGGTGGCGGGCGAGAAGGTCGAGCTGGCGGGCCTCCGCCTCAGCGCGATTAGCGCCGGTTACGGGAATATGTTCAAAGGGGATGCCATAAAAGGTGGCCAGCCGCTCGACGCCTGGGTGGTTGGAAACGATCACGGGAATCTCACCGGCCAACTCGCCAGTGTGCCAGCGGTGCAGCAGATCAACCATGCAGTGCAGGTACTGGGAGCAGAAGAGGGCAACGCGCGGGCGCTGCCGGGAGGAGACGAGATTCCAGCGCATGGCAAGCTGCCGGGCCAGCGGCGCAAAGGCCGCCTCGAATTCTTTGAGATCGAAAGGCTGGCCATCGTGGCCGTTCAGCGCGAACTCGACGCGCATGAAGAAGAGCCCGAGCTCGTGGTCCTGGTGCTGGTCGGCATGGAGGATGTTGGCTCCGCGCTCGTAGAGCAGCGACGCGACCCGGGCAACGAGGCCTTTGCGGTCGGGACAATCGATGAGCAGGACGGCGGATTCTTTCATCTTCTTTCAGAATAAGGCATGCTGAGGAGGGTTCGTACGCAGCGAAAAGAGGCCGGAGCGACAGCCCCGGCCGATGCGTGCAGTTGGAGGAGGAAGAAGAAGCGGGATGGGAGGCTTTGTCCGTGCTGCTGACGCGGAGGTGCGCGGGAAGGCTACGCGTGCGCCTCCGATGTGGAGCGCGGCGCTTCGAGCTGGGCGCGCAGATGCGTGGCGAGGTTGGCGACGAGGCGGATGCGGTCGGCTGCGGGCGCGGAGAGGTTGGCCGCTAGGGCAAGCTCAGACTGCAGCAGCAGGCCGGCCACCGTTGCCTTCAGTTCGGCTTCGATCGCCGCTGCGGCGGCGCGGCGGGCGAGAGACTGCTCGCGCTCGCGGCGATGCAGGGCGGCGCGCACCTCGCGGATGAGCCGAGCAGCGCCTGAGAGCGCGAAGTTGATCTGGACGGGTATCGCCAGACCGGCATTCTCCCAGATGGCGTCCGCGGCTGCCGGATCGCACTCCGCCAGGCTCTCGTCCACAACCACGGCCGTGAATTCCCTGCGGCGCAGGGCAGTGAGCGCGGACCTGCGGCCCTCAGCTGTTTCTACCGGCATGTCCAGATTCTTCGCAACGACATCGGCGCAATTGCGCGCGCCTTCTATGCCGGTGACCATCAGTATGCTCATGGGAATGCTCCTTGTCTGACTCCTGATCTGTGGCTGCTCGGGTGAGAGGTCTTAGTCGAAAGCGGACGAGTCGCAAAACGTCACACGAGTAGCGGAAAGACGCCATGCGAAAGGCTCGCTACTCGTCCAGCATTGGATCGGCAATGCCATATTCCTTGAGCTTGCGGTAGAGGGTCGTCTTCCCGATTCCGAGCAGCTTTGCCGCCTGCAGCTTGTCGCCGTGGAGGGCGCGAATGGCTCCAAGAATCGCCTCGCGTTCGAGATCGGCGAGAGGCTTGACTGCTGGTTCGTCGCCGGCAGAGCCATCGGCCGGAGATGCAGCAGCGCGATGGGCGGCCAGGCCCTCCTGCTGAAGCTGCGTCGGCAGATCGCCGAGATGGAGCACCGGACCGGACGACAGCGCACAGGCGCGTTCGATGGCATTCTCGAGTTCGCGCACATTGCCCGGCCATTCGTGGCGCATCATGGCGCGGAGGGCCTCGTCGCTGAGCGTGTACTTGGAGCCATGCTCGCGGCTGATGCGGTCCAGAAAATGAGCGGCCAGCAGAGGAATGTCTTCGCGGCGGTCGCGCAGGGACGGGAGACGCAGATTGACGACGTTCAGCCGGTAGAAGAGATCCTTGCGGAACGAGCCCTTTTCGACCATCGCGGCGAGGTCGCGGTTGGTGGCTGCGACGATGCGCGCGCGTATGGGCACGCGATGCGTGGCCCCGACAGGGCGCACCTCTTTTTCCTGCAGCGCCCGCAGAAGTTTGGCCTGAAGGTCGAGCGAAAGCTCGCCAATCTCGTCGAGAAATACCGTCCCATCCTCGGCGGAGACGAGCAGTCCATCCTTGGAGCGGTTGGCTCCGGTGAAGGCGCCCTTCACGTAGCCGAAGAGCTCGCTTTCCATCAGAGTCGGCACCAGCGAGCTGCAATCCACCGGCAGAAATGGCTTTTGCGCGCAGGGGCCGTAGGCATGGATGGTGCGGGCCACCAGCTCCTTGCCAGTGCCGCTCTCGCCGAGGATGAGGACTGGATGCGTGCCCTGTGCAACCTTGGAGAGGATGCGGTAGATCTTTTCCATTTCTGGTGAGCGGCCGATCATGGCGCCCAGGCCCTGGGAGAGCCGCAGCCGTTCGCGCAACTGCCGCGACGAGATGTCGGCGGTGAGACTGGAGGCGGCCCGATCGAGGACTGTGGACAACTCATCCACGGCGAATGGCTTGGTGAGGTAGTCCGAAGCGCCGCACCGCATGGCTTCGACCGCTGCGTTCACGGTACCGGAGGCAGTCATGGCAATCACAGCGATCTGCGGGTAGAGAAGCTTCACCTCGGAGATGAGTTCAAGAGCGCGCGAGCTGCCGAAGGGCAGGTTCACGAGCAATATATCGACGGCGCGCCCGCGGAGAAGGTTGCGCGCCTGCTCCATGTCGGAGGTACCTTCTACCGCATAGCCGAGGCTGGCGGCAATCTCGCCGCAGGCCGAGCGCACCGCGGCATCGGTATCGACCACCAGCAGATGCAGCCGGGGCGCGGGCGCGGCAGGTTGGGGGAGGAAATCCATGACTCTGGTTTGGAGCGCTGCTGCAAGCATTGTAGTCGCCTCGCGGGTGAGGAGTTTTGATACCAATCGGAAGGGCAACGATTCAGAAGGAGCTGCGGACCGGCAGTTCAATCTGAAAGCACGCGCCCGACGGGTCGCGCACCGCGGCATGGATGCAGCCGCCCGCGGCTTCGACGATCGAGCGGACAATGGAAAGACCGAGGCCGCGATGGGTGGCTTGCCAGGGGCCGGGCGTACTGCCCTCATGGCCGACGCCGCGGGTGGTGTAGCCCGGCTCGAAGACAAGATCGAGCGCGTCGCGCGGAATGCCGGGGCCGTTGTCCTCGACCGTCAGCGCAAGCCAGCGGTTCGTGCCGGTCTCTGTAGGAAGCTCGCGCAGGCCGATGCGAATGCGGCCGTACGAGGTCATCGCCTCGCTCGCGTTGCGGACGAGATTTACGAGGATGCGGATGAGGGCCTCTCCGGTCATCTGGACGGGCAGGGCGCACTCGCGGATGTCGCAGGTGACGGTAATGGAGGAACCCGCCAGCGCGGTCAGAAGGTTCTCACAGGAGCGTAACTCGGCGGCGATATCGTCGATCAGCACCTCGGGCAGCTCGCGCCAGTTGGCATGGGTGCGAGCCAGACGACTCGGAAGCAGGGACTCCAGAACGGCTGGACGCGCCTTTTCATTGGCTGGCAGCGCGGCTCCCTGTCCTGCACCAAAGGAGTCAAGACCGAGGACGCCCATCCTCTCGACAAGGCGGCGGCTGGAGACGGCGACCATCTTCAGTTCGCTGCCATAGTGCTGGTATTCGGGCGAGAGGACGCCCGGCTCATTCACGAGCTCGCAATAGAGATCCAGCGCCGAGAGCATGTTGCGCGCATCGTGCGCGAGCGCGGCGAAGCTGTCTCGCGCCGGGTTGCGCGATGCGCCTGCATCGGTCGAGGACGGGGCGGCGAAAAGCATGGGCTTCGCTTCCAGCGCGTGAAGGGTCGGTTCGGTGGACTGCATGGGGGTCCTCTTTCTGTTTTCACTGTTCTTGTGAATCGGGCCTGGATTGCGTATCCGGGACTTGCCCTCTACCAATACACGCGGTGTGCCAAAGTCGGACAGTTCACAGAAACCTCAGATTCAAAATGACTTAATTAGAAAATCTGATTCCTATCGTGAGTCTGGCCAACGGCTTGGAAGTTTCAAATTGGGAAAGAATCAATTGAGCCAGATGCAGAAGCCATTGAATACAAATGAATTACGCGCGATTCCCAGTGTGGGCTTGTTTGGGACCAATTCCTGGGATGGAACGGATGGGCTGGGCCCCGACCGCAAGCGAATGATTCGATTGCCCTACAATCCGAGTATGCAGACGAGCGGACATGTTGGAGTTTTCAGGCCGGGCGGACGACCGGCAGACCGGTTGCGAACCTTCACCCTGACCCCCGATTTTGTCCAGACGGCGGAGGGGTCCGTGCTGGTGACGCTGGGCAACACGCGCGTCCTGACCAACGCAACGATTGAGCAGGGCGTTCCGGGCTGGCGGCGCAACAGCGGCAAGGGCTGGGTGACGGCGGAGTACGCGATGCTGCCGCGTTCGACGGTGACGCGGACCCCGCGCGAGAGCGAGAAGGGCCGGATTGGCGGGCGCACGCACGAGATTCAGCGGCTGATTGGCCGCAGTCTGCGCTCGGTGGTGGACATGCAGGCGCTGGGCGAACGCACGCTCATTCTGGATTGCGACGTCATTCAGGCCGATGGAGGCACGCGCACGGCTGCGATTACCGGCGCGGCGGTGGCGCTGGGCCTGGCGCTAAATGCATTGGTGAAGGCGGGGACGCTGAAAGCCTCTCCGCTCAAGCAACTGGTGGCAGCAACCTCCGTGGGGATTGTGGAGGGCGTGGCGCTGCTCGACCTGTGCTATGAAGAGGACTCGCAGGCCGAGGTGGACATGAACGTGGTCATGACCGCCGATGGGGGCCTCGTCGAGACGCAGGCGACGGCGGAAAAGGGCAGCTATTCGCGCGCGCAACTGAATGCGCTGATTGATCTGGCCGAAGCGGGGCTGAAGGAAATCTTCGCGGCGCAGCAGGCGGTGCTCCGCCTGTAGAGGCGAGCGAGGCCCGGACCGCATGGGTTTCCGGTGCGAATCTGGTCGTGAGACCAAGGGACATCTCAATGCGGCACAGCGCAGCCCCTCATTTCTGCGCAGTGTGGCTCAGCTCCGCACGGCCCGTCTCAACGCCTCAAGGTAGCTATAGCCCCAGATGGTGTCGGGCAGCAGAACGCCGTCCTCGGTCCATTCGTTCCACGCGCCGATGTAGACCAGCCTGCTGCCTTGGCTGGTGGCGGTGAAGTGGCGGGCCGCTCTCATCAGCCGTTCGAACTGGTCCGGAGACCGATTGATGGCCACGCCGGCAAATTCGCCGAAGCGCGGGCTGTCATCCCATCCAACCGAGACGGTGGGATAGTACGGCACGTCGAGATTTTCGCGTCTCTGCCTCCATGAAGCGATCGCCTCTCTGGCGGCGAGACCATAGGGGAGCCGGACGCCGCGGCGGTCGCCGTAAGTCCATGCGATGGTGCCGTAGGCGGCGGCGCTGTCGAATCCCAGGCTGCGCAGTCTTTTCTCGTATCTCTGGAACCCGTTGCAGACCTGAAGATGCAGGCGGGGAAATCCCAGACTCTGCGCCCGCTCGCGCACCAGGTCAAGGCTGCGCCGCAGGCCGTCTTCGCCCAGTTGTTCCGCAACCTTGCCTGCGTCGAAGAGCGCGAAGACGTGCGCGCCGTCGATGGTGAGGTAGTTGGGCTGGCTGAAGTAGTGCTCGGCGCAGTAGTTGGCGACATTCTCAAAGTCCCTGAGTGTGTGCACCTGGGGCAGAAGGATGGCTGCCTCGTCTGGAGAGCGCGCGGGGTAGACGTTTTTCCAGTCATGGTTAGCCCACATGATGGCGAACTTGAGCTTGTCTCGATTCCCGGCATGGAGCAGGCCGCGCTCAAGCTGCTCCTGGTAGAACTGCGTTCCCTGGTGCCAGTACCAGTCGATCATCCACGCGTTGACCCCGTAGGTCGAGGCCAGCTCGACCTCCCGCGCGGCCCACGCGGGATCGGACTCGTCGTAATAGCCCCACAGCGGGAAGTGCGGCATGGTGTGGCCGGGGAAGAGAGCGCGGGCGTTGCGCAGGGTGTCGAACTCGCTCCAGCCCTTCCCGAAGTGCTGCTCCATGAAGGGAGAGGGATGCCAACTGGGAAAGTTGAAGGCCACGACTTCGATCTGCGGCTTCTGGAGGTCCTTTGTGCC
>JBBIVH010000034.1:0-19576 GCA_037439805.1 Acidobacteriaceae bacterium
CGCGCCCAGCGGCGATTCGCCGTTCATTGTTTGCGGCGTGTCGTAGAACGCTCCAGCCGCGCGGTCATAAAAGCGCGCCAGCATCGCATCGGCCAGTTGCACTGCGGTCCGGTAGTATCGCATCTCGCCCGAAGCCAGCCAGCCATCGATGCAGGCATGAACCGTAAACGCGAAGTCGTCCAGATTCGCCGCGACCTTTTCGGCCGGCTGCGTTCCATCGTGGTACGCAATCACGTGGCTCAGAGACGCATCTCCATCCCACGCTTCGCTCAGCAGGCGCGCCAGTGTCTTCAGCGCAAACTCCCGCGCGGCCTCGTCGCGCAGTACGCGCGCAGCCTCCAGATAGGCCGTCACCGCCATTGCGTTCCAGCCCGTATACATCGTCCGGTCCACAAACGGCGTCGGCCTTGCGCTGCGCGCCAGCAACATCTTGCGCCGAGCCGCCGCCAGCAGTTGATCCATCTCCTCCGCGCTGCGTCCGGTGTCTTCCGACAGATCCTCCAGCGCATATTTGCGATGAAGAACGTTGCGCGCCGGGTCGTGGTGCATCTCGCCAAGCTCGCCGATGTCGTAGTAGCGTGCGGCCACGTCCAATTCGGCCGGACTGAGCACGGCACGCGCTTCCTCCAGCGTCCACGTAAAGTAGTCGCCGTCGTCGTCGAGGTTGATGTCCGCATCCTGCGACGCATAGAACCCGCCCCGTTCGCGGTCCGTCATTGTCGCATCGAGCCAACCGATGATCTCCTCCGCGGTCTGCCGGAACTCCCCCACCACAAAGCTCTGAAACCCATGCACATAATTCCGCAGTAGCTCGGTGTTGTCGTAGAGCATCTTTTCGAAATGCGGAACCACCCAGCGTTCATCCACGCTGTAGCGGTGGAAGCCCCCGGCGAGCTGGTCGCACACGCCGCCCCGCGCCATCTTTTCGAGCGTCACTCGAAACACCTCGCCCGCCTGCTTGTTGCTGCGATTGACTGCCAGGTGCAGCAACAGATCCAGCGCCGCCGGATGCGGAAACTTCGGCTGCGAGCCGAATCCTCCGTTGTGCGGATCGAACTGCGCCATCGCCGAAGCAGCAATCTTCTCCGGCAGCGCCAGCGTCAGTTCGCCTCCGCGCCCGGAAAAGCTCTCATTGTGCTCAATCGCCGCCATCACGCTCGATGCCGACTCCAGCGCCTCCTCGCGCCGCTCGCGCCACACCTGCGCCATGGTCAGCAGCACCCTGCCGAAGCCGGGCCGCCCATAGCGGTCGTCGCGCGGAAAATACGTGCCGCCAAAATACGGCCGTCCATCCGGCGTCAGAAATGCGGTCAACGGCCAGCCGCCCTGCCCGCTGATCGCCGAAACCGCCGCCTGATAACGCGCATCGACATCCGGCCGCTCGTCCCTGTCCACTTTGATCGCCACATAATGCTCGTTGATGATGCGCGCCATCTCCGCATCTTCATACGACTCGCGATCCATCACATGGCACCAGTGGCACCACACCGCGCCAATGTCCAGCAGGATTGGCTTGTCTTCCGCCTGCGCGCGGGCAAAGGCCGCCGCGCCCCACGCATGCCATTGCACCGGCTGGTGGCGCGCCGAGCGCAGATACGAAGACGCAGCATGTTCAAGTGGATTCTGTGGCCCGGAAGCTGGGGAAGTTTCCTCGTGCATGGGCTGAGAATACCGCAGTCGCTGCTTCGGCGCACGGAGCCTTCCATCCGCAGCAAAAAGAGCAGCCAGTCCGTTCGACGGCTGCTCTCCTTCTATCTTCCGGCTTCGCTTCGACCGGCTCAGCCTTTCGCAATCTCCGCTTCAATCGCCGCCACCAGCTCCGGCGCATCGGGCGCGGTGTCTGGCGAGAAGCGCTTCACCACTTCGCCCCTGCGGCTCACCAGAAACTTCTCGAAGTTCCACAGGATCTCCGGCTCGGCGTTCGCCTCGATGCCGTATCCCTTCAGCTTCTGCGCGAACGGCACCTCTGCCGTGCTGATCGCTTTGGGCTGCGCCGCAATCAATGTCGCATAGAGCGGATGTTTGTCTGGCCCCACGACCGAAATCTTGCTGAACAGCGGAAACGTCACGCCGTAGTTCATCGAGCAGAAGCTCTGGATCTCCTCATTCGTGCCCGGCTCCTGGCTCTTGAAGTCGTTTGCCGGAAACCCCGCAATCACAAGCCCCTGCCCGCGGTATTGCTCATAGATCTTTTCGAGCCCCTCATACTGCGGCGTCAATCCGCACTTGGAGGCAACGTTGACCACCAGAATCACCTTGCCCTTGAACTCGCCCAGAGAAGCGTCCTTGCCCGCAATCGTCTGCACGGGAAACTCATAAATCGAACCGCTCATGCAACCTCCATTTTCATTTCGCTTCAAACCGTCTATGCCAGCAGCCTGCGCCCCACCTCGACGTAGAGCCTCACCGCCTCCAGCAACTCCTTCTTCGCGATGCGCTCATGGGGTGTGTGCGCCACATGAATCGATCCCGGCCCCAGCAGCAGCGGCTCGCCCCAGTTGCTCAACTGCGGAATGTCCGTTGTAAATTTGGCAATCATCGTCGGCAGTCCATCCACCGCGCGCAGCCGCACAAACGGGATCTCCAGCGTGAAGTCCACCTCGGCCAGCCCTGCCGCCGCATCCACAATCGCCTTCCGCACCGGCGCCGAGTCGCCCACCAGTCGCACCAGCACCTGCGCCTCGGCCTGATCGGCAATCACGTTCGGCGCGTAGCCGCCATGCACCTGACCTATATTCAGCGTGCTCGGCCCAACGTCCTCCGTCACGGGTAACTCCAGCGCCAGCAGCTTGCCCAGCGCCTCCACGAGCTTGTGCACGGCGCTTTCGCCCAGCTCCGGATAAGCCGAGTGCGCCATCTTTCCGCTGGCCCGCAGCACGGTGCGCAGTGCGCCCTTCGACGCCAGCGCCAGCCGGTTGTCGGTTGGCTCGCCGTTAATCAGAAACCGGCTTCCCTTCGGCGATTCGTTGGCCACCTTCGCTCCGGCTGAGTCCCGCTCCTCGCCGGAAACAAACAGCATGCCCACACGCAGGCCCTCTGCGCGCAGCGCTTCCGCCGCCGCCACCTGTGCCGCGATGATGCCCTTCGCATCGCAGACGCCGCGCCCATACAGATACGCATCGTCCTCGCGCAGCGGAATGTAAGGCGGCACCGTATCCATGTGCGTTGAAAACACCAGATCGGGTGTCTGCCCCGCCATGGCCGCATAGATATTCCAGCGCGGCCCATCGGTTCCACTGTCCGCAGGCTGCGGCACTGCCGTCTTCTCCGTCGCCCAGCCACGCCTCCGCAGCAACTCGCCCATAAAATCGCCCACTGCCCCTTCGTGATAGGTAGTGGACTGAATGGCAACAAGCTCGCGGGTCAGTTGAATGGGATCGATCGGGTCATTCGCTGGCATCGTGCAGCCAGAATATCGTATGACGCAGTGCGCGGCATTGCTCGGCATCCACTTCCGCGCGTCTCTCCGCGCCGAAGGGTCAGGTATAGCGATTGACCTGCTCGTCCCGCGAATCGAGCAGGAGCCGTCCCTTGCGCGTAAAATAAGGACTGAAATGACCACCACAGACGCATCCGTACCTGCCGGCGCACGGCTGCGCGGAGTTACGCTCAATGGGCCTGCGGGCAGGCTCGAAGGACTGCTCAACGAGGGATCTTCCTCGGCGCGCTTCGCCGCACTGGTCTGCCATCCCCACCCCAAGGGCGGCGGCACGATGCACAACAAGGTGGTCTACCACGCCATGAAGGCCCTCAACGCGCCCGAGTGGGGACTCTCGCTGCCTGTCCTCCGCTTCAACTTCCGTGGCACAGGACTCAGCGAGGGTGCGCACCACGGCCGCGCAGAGACTGGCGACGTGCTGGCGGCTCTCGACTGGCTCGAGAATGAATTCAAGCTGCCGGTCGTCCTCGCTGGCTTCAGCTTTGGCGCAGCCATGTCCCTCTTTGCCTGCTGCGACGGCAACTCTCCGCGCGTGAGCCTGCGCGCCATTGTTGCGCTGGGCCTGCCCACGCAGGCTGAGGGCCATCACTATCGCTACTCGTTCCTCAGCGCCTGTTCGCTGCCCAAGCTCTTTCTCAGCGGAGACTGCGACGAGTACGCCCCGCAGCAGGATCTGCAGCAGATTGTCGCGCAAGCCGCGCCACCCAAAACCCTGGTGCTCCTCCCTGGCGCCGATCACTTTTTCGCCAACCAGCTTGAAGCCATGCAGAGCGCGCTCGCAAGCTGGCTGAAGGAGCAACTGGGATGACCCCAGTCAACGACTTCGTCTTTGACCCTCTGCACGCCGCGGCCACTGCGATCTTCACGGACGCCCTCGCGGCATGCGACATTCCTTCGGCCTTTGATCGCCGCCTTCGTTTTGAAGGCGGAGTCCTCAAGCGCCTGCTGCCCGACGGCAGCGGAGCCGAGGAGATTCCGCTCGCCAACTATCGTCGCATCTTTGTCGTCGCCATCGGCAAGGCCGCTGCCCCCATGCTCGATGTCCTGCTCACCCGCATGAAGCGCCGCAAGGGCCTGCGCGGCATCTGCTGCTCCAAGTACCTTCCCGGCCGCCGCAACTGGCGCTTTCGCTACTTCGAGGGAGGCCATCCCCTACCCAACGAGGACTCCTTCGCCGCGGCCCGCGCCACGCTGGCGCTGCTCAAGAAAGCAAAGAAGGACACCCTCATCTTCTTCCTCATCTCCGGCGGCGGGTCGGCTATGTTTGACCTGCCCCTCGATCCACAGATCACCTTCGCCGACACCGTCGCCTTCCACGACGTTTTGCTCGGCTCAGGCGCGCCAATCCAGGAGATCAATACGCTCCGCAAGCACTTCTCCGCTGTCAAGGGCGGACGCCTGGCGATGGCCGCTCCCGACGCCATGAAGATTAACCTGCTCGTCCCCGACGTGCCGCTGCGCACACTCGACGCGCTCTCCTCCGGCCCCACGTCGCCCGATCACACCACTGTGCTCGAAGTGCACGGAATCCTCGCGAAGTACGGCATTGCTGGAAAGCTTCCTGTACCGGTTCGCGAGTTCCTGGAGCGCGCCGACTTGCCCGAGTCGCCCGGCAGCAAAGGCTGGCTGCCGCCCTTCCTGTCTCTCGCTGCGCGCAGCGTCACGCAGTTTCGTCGCCTCACGGCCGCCACCTCCATGGACGGCGAAAACAAGGCCTTTCGCGATTCGGTGTATGAAATCCTTCTCTCCAGCCATGACCTGGTAGAAAATGCGCGCGCGCTTGCGCAAAAGGCGGGCTACTTCGTCGCTGTAGACAACTCATGCGACGACTGGGACTACGCCGATGCCGCGCGCTATCTGCTCGGTCGCTTTCACGAGCTGCGTGCGGTTCACCCACGCCTCTGTCTCATCTCTGGCGGCGAAGTCACCGTCATCCTGGATCGAACCCCCGGCGCCGGTGGACGCAATCAGCAGTTCGCCCTGGCCTGCGCGCTCGATCTTGCACGATTCCCCGGCCAGAAGCTCACCATCCTCAGCGCAGGCTCCGACGGCATCGACGGCAACACCCAAGCCGCCGGCGCCATCGCCGACCCCACCACGCTCGACCGCGCGCGATCCTTCGGGTTCGATCCACTGCAGGCCTTGCAGAGCTTCAACGCCTGCCCGCTCTTCACAGCCCTCGGCGACACAGTCGTCACCGGCCCCACGGGGCACAACCTCCGGGATCTCCGCCTGCTGATTGCCGAGACCTCATAGCCGCAACGCCGCCGCGTCGTCTTCGCGCAGGTGGCCATGCCCCGCTCAATTGCTTTAGGATGAATCCGTGGCGCGCCGAGCAACCCGCAGACCTTCCGACAAAACGCCCGATATTCGCGCCGTGGCCGCGCTCGCCAAGGTCTCCATCGCCACCGTCTCCAGAACCATCAATGGCGCTCCTGTCGTCAGCGACAAGCTCTCCAAGCGCGTCTGGCAGGCCATCGAGCAGTTGAACTACTTCCCGAACACCCAGGCCCGCGGCCTCGTCTCTGGCCGCAGCCGCATCCTCGGCATCATCGTTGAAAACATCACCAACCCATTCTTCCCCGAGCTGATTCAGAGCTTTGAAGAGATCGCCGTCGCCAATGGCTACGAAATTCTCGTCAGCTCCTCCAACAGCGACCCCGCAGTCCTCACCAACTGCGTGCGCCGCATGATCGAGCGCAAGGTCGAGGGCGTTGCTGTCCTTACCTTCGGCGAAGAGGAACCGGTCCTCGAGAACCTCGCCTATCACGACATCCCCATCGTGCTCGCCGAGTTTCACCTCGACGATCCCAAGGCCAGCACAATTCTCCTCGATTACGCCACCGGCATCCGCACCGCTGTCCAGCACCTCGTGCAGCTCGGCCATCGCAGGATCGCCTTTCTCGCCGGCCCCCACACCATCCACTCCGCCGTCACCCGCGAAAACAACTTCCGCACCGCTATGCAGGAGGCGGGGCTGTCCATCGACAAGGCATGGATCATCGAGTGCAATCACACGCTCAAGGGCGGCGTGGCAGGCTTTGAAAAGCTGCAATCCCTCCGCTCGCGCCCCACGGCCATCCTGTGCTCCAACGACATGACCGCCATCGGCGTGCTGCGCGCTGCGTATCTCAAAGGTCTCAAGGTTCCGCAGGATCTCTCCGTCATTGGCCTCGACGACATCGACTTCGCCGAGTTCACCCTGCCGCCCCTCACCACCATCCGCCTGTCCCGCGTCGAACTGGCCCGCGCTGCCTTTGAAGCCCTGCGCCTCCAGGCAGAAAATCGCCCCACGGGCCCCGTGCAGCGCGAGTTCCTCGTCTCCACCGAGCTGGTCGTCCGCGGCTCCACCGCTCCGCCGCCCACCGGCGCCTGAGCTTACAGACGCCGCCTTTGTTTCGCACCATCCGGGATCATCGCAGCTTCACTTTCTGTCGAGCCTGAAGGCCGCCGCCTGAAAGTCCCCGCGGAAGTCGCCACCCATCTGCAGGCCATGGTTCATCCACCACGCGCCGCTCGCCTCAGCCGGAGTATCCGGCTGCGCCTTGCCCTCAATGGATGTCAGCGCGTAATCGGCTTTCGGGTCCAGCCCTTTCAGCTTCAGCAGCGGAAAAATGCGCCCCTCCTGCGTCGAGTGAATGTACAAAAACGCCACCGACTGGCTCTTGTCCTTGCTTACCGTCTGCGTCGCAGAGAATTCGCTCCCATTCAGCGGCGAGATCAGCCGGTACTGCTCGCCCTGCACAATCGTTCGCTGCACCTGGTGGTAGGCCGCAATCAGCCGCTTCGCCGTCGCCATCTCCTCGTCATTCCACTTCGAGATGTCCGCGCCAATCCCCAGCGATCCCTCCATCGAGCTCAGCATCCGGTAGGTCAGCGAGGTGCTCCGCTTGTTCAGCCAATGCGGCGAATCTGTTACCCACGCCATCATGATCTGCGGCGTATATGCATAAGTGAATCCGTATTGCTGCGAGATTCTGTCAAACGGATCGGTATTGTCCGAGGGCCATACCTCATCGGCATAGCGCAGGATTCCTAAATCCACGCGCCCGCCGCCGCCCGAGCACGACTCCAGCTCGACCTTCGGATGCCGCCGGTGCAGCTCCGCCAGAATGCTGTACAGATTCTCTGTGAAAGCCACGTAGACTTTCTTCTGCTCCGCCGCGGGCAACTGATCCCAACCCGGCTCGCTCCAGTTGCGGTTGTAGTCCCACTTCAGAAATGCAATATCGTTCTCCGTCAGCAGCTTGTCCAGAAAGCCGAGCACGTACTCCTTCACATCCGGCCGCGCCAGGTTCAGCACCAGTTGGTTGCGCTCCTCCGATCGCGGACGCCCCGGAAAATTCAGAACCCAGTCCGGATGTTTGCGATACAGGTCCGAGTTTGGATTCACCATCTCCGGTTCCACCCACAGGCCAAAATCCATCCCCAGCGCATGTACCCTGTCGATCAGTGGCTTCAGTCCATGCGGAAACTTCTGCGGATTCACATACCAGTCGCCCAGGCCCGCGTGGTCGTCCTTGCGCTGACCAAACCAGCCGTCGTCCATCACAAAGCGGTCCACACCCAGCGCCGCTGCACGCTCCGCGAGCGCCATCTGGCCTGCCTCGCTTACGTTGAATTCCGTGGCCTCCCACGAGTTGTAGATGACCGGCCGCGGCTTCGGCGCTGCGTCCTCGCCCGTCCCAATCCGGTGCGGCAGAATGTGCGCAATCTCAAAGTGATGCAGCAGCCGCGACGCGCCGCCCATCCCATGCGCCGAGTAGCCGCCATAGAACACCGGCGTCTCCAGCTTCTCGCCCGGATGCAGAACGTACCCGAAATCGAATGGATTGAAGCCGCCCGTCACGCGCACCGCATCCAGTTGGTCCTGCTCTACCGTGATGCGCCAGGACCCGCTCCACGCCAGCGCGCCAAACCACACCTCGCCTGCGTCCTCGCTCGGCCCGCCCGCCTGAATCGCAAACCACGGATTCGCCTGGTGCCCCGTCGTCCCACGGCGGCTCTCAATCACACGCGCACCCGGATGCAGCGTCTCCTGCGTCAGCGTCCACTCGCCTGCCCACCTGCCTGTCAGGTAATTCAACGTATAGTGGCCCGCGGGCAGCGCCCACGCCGCCGCTGCCGCCTGCTCCACCGTCACCGGTTCCTTTCCGCGATTCTCAATCGTCGCCGACCGCGCCAGAATCCCGCTCGCCGGGTCCATTGCATAGTGCAGCGTCACGTAGAAGGGCCGTTCGATGTCCTTCAGCACCACGTCCACGCCGGCGGCTGTCATCGTGTGGCTCTCATAGTGCAGCACCAGGTCGCGATTCCCATCGGCAAAGGTCGTCTTCAGCGCAGGCTCCACAAACAGCCCCGCACCCCAGCCCGCAAATTCCTGTGGAGTGGTCGAGTACGACGGATCAAATGAGGCCCAGTCGATCATCGGCTTCGGCGCGGCAAACTTGTCTTCCGCGCCCAGCCGCCCGCCCCAGTACATCTGCTGCAGCTCGCCCCGCCCATTCACACCAAAGACATACGACACGTTGCCGCCATCGAGCCGGAAAACCTTCGCGCCTGCATCGAATGTCGCCGTCTGCGCCATCGCTACTGCTCCCGCCGCCAGCAGCGCCGCGGCCAATGGAAAGGTTTTCATCATCGCCCAAACCCCTCTCGCTCCAACAACCGGCTCATCATATCACCGCGCCGCGTGCTTTCAGTCCCGGCGGTCTGAACTCCCGCGCCACCCTCGCCCATCGGCTATCCTGTTTCCACCGCCGGAGGCCCAGCATGCTCACTCTCACCCTAAAGCCGCCTGCTCAGCCCACGCCCGCCGAGCAGATTGCAGAATCCATCGAGCGCATCGGCCCCCTGCATGGCCTGCCCCTCGAAGACCGGCTCTGGCTCGCGCGCCACGGCGAAGAGGCCGTAGCCGAACCCGGCGAGATCATCTTCGAGGAAGGCACCGAAGCCGAGCACATGATCCTCATCCTCAAGGGCGAGATTCATGTCCGCCGCAGACTCGGCAGCCCTATGGCGCTGTTCATCGGCCGCGCGGGGCAAATGACCGGCCTGCTGCCTTTCAGCCGCATGAAAACCTACGGAGGCCAGGGCTTCGCTATTTCACCGGCCTGGGCGCTCTACATCCACAAGTCGCACTTCCCGGAGATGCTCGCCGCCATCCCCTCCATGACGCAGCGGATCGTCTCCACATTGCTTGATCGCGTCCGCGAGGTCACCCGCATCGAGCAGCAGGCTGAAAAGCTCACCGCGCTCGGCAAGCTCGCCGGCAACCTCGCCCACGAGCTCAACAACCCAGCCTCCGCCGCGCAGCGCGCCGCCGCCAGCCTCGTCACGGAGCTGCGCGCCAACCGCTCCAACCGCTTCAAACTCGTCAACCTTTGCCTCACCGACACGCAGATTCGCGCCATCGAAGAATGGGAGCAGCAAATCCTCAGCCGCCCTGCGGACGACCACACCAACGCCGCCGCCCTCATCGCCCGCGAGGAGTCCCTGCGCAACTGGCTCAATGCGCTGCCCTGCGAAGACGCCTGGGACATCGCAGCCCAGCTCGGCGATCAGCTTGTCACCGTTGACGACCTCAACGCCCTGCGCAACATTCTCGAACCTCGCGAGGTCTGCGTCGCCCTGCAATACTTCGCGCGCTATCTGCGTTCCACGCGTTCCGTCGATACGCTGCTCAACTCCACCGACCGCATCTTCGCCCTCATCAGCGCCGTCAAGGCCTACTCCTACATGGACCGCGCGCCCATCCTCGAAATCGATGTCCCTGCAGGCCTCGACGCCACGGCGCAGATGCTTCGCGCCCGCATGAGCGGCATCACCGTCGAGCGTGACTACGAGCCCGATCTGCCCCGCATCAGCGCCTACGGCAGCGAACTGAATCAGGTTTGGACGGCGCTGATTGAAAACGCCCTCGACGCACTCGGCAGCCAGGGCCATCTGAAGCTCGCCTGCAGGCGCGAAGGTGAAATGCTCCTCGTCGAGATCTGGGACACCGGCCCCGGCATCCCGCCCGAAATGCAGGACCGCATCTTCGAGCCGTTCTTCACGACCAAAGCGCCCGGTCAGGGCCTCGGGCTCGGCCTCGACAACGCCATGCGCATCGTGCGCAAACACCGCGGACACCTCAGCGTACTCTCAGAGCCCGGCTCCACCTGCTTCCGCGTCCGCCTGCCCCTAGACCAGCTCCAGGCGTATTAGCACCCGGTTTCCATCACAGAATCCTGTTCCTCCTCTGTGCTACGCTTTGGCTCACAGGTTCCGCGCAAACCGCAGGGGGAACTGATGCGACCATCCATTCGTGCCGGTCTTCTCGCCGCACAGCTTGTTGTCGCCCTCTATCTGTGCGGATGCGGCGGAAAACCCACCACAAATTGCGAAATCAGTGTCGTGATTGCAGTCAGCCCAACCTCGGCTGTTGCCAACCACGCCGCATCTCCGCCTGGAAACCAGGTTCAATTTATCGCCACCGCTTCGCCAACCGCCCCGCCTGGGTGCGCCGTCCCTACGTGGATCGCAAAGGCATACGGAACGTGGGCAAATCCCGATCCGATCGCCATCCAGATCAGCAGCGCCAACGACGCCACCAACGGAACCGCTGTGTGCAAGGCGGCGACGAACGGAGCGGTTACACTCACGGGAACCTTCACCCAACTGGTGCCGGCGCCGGTCACAAAGACGGTTCAGCTCACCTGCAATTGAATCGCAGGCCGCTGCGTCGCATGAAGCACATTGTCAGCCCGCTTCGTTGTGGCTGATGGCACGCCGCTGAAAACCTCAGAACGACACATCCGCGGGTTCGGTCACCCGCAGCACAGACTGGTCGCCGGTCTTCTGCTTCCACGCCGCGCGGATCGCGTCAATCTTCGCGCGGTTCTCAGCGTTGTCCTGATAGAGAATGAGCAGCATCTTCGTGTGCAGCCGCTCGGGCGTGGTCTCCTGCTTGCCCTGCCACTGCCCGTAGAGGTCCACCACACTCAGCCCATCCGGGAATCGCGGTGTCACTTCCTTGTCCAGAAACGCCCGCCACTCCGCCTCGCCGATGCCTTTCGCCGGATCGTCCGCCGGGCCGAGACCGAAATAGAGCTTGGTCTCCACCCAGCCCTGCGTCTGGCCGGGGTGCGCCGTATCTCCCTTGAGGATGGGCGCTGCCTGCGCCTGAGCTGGCAACGATGCAGCCGTCGTCCTGGCGCGCTCTGCGCAGCCCGAAAGCAGAACCGCAGCGGCCAGCCCAAAGACGAGCGCCCTCTTGCGATTCCAGCTTGCTCTTCCGCTTGGTTCTGAACTCACTTTTCGATTTCTACCCCGCGCCAGAAGGCCACAAAGCCTTTAATCTTGCGCGCCGCAGGCTTGGGATCGGGATAATACCAGGCCGCGTCCGGGTTGTCCTGTCCGTCAATCAGCAGGCTCATGTAGCGCGCCTGCCCCTTCCAGGGACATGTCGAAGTGCTCGAACTGGGGCGAAAATACTCTTTGACCAGACTCGATTCCGGAAAGTATACGTTCCCTTCCACAACTTCCGTAACGTCGCTCTCCGCAATCACTTTGCCGTTCCAAATTGCTCGTGCCATGGCTCTACCGGTTCAATCCAGAGATGCGCCTCTGCGGACCGCGCATGGCAGTCCGCAAAAAGCTGACGCATACGACACTACCAGAGATTTTCTGGCATGGCGAGTCTGCCGCCGATGGGAAAAGCTACTTGGCAGCCTCGATGGAATCAATGTGGACGCTCTTGGCCGACTCGTCGATCATGGCCTTCACGGTGACATGGTCGCCATAAAAGTCCTTGACCGCATCCGGGTTATCGATCGCCCAGACCTGCTTCTTGGCCGCATCCACAAACACAGGCTTCATGCCGCCCGCAATGCACTTCTTCACGCAGGCCGCGTTGGCCGTCGCGCCGGAGTGCTTCGCGCCGCACATGGAGTCGGAAATCCACCCATTGATGCTCGAGTCTGCCGCGCTCGCCGCAACTGCACCCGACATCAAAATCAAACACGCTACCGCAAGAATCCGTTTCACTATCGACCTCCGGGGAAGTTAACCTCCCGCACACCATCATGCGCCCTCGGGCGCGCGATGCACAAGCGCGCCGGCGTCTGCCTTTCGCCCCACCGAAAGTTCAGGCCTTTGCTTCCTGCTTTGCCGACATGAGTTTGCGCCGCGCCTCGATGCTTTTCAATACCAGCTCATAACGCGCCGATGCCGCCGAAAACCGGCTCACCACCTCCGACGTCTTATTCATGAAGGTCGGCATCCGCTCCCGGATCGCGTCCAAAATGTGGGAAAACTTCGCCAGCAGGAAAAATCCTTCCCCGTTGCAATCCACAAACAGGTCCGCCGAAACCGCGCCGTGCAACACCAGCGCCGCCGCCATCTCCCAGTACGTCGTCACCTGGCGAAAATACGCGTTGTGCGGGTCTGCGGGGTTCGAGGCCACGGCAAAGAAATCCTCCGCAGTCTGCGGCCACCACTCGCCTGCCATCCAGGCGCGTGCTTGCCGCATCACCGGCTCGGTCCTCAACTCATACAACTTCAGAATGATCTCGGCATCTGCCGGGGTCGCAAGCATTCGCTCCATGCAGGGTTCTCCACTGCCATCGGAAAAGATGGCCTCTGCAACTCTATCCAACGATCTGCTTGCAATCAAGCAGGCTGCAGTTCTTTTCTGCCCTCAGACTTCTCCAGCACCGGCCCGTGCGTCTCCGCGGTCGGCGGCGGCGGTGCGTCCCCAATGCGCTTCGAATAGCTGCACACCACCGCGCCCTCGGCAGCTTCGGCGGCCTTCTTGCCCCGCCGCTTCGGCGCGTCCTCCTCGGCGCCCTTCTTTTTGTTGGGGCACTCCAGATACACGCCCGACTTCAGCGTCTTCTCCACCAGGTACGGGCTGCCGCACTCCGGGCACTTCTGCGGCACCGGCTTGTTGTTCGATGTGAAATCGCACTTGGGATAGTTCGTGCAGCCCCAGAAGACGTTGCCACGCCGCGCCTTGCGCTCGGCAATATCGCCCTCGCCGCACTTCGGGCACTTCATCCCCTCAATCAGGTTCTGCTTCACATACTTGCACTTGGGATACCCCGAGCACGAAACAAACTCCCCATACGCGCCCTGCCGCAGCACCAGAGGCTTGCCGCACGCCGGGCAATCCTCGCCCGTCGGCTGCGGTGGCTTCTGCTGCTGCTTCTGGCTCAGCTTGCGGATTGTCTTGCACGGCGGGTCCTCGCTGTATCCGGGGCAGCTCATGAACGGACCCCACGGCCCGCGCTTCAGCACCATCACCCGGCCGCAGTTCTCGCAGTACTCTTCCGTGTCGCCCGCCTCCTGCGCCTCCGGCGTATTCAGGTCTGGCTTCGCGGCGACATTCTCCTTTGTGAACGTGCAGCTCGTCGGGTCTTTTTTGTTGTACGCCGAGCAGGAGAAGAAGCTGCCGAACTTGCCCCACTTCAGCACCAGCGGCGATCCGCAAACCTCGCACTTCTCCCCGGTCAGCTGCTCCATCCGCTTGATGTCTTCCATGTTCTTGCCCGCGTCTTTGAGCTCTTCCTCAAAGTAGTCGTAGAAGCCATTCAGCAGGTCTGTCCACTTCTCCTTGCCTTCTTCAATATCGTCCAGCTCTTCTTCCAGCCGAGCCGTGTACTTGGTATCGAAGATGTACGGAAAATTCTTCACCAGCAGGTCGCACACCACCACGCCAATCTCAGTCGGATAGAAGCGCCCCCGCGAGCCGCCATGCTTCACCACGTACTCGCGATCCTGAATCGTGTTGATAATCGACGCATAGGTTGAAGGCCGCCCGATGCCACGCTCCTCCAGCTCCTTCACCAGCGATGATTCGTTATAGCGCGGCGGCGGCTGCGTGAAGTGCTGCTCCGGCGTCAGGCTCTCGCGCTGCAGCGCCTTCACTCCATCCAGGCTCGGCAGGCGGTTCGCGGACTCATCTTCCTCGTCCCGCTTCTCCTCCGACATCTCATACACCTTCAGGAAGCCGTCAAACCGCATCACCGAACCGCTCGCCCTGAAGTCGTAGCTCTTGCCGGTCTTCGCGGAAACTGCCGCAATGTTCGCCGTCGTCACGTCATACACCGCGGGAACCATCTGCGACGCAACAAACCGTTTCCAGATCAGCGTGTAGAGCTTCAGTTGCTCATCCGAGAGAAACCGCGCAATCGATTCCGGCGTGCGCGCAGCATCCGTCGGTCGGATTGCCTCGTGCGCGTCCTGCGCATCCTTCTTTCCCTTGAACTCGTTCGGCTTCTCCGGCAGATACTTCGCTCCCAGCGTCTTCTCGATCCATTCACGCGCCGCGACCTTGGCCTCCGGGGCTACGCGCGGCGAGTCGGTACGCATGTACGTGATCAGGCCGGTCGTGCCCTCCGGTCCCAGGTCCACGCCCTCATAGAGCCGCTGCGCCACGCCCATCGTGCGCCGCACATTGAAACCCAGCTTGTTCGCCGCGTCCCGCTGCAACTGGCTGGTGATGAAGGGTGGCAGCGGACGCCTCTGCTGCTCGCGCGCCTGCAGCGAGGTCAAAGACCAGTTGGCCTTTTCCAGCGCCGCAACGATCTCATCCATCGTGGCCTTATCCGGGGCCGCGTTGTTGAGGTACTGCGCCTTTCCGTCCTTGTCCAGGCCGTTGGACACGCGTGCCGGTTCTCCATTCACGCCAATCCAGCGCGCCTTGAAGCTCTTGCCCGGCTCGCGCTCCGGATGCAGCATCGCATCCAGCGTCCAGTACTCCACCGGCTTGAAGCCGCCAATCTCGCGCTCGCGCTCCACAATCAGGCGCACCGCCACCGTCTGCACGCGGCCGGCGGAGAGACCGCGCCGCACCTTGTCCCACAGCAGCGGAGAAATCTGATACCCCACAAGGCGGTCAAGCACGCGCCGCGTCTGCTGCGCGTCCACCAGATTCTGGTCCACATCCCGCGCATGCTTGAAAGCATCCTGCACGGCCTTCTTCGTAATCTCGTTGAAGGTGATGCGGTGAATCTTCTTCTTCTCTTTTGCCGACGCGCCAAGCTGCAGCGCAAGATGATACGCAATCGCCTCGCCCTCGCGGTCCGGGTCGGGCGCCAGATAAATCTCATCGGCCTTGGCTGCAGCCTTCTTCAGTTGATCGACAACCTTTTCCTTGCCGGGCGAAACAACCAGCTCGGGCTCGAAGGTCCGCTTCTTCAGTTCCACGCCAATGTCGTTCTTCGGCAGGTCCATGATGTGGCCCACCGACGCACGCACTTCAAAACCCTTGCCAAGATACTTCTCGATCGTCTTGGCCTTCGCAGGAGACTCGACGATCACCAGTGATTTGCTCATTGCCATCCTTCATATGAGGGTTCCATCCCGTTCGGCTTATTGGACGACCGGTTAGCCCAATCCGTTTCGCGTCAACCGCCGGAAGCGCCGGGATCGCGGCTCCGGTTTTTGCTTCACAGCACAATAGACGCTACAAATTCTGGAAACTAACACGAAAGGCGGCTTCGTTTCCACAAGGAGAATCGATTTTCATGCTTGTCCCGCACCATCCCCGTCACGCGCAACAGCTTCAAAACGCGCAATTTTGAAGGGGTTCGAGCGGTTCTGGCCTCGTGCTCGAAAAAAAATTCATAGCGTCCGCACGTAGTTCTTCCCCGGAAGGCAGCGTATCCGGCCGCTCATCTCCAGCTCGAACAGCGCCGTGAACACCTCGGAGGAGGTCAATTGCGTCTCCAGAGCTTCCAGAAGCTCATCCAGTTGCAGAGCCTCGTCGGTGCGCAGAACCTCGAGCACCATCGCCTCTTCCGGCCGCAAAGCCGGGTCAGCTAACAAGGATGCCTGAGCCTCCGGTTTGGATTCAGTGCCGGCTTCAGCCTCCAGTTCGTTGCGCACCTGCGACGGCAGATCCTCCCAGATATCCTCCCACGACGCCACCAGCTTGGCGCCCTGTTTAATCAACGTGTTCGGCGTCCAGGAGCCTTTACTCGTCACGTTTCCTGGCACGGCATACACATCGCGATTCTGCTCCGAGGCGCAGCGAGCCGTCACCCGCGTCCCGGAGTTTTCGCTTGCCTCCACCACCAGAACGGCAATGCTCAGTCCGCTGATAATCCGGTTGCGGCGCGGAAAGTTCTGCGGCGCGGGAAACGTGCCCATCGGCACCTCGCTCACAATCGCTCCGCCTGTCGCCAGAATCTCCTCCGCCAGCTTCTTGTTCTCCTTGGGATAAATCACGTCAATGCCGGTTCCCCACACGGCCACCGTGGGCGTGCGCGCGGCCAGCGCTCCCTTGTGCGCGCAGGTGTCGATGCCCCGCGCCATGCCGCTCACAATCAGCAATCGCCGCGCGGCCAGATCCCGCGACAACTTCTCCGCCACGCCGCTGCCATACGGCGATGGGTGGCGCGTGCCCACCACGGCCAGCAAAGGCCGCAGCAGCAGGCTCGCATTGCCGCGTACCCACAGCACCGGCGGCGGATCGTAAATCTCTTTGAGCCGCTCAGGATACGCGGGACTGGCGAGCGTCACCAGGTCGGCGCCCTGCTCGCGGACGCGCGCCCACTCCTCTTCCGCCATCTGGCGAGCCTTTCCCTCAAAGACGCATTGCGCGGCCTGCGCCGGCAGCCGCAGCGCCTCCAGCTCCGTCAGCGACAGCGCAAAGACCTGGCTGGCTGCATCGAGTCCGCGCAGCGCCTCGTAGATTCTTCGCGGGCCCAGTCCCGGCGTCAACGCCAGCGCAAGGCAGCCAAGCTGATCCTCTTCTGTCGGTGCGCCGGCGCTTCCAGCCGCCGGCTGAGGCATCGTCGTCATTCGTTCTCCATCGGCGCGCCCACGCACACCCGTGCGCTAACCTGTAAGTAGCTCATCTTGCTTTCTTTGGATTTGCGCTCACAATAAGCGCGCAGCCCGATGAAGTCAAGCGGACCGGGCCGTCAAGCCGGCCCCTGCGCCCACGCATCCTTGACCCTGTTGAGTGTGTCTAATGGAGTGTGAGTTCGACTTTGCATCGCCCTTTTCGTATCGCCGCAATCCGTTTTCTCAACCCCGCCCCGCTCATGTGGGACTTTGAGCATCCGCCTTTGAATTCAGCACTTTCCGGGCGTTACCACATCGACTGGATGCTGCCCGCGGAGTGCGCCGAGCGGCTGGCCACCGGCGCCGCAGAGATTGGCCTGATCCCCATCGCAGCCCTTCCGGCGAATCCGGAACTGCGCATTTTGCCGGGCTGCACCATTGCATCCAAAGGTAACGTCCGCTCGCTCCTGCTGGTCCGTCGCGCCGATCGTCCGCTCACAGATCTCCGCAGCGTCGCAGCCGATACCGCCAGCCGCACCACAGTGACCTACGCTCGCATTCTTTTTCACAAATGGGGCAACGCGCATGTGCCCTTCGTGCCCATGGCCGCTGACCTCGATGCCATGCTGGACCACGCCGACGCCGCCATCGTCATCGGCGACCCGGCTCTGCTGGCCCTGGAAGAGAGGACAAACCGCGAAGAGCGCACCGGCGAGGTGCTCGTCTATCACGATCTCGCCGCGGAGTGGCGCGCGCTCACAGGGCTGCCGTTTGTCTCAGCCGTGTGGGGCGCAACCATTCCCAACGCCGAACTGGATCGCGTCGCCGAAGACTTCATCCGCTCGCGCGATCACGGCCTCGCCCACATCGACACGCTGGTGGAAGAGTGGTCCGCACGGATGCCCCTGCCCGCGGAGACGATTCACACCTACCTCAGCACGAACATCCATTACACGCTGGACGACGAATGCATTGAAGGCATGAGGGGATTCTTCAGAGCCGCCGCCGAGGTCGGAGTGCTCCCCGAGTATGAATTCTCGCCTCCGGAGCTTGTGATCTAGGACTCCCGTTGCACGCTGCGCAGGATCACTGCACAAAATGCAGCGACTCCTTCGTCAAATCTCCCAGCGCAACAACGCCGCGCCGACCGTAAAGCCCGCGCCCATCGCGCCCAGCAGCACCAGATCGCCCTTTTTGAGTTTGCCCTCGTCGAGTGCGGTCTGCATGGCCAGGGGAATCGTGCCGGATGACGTGTTCCCGTACTTCTCAATGTTGATGATGACGCGATCTTCCGGCATGTTCAGCCGTTCCGCGGTCGCCATGATGATGCGCTTATTCGCCTGGTGCGGGATGAAGCAGCCGAGGTCTGTGCCCGTCACGCCATTGCGCTCCAGCACCTTCACCGTCGTCTCTGCCATCTTGCGCACAGCAAACTTGAACACCGCCGGACCATCCTGGTAGATGTAGTGCATCTTCTTGTCGATGGTCTCGTGACTCGTCGGATTCAGGCTGCCGCCGCCCTTCAGGTTCAGCGCCGCGCCGCCCGATCCGTCAATCTCATGCACAAAGTCGATGAAGCCAATCTCGCCCTCGGCCGCCGGCTCAATCAGCACCGCGCCGCCGCCGTCGCCGAAAAGGATGCAGGTCGTGCGATCGGTGTAGTCCGTCATGCGCGTGTTCGCATCTGCACCGCACACCAGCACCTTGCTATGCGCACCGCTCTCCACCAGCTTCACGCCCGCCTGCAGCGCAAACACAAAGCCTGAGCAGCCAGCGGAAACATCGAAGCCCCAGGCGCCCTTCGCGCCGATCTTGTCCTGCACCAGACACGCCGTCGACGGGAACATCATGTCCGGCGTCACGGTGCCGACGATGATGACCTCGACCTCGCTGGGCGCGATGCCGCGGGCTGCAAGACACTTCTTCGCGGCCTCCACGCACATGTCGCTCGTGCCCAGTCCTTTCGCAAGCACGTGCCGCTCACGAATGCCCGTGCGATCCATGATCCACTGGTCGCTGGTCTCCACCATCTTTTCGAGGTCTTGATTGGTAAGAACCTGGGGAGGAACATAGGTTCCGAGCGCGGTAATCTTTGCGCGCCGGCCCACCACAGGACGCACGGTGAGGCTCAAGGCAATTCTCCTTGCGGCGGGGAAGCCGAACGAGTCTCAGCCATCCACACATGCCGCTCATTCATCGTTGGGCTGCCGCGCAGCCGCCTTGCACAAGCGCGGGGCAAAAAATCAGCCGCCCCGAACGCCAAAAAAGTACCGGGTTGCCTACTGCGCCCGTACTAGCCCGTTACCGTTGCTTCCTTCCGGACCTGGCGGGATTGGCGGGATTACGTCGCGTAGGACCCGGCAC
>JBBIVH010000035.1:0-3881 GCA_037439805.1 Acidobacteriaceae bacterium
AGCCGACGCGGGGCTGGAGCGTTTTGTAGTCGTTGTTGACGAGGCCGCGCGGGAAACCGTTCTGGCCCGCAAGGCCCATGCCGTTGACGTAGAAGCTGGCTCCGTTGTAGGAGAGCAGGCCCTGCGTCGCGCCGCCGATGAGGTTGCCGTTCCAGACCGGGGTCTGGCTCGACAGGAAGTTGGCCTGATCGAAGTTGGAGACGTAGTTGCCACGCTCCCATGCGTGCGGCAGAGCGTCATAGCGCAGACCGATCTGCAAGCTGAGGCGCGGAGTGACGTGCCAGTTGTCCATCACATAAGCCGAAGGCGTCTGGTTGACGTAGTGGCGGATGGGAGTGGCCTGGAACTGCGAGTAGCCGGTGGACAGACCCATGGCCAAATCCATGAAGCTGTCACCCGAGAGCTGCCCGAAGTTGAAGGTGCCCTGCTGGTCGCCGAACAACTGCTGGTTTTTGGTGTAGCGGTTGTAGCTGAATCCATACTTCATGGCGTGCTTGCCCATGGTGTAGGAGATGTCCACACGCGGCTCGTAGTCCTGCGCCGCGTTGTGCCACGGAGCAGAGCCGGTGTCTTCAGCCACGCTGTAGGGACCGATGTAGCCGATGCCCGGCAGCGAGTTCTTGTTGACCTTGAAGGACGGAGTCAGCGGATTGGCAGCCCAGCCCGAAGGCAGATTGCCGGAAGCGCTGTTGATAATGTCGATTTGGTTTCCGTCGTAGTTGATGCTGGCTTCCACAAGCAGGTTGGGGTTGATTGTTCCGCTCAGCTTGATAGCGGCGCTGTTGGCCGGGTTCGACAGGGTGCTGGTGATGGAGTTGTAGCTCGCCCAGAGCCAGCCAAGCATCGGTCCGGCGTTGCCCTGCGTCACGGAGTCATGGATGTAGTGGCCGAGGATGGCCCACTTGTCGTTGAACTTGTGGTCGATGCGGAAGATGTCGTCGCGGACATCAATCTTGTTCGCCACGTTGGTAACGACCTGATCGTTGGAAGTATTGGTCGGCTTGGGAATGGCCGGAGTGTTGAGATAGGCCACGCCGTTGTTGTCAAAGAGCTGATGCGGGATGATCGCATGGCCGCTGGCGTCGGTGGCAAAGCCACCGGCGGTACCCGGAGCCGAGCCGGGGACGAGGCCCATAGGAGCCAGCACGTTGGTGGCGTAGTAAGAAGTGGCAGCTACGCTGGGCACCTTGAGTGTTGTGCCCGTGGCAAAAGCCGGAGCGACGTAGTGCAGATCCTGACCCGCAACGGGGCGGTCTGCATTGTCCAGCGTGTTCTGGACGTTGGTGCCGGCGCCGGTGAGAATCTTGCGCCACTCTTCGTTCCAGAAGAAGAAGGTCCTCTGGCGGTTGGTGTTGTAGACGTGCGGGATGAAGAGCGGGCCACCGATGTTGCCGCCGAAGATGTTGTAGTGGACGTCGGTCTTCGAATTCGCGATGTCCTGGATGGCGTTATAGTTCGGGGTCCGGTTGAACTCCCACAGTTCGCCGTGGAACTTCTGCGTGCCGCTCTTGAGCGAAAGGCTCATGGTGGCGCCCGAAGAGATACCGTAGTCCGGCGGATAGTTGGAGGTCATCATCTGGAACTCGGCGATGGCGTCCTGCGAAGGCATAATCTGCATGCCGCCGGCGCCGCCGCGGTCATCCGACTCGCCGCCGTCGATGAGCCAGATGTTGTGACTCTCACGAAGGCCGTTGACGGAGATTGAGAAGTTGGATGCGACCGAGGTTGGCGTGTTGCTGGAGGGCAGGGCCGAGCTAACGCCGAGGCCGAGAGCCGCCAGCGCCGCGAAGTTGCGGTTTTCCGTCGCCAACTGGGTAATCTGCGTGGAGCTGATCAGGGTGCTGACGACGTTGGAGTCGGCCTGCACGGTGAGCGCGTCGGCTTCGACCGTGACGGTCTGGGCCTCAGTGCCGATGGTGAGCTTGACGTCGACGCGGAAGGTCATCGAAACGTTCACGACGATGCCCTTCTGCACGTAGGTCTGGAAGCCCTTGGCGGTGACCTTCATGTCGTAGTTGGCAGGGTTCAGGCCGGCGAAGTCGTACAAGCCGGTGTCACCACTGACAGTGGTCTTGGTGAAGCCGGTGGCCTGGCTGGTGAGCGTAAGCGTCGCGCCCGGAACCACTGCTCCCGTCTGGTCTGTCACGATGCCGGTGATGTCCGAGTTAGCCTGCGCAAATGCTCCTGCGCATGCCAGCACGAAAAACAACGGCAACAGGAGGAACCTGTATTTCGTATGTCTCATGTGACCTTCCTTTTCAAGGTTGTACTGCTCGTTTGTTGCTTCCCCGTCTCAGAGGGGTGAATTCGGTTGATGACGTTCCGGACGCGGATTGGATTTCTGGAACAGCTATCGATGGTCGGGCATTGCGAATCTGACCCGCTCGCTCAACCCGCAAAAAACGCAGGCGCAGCCGAGGAGTCCCGTCGTTGGACGAGAGCCTGACGGCTGACGCGAAGAATTGGATTCAGCAAAGCTCGAATACATCGATTTTCCAGAAGCCCCTGAACTGCAACCGTGCCATTTAATGCGTCACACGCAACGAATGTCAAGAAGAAAATCCCTTTACTGCGCCATTCGCTCGTGGTTCAACCCATCTTCACGGTCTGACTCCAGCTGTCTGGGGTTCGACCTCCGGCATATTTTTTTGCCGGCCTGCGGGGTTTATCTTTTCCATTCATGTTCCGGCGGGGCGCTCCTCAGTACCCCGTCAGATCCTGATTTACACACCTGCAGAAGACTTGTGTCACCTCTGCAGCCGGGCTGGCAAACGGCATTTCTCCGTACTTTTGGAGATGCGGAAACCCATTTCTATAACTTTCTGGATTTTGTAGCTCAAACGTTTAAGTTTAGCTACGTGCGCTACCGTTTGCGAGAGCCGGAGTGATTACAATCCCGCTCAACATAAGTTGTCAAGGGGAAGTTACAAAGAAAGATAAAAACTCCGTATGCTTGCCATAAATGATATGACAAATCACGGCATGTCTTTTGATTTGTGTGACTTTCAATAGAAAGATATATTTCTATCTGACACAGATTCGTACTGATACCAGCAACGGGCAGGATTCGTTCTGACCGCGCTGATGCGGCCGCAAAAAGTGTCCGGGAATTCAGGTCAAGGCCCGTATCGATCAAGCGACTTGGCTCGGTCATCCGCGATTCCGCCGCAAGTGATTGCGGGACCGCGGTGCGCACTCCGGCGCGTGGCTCTTCATGTTTCTGGAGCAGGTGCGTGAGACTAATCTGAGGCCATGCTGCCGCGCGATCATCAGACTCTCCTTCCGGCGCTCGCGGCGATTCTGGCGCTGCTGCCTATGCTTGCGGCGGGATTTGCGCCGGAGCAATGGCGCGCGCTCGTCCAGCGGCTGCCGCGCTGGATGCAGACCGCCGCACCTGCATTGCTGTGCGTGCCTTATGCGCTGACGGCTTTGGCCGCGGGCCGGGTGCATCCAGCCTGGCTGGCGGTCTATGCGCTACTGCCGGCGCTCATCGCGTGGATGGCCACGCAGGCGGCTAAAGCGGATCCGGAGCAGCGCGGCAACTGGCGTGACTTTCTGCTCTTGGCAGGGCTTGGATTCGCTGTAGACCTGCGCTGGCTGGAGCCTGCCTGGCCGCACGGCTGGACGGCGATCGGCAAGATGCTGCTCGTTGATGCGGGCATCTATGGCTTTCTCGGCGTGCGGCAACTGCGGGATGTCGGCTTTGACCTGCGGCTGCGTCTCCGGGATGTGTGGATCGGCCTGCGGGAGTTTGCGCTGTATGCGCCGCTTGCCATCCCACTCGGGCTCGCTCTGGGCTTTCTGCACTTCCATGCGGCTTGGCCGCAGCCTCTGCACGCGCTGGCGGCGTATCTGTTCACGTTCTTCTTCATCGCGATTCC
>JBBIVH010000035.1:3981-5333 GCA_037439805.1 Acidobacteriaceae bacterium
TAGATGTTGCGCGTGCGGAGGAAGACCGTGCATGCCACGACGCCCCAGAGCAGCGTGATGGGCGTGAGGACGGGATTGGGCAGGTGGGCCAGGGAAAACAGCGATGCTGCGGTGAGTGCTGCCCAGTGCGGATTGGGAATCAGTTGAAGAATCCGCAGCAGAAAATAGCCCTGAAGCAGAAACTGCTGCATCAACGACCAGACGCTGTAGCCGCCAAAGGTGTGGACCCAGTCGGCGGGACCATGCGGCGTGTGCAGCGTGGCGAAATGCTCTGCTGCGGCCGTACCAATTGCCGCGAGGAACGCGGCGACAACAATGACCCATGCGGCGCGCAAAAATCCGGCTCTGCGAAAGCCATAGGCGTGCCAGCCACGAAAGGGGCGTATCGTGGTGGCGACGACCCACGCCAGCGCCGCCCAGTAGAGCCATCGCTGCAGAGGCCGCGCGGTCCAGATGGTGAGCAGGATCAGCGCGTAGCAGACCGCAAGCTCAACGAGGGCCTGCATGCGCTGCGGGTGAGATGCCGCAGCCGCGACTTCATCGGCTGGCAGTGGACCGTGTGGCATAGGCTTTGCCGGGTGCGAGGGCGCGCCCCATGTGCGAATGGACTGTGCAGTGGCGCGGGCGTCACCCTCATATCTTTAAAAAGATCTTTTTGCGATACAGAATCCACACCGGCACAAAGCAAATCGCGGTAAAGGTGACCGAGTAGGCAAAGGCCGCCCATCCGCGGTTCGGGATGTGCTCGAAGCTGTGCAGAAAGGTCCAGCTGATGGGGTCGGATGGGTGTCCGCCGGCGTGGAACTTGATGCTCCAAAGGGCGCTCGGCAGCAGCTCGCTGAACATATAGGCAGCGATGGCGTTGGAGCCGAAAACGAGCCAGGGCCAGGTCCAGCCGGTACGCCATCCGCGCTGTTCAATCGCCCAATAGGTAAAGGCGAACAGGGCCAGCGAATAGCCTGCGGCGACCAGGACGAAGGAACTTGTCCACATGTTTTTGTTCAGCGGAAACTCAAGCGACCAGAGATAGCCGAGCACGAGACTCACGACCGCCGCGCCGGCGAGGCCCCATGCCTTGGCGGGAACCGAGCGCTTGCTGCGCAGCCAGAGGCCGGCGAGGATGCCGATCAGCGCGGTGCCGATGGCGGGCAGGTCGCTCAGCAAGCCTTCAGGGTCGCGCACGTTGTGGTCAGGCGGGAAGAGGTAAAGGTGATACGGAAAGAGGTGCCGGTCCATCCATGAGACGAGATTCTGCGTCTGGTCCATAAAGGGCACATCGCGGCCGGGCACGCCCACGCCGGGGATGGGAGCCCATCGCACCAGAATCCAGTAGCCTACGAGCGCCGCGACCA
>JBBIVH010000035.1:5433-16619 GCA_037439805.1 Acidobacteriaceae bacterium
AAGACGAGGTCCGTCGGCGTCAGGCCGTTCCACTGGGCGTGATTCATGAAGTGCCACGAACCTGGGCCGCCGTTGTTATTGACCATGATCATGAAGGCGATGGTGATGCCGCGCAGCACATCGAGCGAGAGCAGCCGCTGGACGCGAGTGGGTGCGAGGGACGGGCTGGACATGCGGTTTGGATCTCCCCATTGGATCGCTCATAACCCTACGCGCAGAGGCGTCCTCTCGCCAAGTGCCGCGTCGCGTGGAGACCGTGGCCTGTGATGACCCCCGCATTTGCTGCTACACTCGCCATTTTGGGGCAAAGCAGCGCGCCCCTGCGTGGTTGCCATGGAGGCTTTGCGTGTCCGACTTCCAGCCTTTTGTTCCTCCCAGTGAGAAACGTCCTGAGTTCACACTTCGCGCCATTCTGCTCGGCAGTTTCTTCGGGCTTGTGTTTGGCGCGGTCACGGTCTACGTGGGTCTGCGGGCCGGGCTCACGGTGGCGGCTTCGATTCCGATTGCCGTGCTGTCCATCAGCATTCTGCGCGTGCTGGGCCGAGCATCGATTCTTGAGAACAACATCGTGCAGACGACCGGCAACGCAGGCCAGTCGATCGCTGCGGGCGTCATCTTCACGCTGCCGGCGCTGATTTTCCTGGGCTTCGATCTTGAGTATTCGCGCATCTTTCTGCTGGCGCTGATTGGCGGCTGGCTGGGCGTGCTGTTCATGATTCCGCTGCGGCGGCAGTTGATTGTGGAGGAACACGGCAACCTGACCTATCCCGAAGGCACGGCCTGCGCGGACGTGCTGATGGCGGGTGAGCGTGGCGGGTCGCTGGCGAGTCGCGTCTTCTGGGGACTGGGACTGGGCGCGCTCTATACGCTCTTCCAGAACGAGAACATCTTCAAGGCGTGGCCGGGGACGCCGGAGTACCAGCCGGACTTTGGGCCGCAGCACATCCTGAAAGGCGCGTCGATCAAAGCCGACGCCACACCGGAGTACCTTGGCGTGGGCTACATCATCGGGCCGCGCGTGGCGGGCGTAATCTTTGCGGGCGGCGTGTTCTCGTGGCTTGTGCTGATGCCGCTGATTTACTTCTTCGGCAAGGACCTGCCGCATCCCATCTATCCCGGCACGGTGCCGATTGCGCAGATGGGGCCGAGCGATCTGTGGGCGACGTACATTCGGCCGATGGGCGCGGGCGCGGTGGCCGCCGCGGGGCTGATTACGCTGCTGAAGACGCTGCCGACGATCTTTGGCGCGCTGAGTTCCGGCTTCAAGACGATGCGCCCCGGCATGGCGGCGAAAGGCGCGCCAAGCCGCACGGAAAACGACCTGTCGATGCGCGTCGTGATCTTTGGCTCGATTCTGCTGATCGCGTTCATGTTCTTCTTTCTGCAATTCAAGCCGGTGCCGGGCGCCTATGTGAGCTGGGAAGCGAACCTTGCGGCTTCCCTGCTTGTCGTGGTGTTTGGCTTTCTCTTTGTGACGGTGAGCTCGCGCATTGTGGGCCTGATTGGCAGCTCGGCCAATCCGATTTCGGGCATGACGATTGCGACGCTGATGGCGACCTCGGCCATCTTTCTGGTGAAGGGATGGACGAGCCCGGCCTTTGGCGCATTGGCGATCACAATCGGCGGCGTGGTGTGCATCGCCGCGGCGAACGCGGGCGACACCTCGCAGGATTTGAAGACGGGGTTCATCGTCGGGTCCACGCCGCGGCTGCAGCAGATTGCGTTGATGATCGGCGTCGTGGTCTCCACCATTGCGATCGGCTTCACTCTGAACCTGATGAATACTGGCCTGCAGCAGTTCCGCGCTGCCGGGCAGCCGTGGAACCTGAACGCGCCGCACTCGGGCGTGGCGGTCCAGAAGGACACTTCGCATCTGCCGGAGCAGTTCCCTGTGCTGGGTGCGGGGCAGAGTTCAACGCTGCACCACAAGAGCGAGTACGTGGTGCTGAATGCGCTGGGTTCGGCGGAGCTTGCCGACGGCAAATACCTCTACTCCCCCGCGACGGGACGGATTGAGGTGCAATGGATTCAGGGCATCGGCAGCGAGAAGGCGGCGGCGCCGCAGGCACGGCTGATGGCCACGGTGATCAACGGCATCCTGAGCCGCAAGCTGCCGTGGGGACTGGTGATGCTGGGCGTTTTTCTGGTGATTGCGGTGGAGCTGCTGGGCATTCGCTCGCTGTCATTCGCGGTGGGGGCGTATTTGTCGATCGGCACCACGCTGGCGATCTTTGTGGGCGGCGCGGTGCGCTGGTTCGTAGACCAGGCCGCGGCGAAAGCGGGGCGGGCCGCAAGCGAGCAGGAAAGCGAAATCTCGCCGGGATCGCTGTTTGCCTCAGGACTGATTGCCGCGGGCGGGATTGTGGGCTTGCTGGGCGTGGCGCTGAAGGGCTACGAGACGACCTTTGACAAGGGCGACATTCTGAATTTTCCGCATACGTTTCTCGACCACACATGGGCTTCCGTGCTGGCCTTCGCGATGCTGGCGTATGCGCTCTATTATTTCGCGAGGAAGCCTCTGGACAAGTCGTGAAGACGGATTGGCAAAAGCCTCGGGATGGCCTTATGAGGACTGGCGCGGCATGGTGTGCGCGTGCGCCGCGACGACGGCCCTTAAAGGATGGGCTTGAGGAGATGCCAGATGGCGTAGCCGCCTAGAGCCAGGACGACTTCAAAGAGGGCGGCGATGAGGAGGCCTTTCAGGCAGTTCCCTTCGGCGATATCTTCGAACACAATCATGCTGGAGCTTCTCGGCAGGGCCAGTACGCGAAATCCGTCGGCCGCCAGATCCTGATGTGACATGAGTCCGGTGACCGGTAGGAACCCATCCTCTTCAATTCTGAAATCCGCCTGAATAATGATGTTTCGAGCCATCTTCTGTCCCCTGTCCTGTCCATCTGCTGAACAGGAAGCACCGCCCATTCGGCGCACAAAATGCCAGTACTCAACGCGTAATGGCCGATTCTTTCCTTTCCTGCGCTGAAATACTGTGACGTTTATCACACTACTTTCCGAACTCTTCACATGCAGCGCGTCGACCCCTTCCTCTTGCTGAAGGTGTGAACACACCAGGGTTAAATTGGTTGCCAATACAGCGTTGACAGGGCGCAAACTTGAAGCATCGACGTCACCTGGTCACTCGCGGTAACAGAACGTGATCTGGAATCACGCTTTCACAGAGATCGTCGGACCAGCATGGACGCATCCTGCTTCAGATGCATGTGCGGGAAACAGCCCGAATCAGGAGAAGTAGTCCGTGCGGCGCTTGCGAAAGACGATCTTTAACTCGCTGCGCCACTGCTCGCCGAGGGCCAGAAACTCCCACTCGACCTCGGGTGAAAGGTGGCGCAGGACGGTCTCATTCGCGGGGTGAATGCGCAGCGCGGGCGCGATGAGAAGCAGACGCGGCGGCAGCGGCGAGACCTCCGCTCCGGTGAAATAGCCGCTCCGCTCGAATGCCGATTGCTCTGCGCCGCCTGCAGCCGGTCTGCGGTCCCGGTTGAGCGCACGGACGCGAATCCAGTAATCCAACGCCTGCAGAGGCAGGTGGAGATCTTCATCGGCCTTGATTTCGAGGACGACGAGGCGGCTGCGCCCATCGAGGGTAAGCAGGTCGAGCATGCCGCGGTCGCCAGAGGACAGCGCAGGTACTTGCGTGTAGAACAGGTCGCCGCGCAAGCCCGGCAAAATTTCTGCAATGGCCGTACGCAGACGCGACTCAAGCCACCGCTCGGGCTGGAGTCGAAAGAGCGCATCGGTGTGGGCCCCGTCCGGATGACGGCTGAGAAAGAGGCGCTTGAACAGATCGCGGCAGGGCTCCGCATTCTCATCTGTGAGCGGCGTTTCATGGGCCCCCGCGCCGAAGGTGACTTCGTCTTCGCGAGCAAACGACTGCGAGGATGCGACGTGCCGGACCCGCGCGAATTCAAGCCCATGCAGCAGCAGGCCCACCTCGGTCGTGGAGCGTGGAGCAAGTTCAACGCGCGCCTTTGCGCCGGGCGGAAGCAGGTTTATGAGGCGGTCGATACCGGACTGGCAGCGCTCGATGGCGGTGGCGCCGGAAAACGCATGCACAAGACGCGAGTCCACATTGCCCGAGTCCGCGGGATCGACGGAGGTCAGCTCCTCGGTGCGTTCGTCGAGAGAGAAGAGCTGAAAGTTGGCGGCGGCGCGGTTGAGAAACGCCATGCGCTCGGCCGTGGTGCGGCCCGCGCCTGCCGGGACGACGACTTTGAGCCCGCCAAAGTGGCGGCGTCCGTCGCCGTGCTGACGGCAGTAGTCCAGCCAGAGGATGCCGAGGGTGAGGATGCCGTCGATGGTCACGGCAGACTCCTCCGCGCCGACGCCGATGACGGCCTCCGCAGATGTGCCGCGCAGCAGACGCCCGCGCACATAGGCCGGGCCGAAGCTGTGCTCGAGGTCCATGGCATTGCGCATGCCCTCGACTTTGGCTTCAGGGAAGTTGCGCTTCAGAACCCGCTCCAGCAGGCGCAGATAGTTGCGGCGGGCTGCATCGCGGGCCGTTGGCGTGCGACGGTCACTGGTGGGGACGAGTTCCAGCGCCTGCGGGCGCGGCGCGCCCATGCGCCGGGTCATCAGACGCAGGCAATGCGTCCGCTCCTGCACTTCGACGACGGTGCGCATGAGGTTGCGTTCGTCGCTCCAGAACTGCACAAGGCATCGCCCGTGCGACTCGGTCACAGCGTAGCGGGCCATGCGCATGTCAAAGAGGATGCGGCCATCCTCAAGCAGCGCGGCGGCAGGATGGCGGGCGAGATAGTCCTCGATGTGCTGAGCAAGCTGGCCGGCGGAGGGTGCGGCATCTGCCGGACTCATGCCGAGCGGCCTACCAGCCCATGCGGGCGCGGAGGCCGGTGATGTGGGCCGTGTGGTGGAGCGAGTGCCACGCATAGAGGGCCAGCGCCTGCGACAGGGTCTGCCGCCCCATCTTGGGATGGACATAACCCTTCTCGAAGTCGGCATCACTCATGGATTCGACGAGCGCGACCCAACGCTTGTGGAGAGCTTCGAGCATTTGCAGAGAAGCCTCGACCGGCAGAGTGCGGCTGTCAGCCAGCTCGGCCCATGCGGCCTCGTCGTAGGCCTTGATGGTGGGCCAGTCTTCGGTGAGCGCGAGCTTGAAGCGGACGAAGGAGTTTGCGTGGCTGTCTGCCACATGATGCACGACCTGGCGCAGCGTCCAGCCGCCTTCGCGATAGCGCGTGTCGAGTTGCGTATCGTTCAGGCCGGCAACGGCCTCGCGCAGCCTGGCCGGGAGCTGGCGCAGCGTCGTCATCTGGACCGCGCGCAGATCCGGCGTGAAGCTGACGGGCGGAGTGAAGCGGCCCACGGGAAAGCGGAGGATGTCTTGTTCAGGCATGGCTTGGACCCTGGAGGTGAGAAAGCTGGTGCGGCGAACACGATGGACGAAGGATGGCGAAGCGACGCGCTTAGTGTTTGTGGAAGGGCCAGAGGCGGTGATGATGCTTGGCCGGATGGTCCACATGATGCTTGACGGGATGCTTGAGATAAGGATTCTTTGCGTGGTGCGCCGCTTTGGGATGTCTGGCATGCGTGGGCGCTGCAAACGCAGGCGCGGCGAGCCCGCACGCGAGGGCCACAGACAACATTGCGGCAGCGGCAATCTTCTTCATGGCCCGAATGTAGCATGAACCACGGCGGGGCGACAGGTGACCGAAGAGTAGGCACCAAAACAGGAACGGGGAGGCGGCGTAGACTGAAGCTACGATGACGAATCCGGCTGCTTCCCCTGAAACGAGCCACAGGCGTTATTTCTTTGAGAAGTTTGGCCTTACCGAGCGGCTGCTGGAGCGCTGCCTGGGTGAAGCGCTTTCGGCGGGCGGCGATTTTGCGGACCTCTACTTCGAGTCGGTCACGGCGACCTCGCTCGGCGTGGACGAGCAGATTGTGAAGTCCGCGAGCCAGGGCACCAGCGCGGGGTGCGGCATTCGCGTGCTGAGCGGCGAACGCACTGGCTATGCCTACACCGACAACCTGAGCCCTGAGCGGCTCCTCCACGCGGCGCGCACGGCGGCGCTCATCGCCTCGGGGCCGGCGAAGCAGCCGGTGCAGGGGTTTGTGGAGACGCCCGCGGCCAATCTCTACCCCGTTCCGTTGGGCGGGTTCGACCTCGATCTGGCGGCGCGGCTGGAACTGATTCTGCGCGCCGACCGTGCAGCGCGGGCCTTCGATCCGCGCGTGGTGCAGGTGCGCGCTGGCTACTCAGAGGAGTTGCGGCGGATTCTGATTGCGGCATCGGACGGCGCCTTCGCGAGCGATACGCAGCCCCTGTGCCGGCTGAATGTGTTTGTGATTGCCAAGGATGGTGAGGTTTCCACCAAAGGCTCGGCGGGCGGCGGCGGGCGCGCCGGTCTGGAGCAGTTCAGCGGCAGCAAGAGTCCGGAGCACCTGGCGCACGAGGCTGCGCGGGGAGCGATTCTGCAACTCGGCGCAGTGCCGGCGCCCGCTGGCGAGATGGAGGTGGTGCTCGGGCCGGGTTGGCCGGGCATCCTGCTGCACGAGGCCGTAGGCCACGGACTCGAAGCCGACTTCAACCGCAAGAAGACCTCGGCCTTTGCTGGGCTGATTGGCCAGCCGGTGGCGAGCTCTAAGGTCACCGTGGTGGATAACGGCACGATTGCGGGCCGCCGCGGCTCGCTGAATGTGGACGACGAGGGTTCGGCGACGCAGGAGACGGTGCTGATTGAGGGCGGCGTGCTGAAGGGCTACCTCTCCGACAAGCTCTCGGCGCGGTTGATGGGCATGCCGAACACCGGCTCGGGACGCCGCGAGAGCTACCAGGCGATTCCCATGCCGCGCATGACCAACACCTACATGCTGGCGGGCGAAGATGAGCCGGAGGACATTGTGCGCAGCGTGAAGCGCGGACTGTATGCCGTGAACTTTGGCGGCGGACAGGTGGACATCACGAACGGCAAGTTTGTCTTCTCGGCGTCGGAGGCCTATCTCATTGAAGACGGGAAGATCACCGCGCCGGTGCGCGACGCGACGCTGATCGGCAACGGTCCTGAGGCGCTGAAGTACGTCTCCATGGTGGGCCACGACCTGAAGCTGGACGAGGGCATCGGCACCTGCGGCAAGAATGGGCAAAGCGTGCCGGTGGGAGTGGGCATGCCGACCATCAAGCTGGACAAGATGACCGTGGGCGGGACGGGGCGCTGACACCGAGCGTCTGCGCAGAGCGGGCTACTTCTGGTGCGCGGCCTTCCATTTGGCGACGCGGCTCTGCGCGTCAAAGAGCTGCGCGGGCGTCAGGCGCGCGGCCACACTGTCGCGGCCCCGCACCGCCTGCTCCTGCCGGGAACCTACCCAATTGTCTGCAGCCAGCGCGAGCCACTTGTACGCCTCGACCAGATCTCTCGGAACGCCCTGTCCCGAGGCGAACATTGAGCCCAGGTTGTATTGCGCGCGCGCCAGTCCCTGCTCGGCGGCCTTGTTATACCAGAGCGCCGCCTGGGCGTAGTCCTGTTCCATGCCCTGGCCGTTGTCATAGAGCAGCCCGAGGTTGAACTCGGCAGCGGGGTTGCCCTGCTCGGCGGCCTTGCGATAGTAGCCGGCGGCCTGGGAAAAATCCTGCTCGACGCCGAGACCGCGCTCATACAGCGTGCCCAGGTTATATTGCGCCTCATCGCTTCCCTGCAGCGCTGCTTTCCTATACAAGTTGGCGGCTTTGGTGTAGTCCTGCGGTACTCCATCACCATGGTCATACAGCTCGCCCAGAGCCAGTTGCGCCTCGGTTACACCCTGGTCGGCAGCGCTTCGAAACCAATCCGCGGCCTTCGCCGGATCCTGCGGTACGCCCTGACCGCTGCGGTACAGAGCGCCCAGCTGAAACTGCGCCTGCTTCTGCCCCTGCGCAGCCGCCTTTTCAAGCCATGCCGCAGCGAGCGTGTCGTCCATGGGAACGCCCTTGCCGGTGGCGTAGGCCATCCCCACCTGAAACTGCGCCGCAGCGTCGCCCGCGGTGGCCCGCCCCAGAAGATTGGGATCGATCTTGCTGATTTGTGCGCTGGCGAGGATGGCCGTCCCCAGCGCCATCGCGCAACAAATGTTTCCAAAACACCGCATACGATCTGCCCTCAGCAAACACATTTCACCATAGCAAACGCGGGTGTGCCGGCGATGTGACCGCGTGCGCAGGCCAGCCTCGCGGACGCTGACTTTGCTACTGTGAAGCTATGCCGGAAGTGGATCAGCAGCAGGCCCTCGAAACAGAACTGGAAGAACTGGCCGCCGACGTGGTGGCCCAGGCGATGAAAGCCGGCGCAAGCGATGCCGAAGCGGTGGCGCAGGAAGGCGACGAGTTCAGCGTCAACGTGCGCATGGGAGAGGTGGAGACGCTGACCGAGTCCGGCTCGCGGGCGCTGGGTCTGCGCGTCTTTCTGGGCAAGCGTTCGGCATCGACCTCGACCAGCGACCTCACACCGGGCGGCATCCGCCAGCTTGTGGAAGGCGCGATGGCCCTGGCGCGCATCACCGAAGAAGATCCTTTCACCGGCCTGCCGGAGAGCGATGAGTTCGGGTCGCTGCCGCAGGATCTGCACCTCTACTGCGACGACGTGTATTCGCTACCCGGTCCGGAGCGCATCGAGTGGGCGCGCCGGGCGGAGGCTGCGGCGCTGGCGGCCGACCCGCGCATCACCAACTCCAATGGGGCCAGCTTCGACGCGGCCACCGGGCGCAAGGTTCTCGCCAACTCGCGCGGCTTTGCCGGAAGCTATCGCACCAGTTACGCGGGCATCTCAGTTTCGCCGCTTGCTGTGGATGTCAACGGCGCGATGCAGCGCGACGCGTGGTGGTCCAGCGCGCGGCGCATGGCCGATCTCGAATCGCCGGAGTCCGTGGGGCAGGAAGCGGCGCGACGCACGCTGCGCAGGCTGGGCGCGCGGCGAGTGCCCACGCAGCAGGTCCCTATCGTTTTTGCGCCCGAGGTGGCGCGCTCGATGATTGGCTCTATTTTTGAGGCCGCCTCGGGCGACGCCATCTGGCGAAGCGCCTCGTTTCTGGCCGGTAAGCTCGGCGAGTCGATTGCAGCCTCGGGCGTGACCATCATCGACGACAACACGATGCTGCTGCCCTCGGGTGTGGGCGGCTTTGGAACGTCGCCGTTCGATGGCGAGGGGCTGCCCTCGCGCCGCACGGTTGTGGTGGAAGACGGCATGCTGCGGAGCTACCTGCTGAACACCTATACGGCGCGCAAGCTGGGCATGAAGTCCACGCACAATGCCTCGCGGGGGCTGGCGGGAACGCCGGGCATCGGCTGCGGCAATCTCTACCTGCTGCCGGGCGCGGTGTCGCCTGAGCAGATTCTGAGTGAGGTGAGGACGGGCCTCTACGTCACAAGTCTGATGGGCTTCGGCACGAATATCGTGACAGGCGACTACTCGCGCGGCGCGACGGGCCTGTGGATTGACAACGGCCAACTGACGCACGCTGTCGAAGAGATTACGATTGCGGGCAATCTGAAAGAAATGCTCCGCAATATCTCAGCCATCGGCAATGATCTTGAGTTTCGCGGCGCGGTTGCATCACCGACGATTCGGATTGACGGCATGACGATTGCGGGAGCCTGAAGAAGATGGCCGCGGCGCTCGAGATGCAGTCGCTGCCTTTTGATCAGGCCGATGCGCGAGCGACGCTGGCGCAGCTTCCGCAGGCGGCAGCGGTCTTTGCGCTGTACGGCGCGGAGGCACATGCCGAGCCGTACATTGGGCGCACGTCCAATCTGCGGGCGCGCCTGGAACGGCTGCTTCTCCCTTCGGAGAAACATCCCAAACGGCTGCAACTGGCCGGGCGCGTGCGGCGCATCGCGTGGCGGCTCACCGGCTCGGAGTTTGAGTCGCTGCTCGTTCAGTTTGATTTGCTCCAAAGGCAATACGGGACGAAGTCCCTGGAGCGGATGCACCTGCGGGCGCCGGCGTTTGTGCGCTTTCTTGGCAGCAACGCCTATCCGCGCGTGGTGGTGACGCACCGGCCCAGCCTGCGCGAAGCCGACTGGGCGTATGGGCCGTTTGCCTCGCGCGGCGCGGCGGAGCGCTATGTGGACGAGGCGCTGAAGCTCTTCCTGCTGCGCCGCTGCACGGACGATCTGCACCCTGATCCGAGCCATCCGGGCTGCGTCTACTCCGAGATGAAGATGTGCCTTGCGCCCTGCTACAAGGGCTGCACGGACGAGCGCTATGCGGATGAGGCTGCTGCCGTACAGGAGTTTCTGGCGACGCGTGGCGAGAGCCGTCTGGTCGCCCTGCGGGCCGAGCGGGAAAAAGCCTCTGTCGAGTTGGCCTTCGAGACAGCCGCAGCGATTCACGCTCAGGTGCAGAAGGTTGAGAGTGTGCGCGGGCTGGCGCCAGAGCTGGTGCGACCCATGAGCCGGCTGCGCGCGGTGCTGCTGCAGGCCTCGGCAGAACCCGATGCCGTGGCGATCTTTCTCTACGAGGCAGGCAGCCTGCGCGGGCCGTTCGGCTTCTCCACCGTCGGCATGAGGATCCAAAATGAGCAGTCGGGCTCGAGTTCGCTGTTTGCGCAGCCCGTGGCCGTGGAACCGATCCCGGAGAGCGAGCCCGCGGAACCGCAGCGGCCTGCGCGGGGCGTGCTGGAAGCGCGCATGGAAGCGGCGCTGGCAGCGCTGACGGCGGAGGACGAGCCGCCGAACTCCATTGCGCGACAAGGCCACCTGGCACTGCTCAAGCGCTGGTACTACCGGCCGGAGACGCGACGCGTGGGCGAGATCTTCTTTCCGGATGCCGAGGGTCACTGGCCCATCAAAGCTCTGCTGCGGGGCGTGGGGCGCGTGGCGGCCGGGCGCATCCGGGCCTGATATCCGGTCGCTGCGGGCTAAGAGGCGTACACTTGCCATCTGCATAGAGTGGGTACCGAACGATGCCATGGTTGCCCAATGACGAGCTGTTCGCGGTGCTGGTGGCGATCTCCTTCGCTGCCGGGCTGAACGTGTATGCCACCGTGGCGACGCTCGGGCTTCTGGCGCATACGCACTGGCTCACGCTGCCGCACTCGCTTTCCCTGCTCGGGAACTGGTGGGTGATTGGCGCAAGCGTGGCACTGTTTGCCGTGGAGTTCTTCGCAGACAAGGTTCCGGCCTTCGACCTGATCTGGAATGCCCTGCACACCTTCATTCGCGTGCCGGT
>JBBIVH010000035.1:16719-19530 GCA_037439805.1 Acidobacteriaceae bacterium
TCCTCGTGATGATCCGGCTGGTCTGGGGGGCGATGAAGAAGCTCTTTTCCAGAACCAGAACAAATCGCGGCGTAGCGAGCGAACTCCCCGGCCCGGAGTAGAGCCTGAAACGGCACATTCGCTGATACACTGAGGCTGCGAAGGAGACCGTGATTTCACGCTATGGTTGAACTGCTGCCATCGATCCTGTCGGCGGACTTTGCGCGGCTTGCGGAGGAAGTGGCCGCGGCAGAGCGTGGCGGCGGCACGGTAATTCACGTGGATGTGATGGATGGACACTTTGTTCCCAACATCACAATCGGACCACCCGTGGTGATGAGTCTGCGCAAGGCGACGAAGCTGCCGCTTGACTGCCACCTGATGATCGAGAACCCGGACGAGTACATCCCAGCCTTCGCCGATGCAGGCGCGGACTGGGTCAGCGTCCACTACGAGGCCTGCCACCATCTCCATCGCAGCCTCGAACTGATTGCCCATCACGGCATGAAGCCGGCGGTGGTGCTGAATCCGGCGACCCGCGTCAACTTCATCGTGGACATCCTGCCCATGGTCCACCACGTGCTGATCATGAGCGTGAATCCGGGATTTGGCGGGCAGAGCTTCATCCCCTTTTCGCTCGACAAGATTCGCCGGCTGAAGCAGTTGCGCGAAGAAATGGGCCTGGCATTTAGAATTGAAGTGGACGGCGGGGTGGCTCACGACACAATCGCCTCCATCGTCCAAGCAGGAGCGGATCTGCTGGTGGCGGGCAACGCGGTCTTTGGCGCGGGCCGGCCCGAGCAGGATGCGCGTGCCCTGCTGGCTGCGGCACGCAAGGCCGCGGAAGAGTAAAATCTTCCCAGAGAGAGCATGGTGAAGGCGCGCCACCCGTTTGCGGGCAGCGGCCGCAATGAGGTGGTATGAACCGGTTGTCGAAGAAGTTGGCCGTCGCTGCTCTGGCGGCGGTTGTCTCTGCGGGCGTTGGCGCCCATGCGCGGGAAAAGCAACCCAAGCACAAGAAGAATCAGGACCTCAGCGCCAATCCTCTGGCCGGCGTGAAGTCGCAGCAGCCCGACAAGATCCTCTTCGACAAAGCCATGGTGGCCATGAAGAAGGGCCGGTATGACGTGGCACGCCTGACGCTCCAGACCCTGCTGAACACCTATCCCGACTCCGAATACCGGATGCGCGCCAAGCTTGCCGTGGGCGACACATGGTTCAAAGAGGGCGGCACAGCAGCGCTGACGCAGGCCGAGGCGGAGTATGAGGATTTCATCACCTTCTTCCCGCAGGCGCCCGAGGCAGCCGAAGCGAAGATGAAGGTGGGCGACATCTACTACCAGCAGATGGAAAAGCCGGATCGCGACTACACCAACGCGCAGCAGGCCGAGCGCCAGTATCGCGAGATGATCAACATGTTCCCGGATTCGGCGCTGATTCCGCGCGCCAAGCAGCGGCTGCGCGACGTGCAGGAGGTTCTGGCCGAGCGCGAGGCCCGCATCGGCGAGTACTACCTGACGCGGGATAACTATGTGGCGTCGATCGCCCGGCTGCAGACGGTGGTGGACACCTATCCGCTGTACTCGCACAGCGACATGGCGCTGCTCGGCATTGGCGACGCCTATGCCGGCGAAGCCCATGCAGTACAGCTTGCGCCCGGCCTTCCCGGCGCGGTACGGGAACGCCTGACCGCTCTCTACAACGATCGCGCGGCGGCGGCATACGCCAAGGTCATTTCACGCTACCCCATGGCCCCACATGTGGAGGATGCGCGCGACCGGCTGATCGGCATGAACCGTCCGATTCCCCAGCCTACAACCGCCGCCGTTGCAGAAAACGACGCCGAGGAACGCAGCCGTCAGCCGCTGCGCTTTACCGACAAGACACTCGGCATCATCAAGCATGGGCCCTCGGTTGTGGAAGCGGTCCACGTGGGCGATCCCAGCCTGGACGATCCACGGCGCGTGACCGCATCTGAAATCACGAAGCAGAACATCGCCATGTACAACGAGGCGGTAGGCGCAAACCCTGCGGCAGCCGCGGCCAAGCCGACGGGCGTGAACGAGCCGCCGCGCAGCGACCGTCCTTCTGAGGCGCCGGTACAGATGCAGGCCCCCGGCGATGGCACCGGCGTGGGCGTTTCGATTGTGAGTGCGCCGAACAGCGCACCGGCGAACCCCAACGATCCCAACAGCCAGCTCACGGCCGTAGGCCCCACCAACACGACGCTACCCGCGTCCGAGAAGCCCGCCGAAGCGCCGGACCAGGTGAACGACATCAAGCCCGGTGAAGCGCCGGCGGGACCGCAGGCCAACGCCTCAGGCAAGGTCAAGAAGGGCCCCAAGGCTAACCTTGGCGACGAGTCCTCGAGCAAGAAGAAAAAGAAGAAGGGCCTGAGCAAGTTGAACCCCTTCTAACCGGAATCAAAAAGAGAACAACCCAGAGGCCGCGCGAACTCAACGTGCGGCCTTTCCTCGTTCCAGATCGGTGCGGTGGTCTCTCCGCCCGCTTGCGGCGCACCATCTGCTAAAGTGGAAAGTGGTCCCCTCGCTCAAAACCCTTTGCAAACTGCGGGTTTGACGCAATTTCTCGGGGAGACGCACGCGACGACCCCCATGCCTCACGACCTGCCGAAAGCCTACGACCCGACCGCGATTGAAGACCACTGGGCCGCCTATTGGGTCCGCGAAAATCTCTTTGCCCAGCCCACGCCCACCGGCGAGGGCGGCTCGGAGCCCTTCACCATCCTGCTGCCGCCGCCGAACGTCACCGGCCGTCTGCACATGGGCCACATGCTCAACCAGACGGAGATGGATATCCTGACCCGCTGGC
>JBBIVH010000036.1:0-13813 GCA_037439805.1 Acidobacteriaceae bacterium
GAGCGCAGACTCACCGTGGTGAAGGTGGCCAAGCCCAACCAGGACATGCGCTTCGACGTGCCGGTGATCGGGATGCGGACGGTGGAAGCGATGATTGCGGCGGGGGCGACGTGCCTTTCGGTCGAAGCGGGGCGGACGCTGCTTTTTGACCGGGACAACATGCTGCGGCGGGCGAGCGAGGCGGGGATTGCCATTGTTGCGGCTGAGCGCGGATACTGATTGCGCGTTCGAATTTGCGTCCCCGGCGCGCGCTGGCGCGTCCCAACAATGGAGGTTCCCGTGAAGAAGTTGATGATTCCTGCTGTGGTTGCCGCGCTGGCGGCGGCCCTGTCGTTTGGCGTGGCGCGCGCTGCGGATGAAGCCATGCCGAGTGTGGGACAGAAGGCTCCCACGTTTACCCTGCCGTCGCAGACGGGCGAGGCGATTGCGCTGAAGAGCTATCGCGGCAAGTGGGTGGTGCTGTACTTCTACCCGAAGGACATGACGACGGGCTGTACGATCGAGGCGCATAACTTCCAGCGCGATCAGGCGAAGTTTGACGCGGACAACGCGGTCATCCTGGGCGTGAGCGTGGACACGGTGGACAGCCACAAGCAGTTCTGCACGAAGGATGGGCTGACCTTCCACCTGCTGGCCGACCCGCAGCACAAGGTGGTGGATGAGTACGGCTCGCTGGGCAGCTACATGGGCCTGCAGATCGCCAACCGGAACACCTTCCTGATTAACCCGCAGGGGAAGATTGTGAAGGAGTGGACGAAGGTGGACCCGACGCACCACTCGGAAGAGGTGCTGGCGGCGATTGCGGATCTGAAGAAGTAGCGCAGCGCAAGCAGACGCAAAAAAGCCCGGCGCGATGCCGGGCTTTTTTGCTTGCCTTGTACTGCGGGTTGGGGATGTTACTTCTTCTTTGCCGCCTTCTTGGCAGGGGCCTTCTTCTTCGCAACTGCCTTCTTTGCAGGAGCCTTCTTCTTCGCAACTGCCTTCTTGGCGGTAGCCTTCTTTGCTGCTTTCTTAACGGCCAACTTGTTACCTCGTTTGGTGGTTTTGCTGGCGCGCTTTCCGGCAACAGTCTTCTTCGCTGTTGCCTTTCCGCCCTTAGCGCCAGTGGACTTCTTCTTTGCGGCGGATTTCTTCGCGGCCTTTTTGGCCACAACCTTTTTCGCGGCTGCCTTCTTTGCTGCTTTCTTTGCAGCTTTTTTGGCGGGCTTCTTTGCGGCCTTCTTCGCCACCGCTTTCTTTGCGGCGGCTTTCTTTGCCGGAGCCTTGCGGGCAGCTTTCTTTGCGGGAGCTTTCTTTGCGGCCTTTGAACGAGCGGCCGGTTGAGGGGTGGGCACAGCACTGACGATGATGATTGCTTCTTCTACAACGGCCTCATCCTCATCGTCGTCGGAGGTGGTGAGAATACCGGCTGCTTCCAGCTCGTCATCCTCATCGAACATTTCTTCGTGATCGGAGTCCGTCTCTGCCGGCTCCGCGTCATGGTTGCCGTCATTCATTGCGTACATCCTGAACACTTCATCCATCCCATTGCCTCCAGCGGCTCGCCGCTGCCCCGATTCGGGGTCTTGCATCTGCGCAGACTCTCGCGCGCACTCATTCTAGCAATAGCGTGCACGCAAAAGCTATCAAAACTCAAGCGAGGAATGCAGACAGGACTACTTTTGTTTACTGGAAGCCGTCGCGGATGAGGAGGAGTGCTTGCGGCGATGGGCGCGGCTGGAGGAATGCGCAGATGCGGACTTTGATTTGGAAGATGCGCCGGAAGCGGTGGCGCTGTGCTTCGCCGCTGTGCTGGCATGGGAAGCAGGCGGATCGCCATGTGGTGCCGCGGCGCGGCTGGATGCGCGATGGCGCGCGCGGCGCGTGCGCAGGACGCGTGCGGGCTCGGCGACGCGGAGCCTGCGGCCGGGGGCGACGCGGATGCCGCTGAGGTGATTCCATGTGCGCAACTGGGCGAGCGAGACGCCGAAGCGGTCGGCGATGGAGACGAGCGTATCGCCGCGGCGCGTGGTGTACATCATGGCGCGCGAGGTGGACTCGGGCGCAGGCGGAACGGGCACTGCGAGGGCCTCGACACCGGTCAGGCTTTCATCGGTGCTCATCTGATTCGCAGCGGCAAGGTCAGCGACGGAGACATGGAAGCTGCCGGCGACCGACGCCATGGTGTCGTCCGGCGCGACGCGATGATAGCGCCAGGCGTTGCGCTTGTCCTCGGGAATCGCGGCGATGCGCTGCTGGAAGAGATTGGCGGCGCCGGCGGGCAGATGAAGATCGAAGCTGGTATCCGGCGGCGTGGTGAAGCGGAGCAGGCTTGGATTGAGTGCAATCAGCTCATCGACGGGCGCGTCGACGAGGTCGGAGACGAGACGCAGATCGACGGAGTAGTTGAGGGTGACGGTGTCTGTGAGGACGGGCGGATCGAGCGTGATTTCATCGAAGCCGTACTGCGTTGGGTGGTTGGCGATGATGATGGCGGCGAGAATCTCCGGCACGTAGTTTTCGGTTTCATGGGGCAACTCATGACGCTTGTAGAGCTCCCAGAAATCGCCGTAGCCGGTGCGCTGGACAGCGCGCTGGATGTTGCCCGCGCCGTGGTCATAGGCGGCCATGGCGAGATACCAGTCGCCGAGCTGGTTATAGAGGAACTTCATGTAGCGGGCGTAGGCGCGCGTGGAGTTCTCGGGGTCGAAGCGCTCGTCCACGTAGCGGGTGCGGCTGAGGCCGTAGTCGCCGTAGGGCATGAATTGCCACATGCCGCCTGCGCCAGATCCGCGATTGACGGCGCGCGGTTGAAAGCCAGACTCGGCGACGGCGAGATAGATGAGATCCTGCGGCACGCCTTCCTCGGACATCACGTGCTGAATCATGCTGCGGTAGCGTCCAGCGCGCTGAAAGGAGTGGAGGAGCGTGTTGTGGCCCTTCTGGGTATAAGCGAAGAAGTTGATGAAGGCGGCGATGTAGTCGTTCATCACAAGAGGAAGATCGGACTTGGTGGTGGCGAGATCGGCGCGCGCTTTGGCGAGGAGATTGGGATCGACGGCGAAGGTGACGTCGCTGGCCACATCGCCGGGCGTGGGCTCGACAACGGGCGCAAAGCCGTTGCCCTGCTTGAGGGCCTCCATCTCAAGCGCATTCACGGAATCGACGATGCGGTCGAACTCGTCCTGCAACTGCGGATCGCTCTTGATGTCGATGCCGCTTGAGAGCATGAGATCGACGGCGCGGTCAAACGCGGCCTTGGCTTCGACAAGATTGCCTTTGCGGTAGTCTGCCTGGCCTGCGGTGAAGGCCTTTTCGACATTGGCGATGAGCGCCTGCACGCGCAGCTGCTGCAGGGTTTGCGCCTGCTTTGCTTTTGCGGCGGCGGCCTCGGCGGCCTGCTGCTGGGGCGATGGCAGAGCGGGCGCGACGGCCTGGGGCGCAGGAGCGGCGGCGGGCTTGCGGCTCGATGGAGCGCAGCCGGCGAGCGGGAGCAGAAGAAGGATGCGGGCCGGAGCGAGCAGCGCACGGCGCAGAGAAAAATCGGACCGGCGCGGCTTCGATGGGGTCACTTTGGGCACTATGCCGATGATAAGCGATTGGCCGAAGTCAGCGCGTGGGTTGGCCCGATGTTCCCTGGACCTTTGCAATGAGAGGTACGACTGTGGGTTCTGGAGCGAATGCGCTGGCTCTACAATGGCTGCGCGGCTCCCTCTCGCTGGAAGATACCTGTGGCCGAGGCGCAGACGCGAAAGAACAGGAGGCCGACCGGCAATGGCAACAACAGCAAGCCTGGTCCGCATGACCGCCGCAGGATTTCTACTGGCTGTTGCTGCGGAAGCACAAACGCACCCCGCCATGGCTCCGGAGGTGCTTGTAAAGGCTTCTATTCAAGCGGACGGCGAGCGTCATTCGTTCGATCTATTCGTCCCCGAGCGAGACGCGAATACGCCGCCCATGCCTCTGCTGCTTGCTCTGCATGGCGCTGGCGGCGACGGGGCGGGGCAGCTTCAGGCCTGGCTGCCCATGGCGAGGGCGAACAAGATTATCTTGCTGGCTCCGAATATCGACAACTCTCCGCAGGCGTGGGACAGACTCTACGATCATCCCGAGTGGATCCGCGATGCCATCCACTCGCTCTGCCAAACCTATCCCGTGGACAAACGCCGACTGTACCTGTGGGGTTATTCCGCCGGCGGCATGTTCGCCTTCTACTTCGCATTTCTGGAGTCGCGGTATTTTGCTGCCGCTGCGGTGCACGGCGGAGTGATCGAAAACTCGAAGTATCCAATCGCGGATTTTGCGGTTCGGAAAATTCCCGTAGCGTATTACATCGGCACGCAGGACCAGTGGTGGACGACGAGGCAGAGCCGAGCCTCCCGGGATGCTCTGATTTCCCGCGGATTCAAGGTTCACTATGTGGAGCTTGCCGGCGCCGACCATAATTTCTTTGCCCGCTCCGGCGAGATCACCGCTGATGCCTGGAATTTTTTCACGCAACACGCGTTGGACGGAGATCCTATCTTCGATCCATTGGATCTGCCGAAGATTGAGAAGTCATTGCGATGAGCTCTATGACATGGTGACTGCCGGCGGAGGCCACTCAGAATGTTCAGGCCGTTCCTCTTGCCCATGGCCCGGGTGGGCTTTGTTCAAGTTTCTCCGGCGTGTTTTGATATCGCGCCGATTCTACAGTCCGCCCAGGTGCCGCGGTGAATGTCGCAAGCCTGTGGGCGTTCGCGCCAAAGCATGCAGGAGAAAGTCTGAATGATAAGCTAGCGATAGAGGCAATGTGCGCTGGACGGCGCATTTCGCTTTCTTCGCCAACCTCTCATGGACGCACGCTTCCTACGCAACTTCGCTATTATTGCCCACATCGACCACGGCAAGTCGACGTTGAGCGACCGCCTGCTGGAGCTGACCGGCGCGGTGGCCCAGCGCGAGATGCAGGCGCAGATTCTGGACGCGATGGATCTGGAGCGCGAGCGCGGCATCACGATCAAGGCGCACGCCGTGCGGATGATGTACAAGGCAAAAGACGGCAACACGTATCAGCTGAACCTGATTGACACGCCGGGGCATGTGGACTTCAGTTATGAGGTGTCGCGGTCGCTCTCATCGTGCGAAGGGGCGCTGCTGGTGGTGGATGCCAGCCAGGGCGTGGAAGCGCAGACACTGGCGAATGCGTATCTCGCGATTCATCACGGGCTTGAGATTATCCCGGTCATCAACAAGATCGATCTGCCCTCGGCCGATATTCTGCGCACGCAGGAGGCGATCGAGCAGGCTGTGGGATTGGACGCGACGGACGCCATCCCGGTGAGCGCCAAGACGGGCCAGGGCGTGGAAGATGTGCTGGAAGCGATTGTGCACCGGCTGCCGCCACCGAAGGGTGACCCCGATGCGCCGCTGCAGGCGCTCATCTTCGACTCGTGGTTCGATGCATATCGCGGCGTGATTGTGCTGGTGCGCGTGATGCAGGGAACGATGCGCAAAGGGCAGCGCATAAGGCTGATGTCGAATGGGAAGGCGTTCGATATTGAGTCGATGGGCGTGCTGATGCCCAAGCCGGTGGAGATTGGGGAGTTAATCGCGGGCGAGGTGGGATTCTTTGCCGCGACGATCAAGAATGTCGCAGACACCAAGATCGGCGACACGGTAACCGACGATGCGCAGCCGGCCGCAGCGCAGTTGCCGGGCTTTGAAGATATCAAGCCGATGGTCTTCTCCGGCCTCTACACGGTGGACTCACACGAGCACACGCTGCTGCGCGACGCGCTGGAAAAGCTGCGGCTGAATGATTCGTCGTTCTTCTTTGAGCCGGAAAGCTCGGTGGCGCTGGGATTCGGTTTCCGCTGCGGGTTTCTTGGCCTGCTGCACATGGAGATTATTCAGGAGCGGCTGGAGCGCGAGTACGAGCTGGACCTGATTACGACGGCGCCGGGCGTGCGGTATCACATCACGCTGACGGACGGCAGCGTACTGGAAGTCGATAATCCTTCGCGGTGGGCGGAGCCGACGAATATCGAGACGATCCGCGAGCCGGTGATTCAGGCGAAGATTCTGACCAATGAGGAGTACGTGGGCGGAATTCTGAAGCTGGTGGAAGAGAAGCGCGGCAGGCAGATCAACTTTGAGTATGTGACGCCGACGCGGGTGATGTTGACGTATGAGCTGCCGCTGAACGAAATTGTGCTGGACTTCTATGACCGGCTGAAGTCGATCTCGCGCGGGTACGCGTCGCTGGATTATCAGCTTGCCGGCGAATGGGAGTCGCCGATGGTGAAGATGGACATCCTAGTCTCTGGCGAGCCGGTGGATGCGCTGTCGATTATCGTGCATCGCGACTTTGCCTATGAGCGCGGCAAGGCGCTGGTGTCGAAGATGCGGGAGCTGATTCCGAGGCAGCAGTTCGAGGTGGCGATTCAGGCGGCAATCGGGTCGAAGATTGTGGCCCGCGAGACGGTGAGCGCGCTGCGGAAGAACGTGCTGGCGAAGTGCTACGGCGGCGACATCAGCCGCAAGCGCAAGCTGCTGGAAAAGCAGAAGGAAGGCAAGAAGCGCATGAAGCGGATTGGGAAAGTGGACATTCCGCAGGAGGCATTTCTGGCCGTGTTACGGGTCGGGGAAGATCAGCCGAAGTAGCGCGCAACCCACACTTGTGCCGTACTTTCGTCACACAATTTTCATCTTGGACTGTGGAAAGCTGCGAAAGCAGGTCAGACCGCGGGATAGGCGGGACGCGGCGGTGTAGCCTGGGTTGCGGCGACAGATAATTATTGAAAATAAATGAGTTATGCCGATTAGCAAAGAGACTTGAATTCTGGCAAGTGGATAACTGCGAATTTTCTGTTGTTCAGCCGCTTCGCCTTCCACAGTTTTTTCCACAGGAGATGTGTAAAAGCGCCAAGGCCTCCGCACCACAGTGCGGAGGCCCTGGAAGGAGTGCCTGCTTAGATCCGGCGCGGGCTAGCGAGCAGCCGGGGCCTTGGGCGCCGGGCTGGGAGCCGAAAGCGCAGGCTCTGCGGCGGCCGGAGGCGCGGGTACACCGGACTTCAGGTTGTACGCGCCGATGATGTCCTTGGTGATGTTGGTGGACTCGGCGGCGTAGAGGACCGGGCTCTGCTGTTGCGAGAAGTCGAGCACGAGGGTGTAGCCGTGCTGCTTCACGTAGTCGTTGAGGACGTCATACACCTTGGAGGCGAGGGTGTTGTACATCTCCTGCATCTCCTGCTGCATGTCGTTCTGGGCATCCTCAGCGGAGCGCTGGAGCTGCTTTTCCTTGTCGTCGATGGTGCGGGTCTTCTCCGCGCGGGCGGCGTCGGTGAGGGTGCTGCCCTGGGTCTGGAGCTGCTTCTTGAGGGTATCGACCTCGTCGCTGAGCGTCTTGAGCTGCTGGCGCTTGGGGTCGTACTTCTTCTGGAGGTCGGCGAAGTTGCGCTGGCCCTCGTTGGTTTGAGCCACGGCCACCTGGAAGGCGATGACGGCGATCTTTGCGGGACCGGGCTGCGCGGCGGCGGCAGGCGCGGCCGGAGTCTGAGCGGCGGCGGTCAGGCAGAGGCCCGACGCCAGTGTCATTACGAGTGCTACAGAGCGCTTCATGCGAATGGAAAACTCCTTCAGGAATCCTGTGTGGCTGCTCACGGCTGCGCCGGAAGGCAAGCCTGTGCCTCCTGACAAACCTCTCGGCCTTCCTTTAAGGGAGCCCCGCTGGAATGAAGCGGAGACAGGAAAAGACGCGGATGGAGACATCAGCAGGAACTAGAAGGATTATAGGGGGGCGGAATGGGGGCGTCAAACCCCGCAGGGTGCGCCAGGAGGCCCGTGGAAGAAGGCGTGGAGGCCGGCGCGGACGGTCATGAAATAGGCCTGAGCCGCGGTGTGCGGAGGCTCAGGCCTTGTGCCGAGAAACGGGCTGGGATGGGATCAGTGTGCAGCCGGGTGGCTGGCCGCACCAGAGCCGGTGGGCCGAGCCGAAGCGGGCCGGGGCGCAGAGGGCGCAGCGGAACCAGCGGGAGCCGGGATGCCGGATTTGGTGTTGTAGTCATCGACGACAGCCTGCGTGATGTCGGTGGCCTGCGTCGCCCAGAGGACGACGGGCGTCTGCTGGCGGCCGCCATCGAGCACGAGCGTGTAGCCCTGCTTCTGGGAGTAGTCGATCAACTCTGTTCCCACTTTTTCAGCAATGACGCCAAAGTCCTTCTCGATTTCGGCCTGAAAATCATTCTGGGCTTCCTGGGCCGAACGATCGAACGCCTTCTGCTTTTCGTCGATGGTGCGGGCGCGGCTGGTGCGCTCGGCCTCCGTGACGGTAGTGGACTCGAGCTGCTTCTTCAGGCTGCCGATCTCGTCGCCTTCCGCCTTGAGCTGGTCGCGACGGGGGGCATACTTCTTCTGCAAATCGGCGAAGCTGCGCTGAAACTCATTGGTCTGCGCGACGGCCTGCTGGAAGGCGACGACTGCGACTTTGGGTGCAGGAGCCGGGGTTTGTGCCGCGACTGCAAAGGGCAGGCCCGCGCAGACGACGGCGGCGAGGATTGCTGAGACTTTCATTGAGGTGAAGCTCCTTTGGTGATGCAGGGGAGCGCGTGCAGCGCTCCGCGGCAGGAAGGTGGGTGCTAGAAGGTGGTGGATACGGTGAGGCGGAAGGTCTTGCGCGGTTCGCGGAAGAGGTTTTGCGCGCCGTAAGCCTGAATTGCCTGGCCGTAGGTATAGTCGCCTGCGCCGCCGGGCGGGAACATATCGCGCGTGATGAGCTCTGCCGAGCAGCTCTGCACCTTGGCTCCGAGCTTGATGTCGTTGCAATACGGGTGCTCGTAGAGGCGCATCGGGTTGTAGGCGAAGTAGAGGCGGAATGGCGCATTCACGACCGGCATGATGACGCCAAGCTCGCCGCCCAAGGACATACGGGGCATGAAGTTGGTGCCCGCGATGGGCCGGATATTCTGCTGGAATCCGACTTTGGTGCCGGGAATGCCGCCCTGGCAGGAGCCATTGTTATAGACCGGGCAGCCGTAGAGCGGCGCGACGAGTGAGGCGAAGCCTTCCGGGCTCTGCTGGAGCTGATTGCGGTTCACGGCTGAATCAATACCGAAGTCATCAAAGAACGAGAAGCTGACCGAACCGGCGATGGGGATGCGGTATTCGATGTTGCTCGTGAAGCTGGTGTCACCGCCGATGGAGGCAACACCGTAGACCGGGATCGGCACCTGAATGCACTGGTTAATCTGAGGATTGGTGGGATCACGCGGGACGCAACTTCCGTCGGGATTCGTGAGCAGCACCGTGGTGCGCGTGGGCACGTAGCCGTAGGGCGTGGCGCCGCGAATATCGAAGCCGCGCAGGTCTCCATCGCCGCCGGTATAGAAGCGGTTCTGCGGAGGAGCAACGTCGCCACCCCAGCCAGTGACCCAGCCGAGCTGGGCGCGGATGCCGAGCACGTTGTGGCCCATGGCCGAGGGCGTGAAGTAGCGCATGGAGCGGAAGCTCTTGTACGCGATGAACGGGGAGACGTAGCGCAGGTTGCCCCATGCGCCGCCGGCCTGAACGAGGGCGGTCCACTCCTTGCCGCTGCGCGGACGGACGGGATCGTTAATGGTGTTGTAGATGTAGCTGAGCGAGACGGAGCTGTCGACGATGCCGCCCAGCGGATTGGAGCTCTTGATTCCGGACCGGAAGCTGATGGTCTGGAAGAAGGTCTGCGATGCCGTGCTGAAGGCGGAGATGGTGGAGCGATTGAGGCTGTAGGTGAAGCCCACACGCTGGAAGGCGTGGCGCTTGAGCGGATAGCTGATGGAGAAGTTCAAGCCCGTCGAGGCCTGGTTGTAATTCTGCGTGAGGGACTGCTGCGCCTGGGTGAGGTTGAGCGCCTGGCCAGTCGTCGCCTGATACGCGTGCGACGGGTTGTAGTCCATCTTGTTGCTGAAGATCTGGAAGCCGAAGTTGATGGGCCGGTTGCGGATGTAGGGCTGCGAGAAGCCGAAGAGGAACTGGCGCTGCGCGTTGCCGAGGTTGCCCTGGACGCTGAGCGTTTCACCCAGACCGAGGAAGTTGTTGGTCTGGTAGTTCACGCCGAGGAAGGCGCCCTGCAGGCCGCTGACGCCGCCGTTGAGGCCGATGGAGTTCTTGCCCTTCTCCTTGACTTTGAGGAGCAGATCGACGGTGCCAGCCTCTGGGTTCTGATGGGCCTCGGTGTCCTGATCGACCTTGAGCGGCTCAAAGTACTCGAGCTGATTGAGGCGCATGAGGCTGTACTCCCAGAGTTGGGAGTTGTAGACCTGGCCTTCTTCGAGCATGAGCTCGCGCCGGATGACGCGGTCGCGCGTGATGGTGTTGCCCTGAATCTCGATGCGCCCGACGTAAAAGGGCTTGCCTTCGTCGATGTCAACCTGCAACGAGACGGTCTTCTTCTTGTCGTCGAAGATGGGCTTGGGCACGGCGCCGAAGTTGATGTAGCCAAGCTGTCCGTAGGCCTTCTTGAGGTTTTCCAGCCCCTTGCCGATGACCTGAGCGTCGAACCAGTCGCCATCCCTGATGTTGAAGGTGCCGCGCAGGGCCCGGACGTTGGTGACTGCCTTGTTGCCGGTGAAGGTGATGGTGCCGAGGCGATAGCGGTCGCCCTCTTCGATGGGCAGCAGGATGTCAATGCGCTTGCCGCGGCGCGGGCGGAAGGTGAACCAGTTGAGGCCGCCTTCATCGCGAATCTGGGTCTGCGGGGTTTCGACCGCGGCGTTGTAGTAGCCCTTGTCGCGGTAGGCAAAGCGGACGCGCTCGCCGTCTTCGTCGAGCTTGGAGGCGTCAAAGGTCTTGGCGAAGAGGTCCTCGAAGATCAGCGAGTAGGGAATGCCGATGGGCTTGAGGTTCTTCATGGCGCGGCGCAGGTAGGTGCTGCCGATGTGCTCATTGCCGGTGAAGCGGATGTTGCCGACTTTGACGGTGGGGCCTTCTTTGATGTTGAAGTTGACCTGCACCGAGGCGGGCGGAATGGTCTTGACCTCGGTCTTGACCGTGGCGAACTGGTGGCCGTGCTCGGCCAGCATGTCCTTAATGACCGTCTCTGCGCGCTTAATCCTGGTGGGGTCGTACTGACCCTCGACCGAGAGGCCGACCTTCTCCTTCTTGAAGCGGTCCAGAATGTCGGACTGGCTGACGGAGTTGTTGCCCTTGTAGTTAATCTCGCGGATGGTGGGACGCTCGCGGACGAAGACGTCGAGGATGATGCCCTTCTCCGTGTCTTCGCGCTCGATGCGCAGATCCTCAAAGTAGCCGGTGTTCCAGAGCGAGTTGAAGTCTCGCTCGATGGAGATGGGGTCGTAGGTGTCGCCGGCGTGGGTGAACAGGCGGGCGAGGATGGTTTCCTTGGGGATGCGGCGGTTGCCGATGACACGAATCTGGTCGATGGTGTCGGGGGTCTGCGCCAGCGCGGCGCCTGCCGTGAGCACGAGGAGCAGCATAACGGCGAGACGCGCCAAGAGGCGGGGATTCCGCAACCTGCGGAGGAACGATGCGTGCCTGATCTTCACCGGGCTGTCACCCTGCGGCGAGCACAAGAGCTGGTGCGGTCCATAGTTAAGCTTCACGGGAAGAATAAGCACACCCTCATTGCAAAAAAAATCTGGTACTGCATGACGGAAAGATTGATTATATTGGACCGCGGCCACGGCTCCCAAGCCGGTGCCTGCGCGCAGTCGAGGCAATCAGATCTTTTCCTTGAAGCCCTGCCGTGCGTGAAGCCATCGGACGCGGGCCGGCACCACACACGCAGCCCCTGAGAAGCAATGCCTTCCGGCCGGAATCTGCGAAGCGGTAGCCTTTAACAGTCTACCGGATGAGATTGGCCCGGCGGGGGCCTGCATCGCATGAAGATGGGTGTGCATCCTTTTTAGACGCAGGCGGGAGCGACAGGACAGCCCGAATTTGACACGGAAGGAAAGACGGGGAAGGAAGACTGGAGTGAGCGACGAGGTGAAGATGAAGGACGTATATGGTTTTTTTGCGCCGCTGCTGGATGGGAGCGAGGCGCGGCTGGATACCCTGCGCGGCCAGGTGCTGCTGATCGTAAATACAGCGAGCCGGTGCGGCTTTACGCCGCAGTATGCGGGGCTGGAAGAGTTGTACCGGCGTTATCGGGATCGCGGGTTTGAGGTGCTGGGGTTCCCTTGCAACCAGTTTGGCAGGCAGGAGCCGGGGACGGAGAGCGAGATTGGGGCTTTCTGCGAGAGAAATTACGGCGTGAGTTTCCCTATGTTCGCCAAGATCGAGGTGAATGGGCCGGGAGCGCATCCGCTCTATCAATTTCTGAAAAAGAACCGGCGGGGCATCTTTGGCCTGCAGCGGATCCAGTGGAACTTCACCAAGTTTCTAGTGGACGGGCGAGGGCGGGTGGTGCGGCGGTATGGGTCATCGAAGAAGCCGGAGGCGATTGCGCCAGAGATTGAGCGGCTGCTCGACGAAGCACATTCTCTATGAAGTGTGCGATGGCGCACGTTCGCGCCATTGGTCGTGGGTTATTCTTTCACTGATTCAAGGAAGCCGTTCTGCTTTCATCTGAACGGCGCGCCTGATGAGCGGCTGCCGTAAAGCGAGGAGATCGATGCGCAGAGGGCTCCCCATGCTGCTGGTTCGCGTGATGGTGGGTGTGGTGTTTTTGACCGAGGGAATCCTGAAGTTTCTGCGGCCGGAAGAGCTGGGCTGGGGACGATTCGCGCATCTTGGCTTTCCGCTGCCGCACCTGCTGGCTCCACTGGTGGGCGTGGCGGAAATCACGGGCGGCGCGGCGGTGCTGCTGGGTCTGTTTGCCGGAGATGGCGCGCTGGCGTTGTTCGCGGTGATTGCGACGGCGATTGTGACGACGAAGATCCCGATTCTGCTCGGGCATCCGTTGGGGCGGTTTGCGGCGCCGCACCTGGCGCGTTACGGCGTGTGGAGCTTTTTGCACGAGGCGCGTACAGATCTGTGCATGCTGCTGGGGACGCTGGCCGTGCTGCTGGACAGCGGGCTGAATCTGGGCAAGAAGACGAAGTGGTTTGAGCGGTAACAGATGCAACTTTGATCTCGTCCGTAGCGGATTCCCTCTCGCTTATCAATTCGGCCAAAATGTTGAGACTGTGATTTCCCACCTCTCCGCAAAAAAGCGGAAATGATGGGGCGCCCAGATTTTTTTGATGCGCCGGATCAATCTCCGTCAAAGCGATAGGCACTGAGAGCGGCGCCCATGGGCTCGTCGTGGAAGATGCGCGTGCCGGGGGCGTCTCCGCCTGCGCCGGCGGCGACCATGAGCGGAATGAGGTGTTCTTCGCGCGGATGGGCGTAGACCGCGAACGGAGCCTCGCGCCAGCCAGTGAGGGCGGCATCACGCTCGGGCGCGGAAGATGCGACGGCGGCGGTAAGCCATTCATCGAAGGCGCGGGCGCGCTGCGGGGTTTCAGGGCGGAAGTAGCCGCGGAGATTGTGGAAGCTCATGCCGCTGCCCACGATGAGCACGCCTTCATCCCGCAGAGGCGCGAGGGCTCGGCCTACGGCGAGGTGCAGTGCTGGATCGAGCGAGGCAGCGAGAGAAAGCGTGACCACCGGAATCTGCGCCTGCGGGAAGGCCACCTTGAGCGGCACGAAGACTCCGTGGTCGTAGCCGCGTGTGGGGCTGGTGGCGCTGGGGAGTCCGGCGCTGCGCAGCAGACTGGCGACGCGGTTGGCGAGAGCGGGATCACCGGGGGCGGGCCAGGTGAGGCGGTAGGTGTGCTCGGGGAAGCCGGAATAGTCGAAGATGAGCTCGGGCGCGGCAGCAGCGCTGGCGGTGAAGACGGGTTCTTCCCAATGGCCGCTGACGACGAGCAGG
>JBBIVH010000036.1:13913-19435 GCA_037439805.1 Acidobacteriaceae bacterium
TCGCTGCAGGCGGGGCAGCGGTTGGCAAAGCCGGGCTTGCCGGGGCGAAGCTCGAACTCCTCGTGGCAGACGACACAGACGCGCATCGGAAACGGCATACACTGATATGGTAAATCGGGCCGGATAAGCACGCGCAGGCTGCAGAATTTTTGTACAGCGCGCTGCTGCTCACGACGGGCGCTGGTGCGCCATCCAATCACTGAGGCTTCTTCGAGGGTGAGGGCTGGGATGCAGGATGCCTTCCAACTGAGGCGCTTTGTGGATGCGCAGGCCGATGTATATGCCGACGTGCTGGAGGAGCTGCGCGCCGGGCGCAAGCAGAGCCACTGGATGTGGTTCATCTTTCCGCAGATGAAGGGGCTGGGGCGCAGCGAGATGGCGCTGCGCTACGGCATCGGATCGCTGGAAGAGGCGACGGCGTATCTGCGGCATCCTGTGCTCGGGCCGCGGCTGGTGGAGTGCACCGAATTGGTGAACGCAGTGAACGGGCGCACCATCCGGGAGATCTTTGGAACCCCGGACGATATGAAGTTCCGTTCGTCGATGACGCTGTTTGTCAACGCGGCCGAAGACGACGACGTGTTCTGCACGGCACTGAAGAAATACTTCAACGGCAGACCGGACCCGCTGACCGACGAGTTGTTGCGGTAGCGGCTACTCGATGGCAAAGACAGCGTAGACAGTGGCCTCGCGCATGACCCTCTGTGGCTCGATGGCGAGCGGCGGTTGTGCGACTTCGGGGGGCCCGGCCATGGCGAGAGCGCGCATCATGGGGCGCGGGAAGACGGGCGCGCTGAGCTGATTGCTGGTGAAGAGCAAGACGCCGAGGCGGACGCCCATGCCTTTGGCGAGGACGGCGGCGTTGTCGCGGGCGCGGGCGGTGGCCTGGTCGAGGGCCTGCGTGCTGAGTGCGGCTTCGTCGCGGACGGTCCAGTCGATGGCGCCGCTGGAGTTGGCTCCGGCGGTGACGGCGGCGTCGAGAACTTCGGCGGCGCGGGCGGGAGTGGTCTTCACGGTCCACTGCTGGGCGAGCTTGAACTTATGCGATTTGGGAATTGTGTAGTCGCGGCTTAGATATTGCGACTCGCTGTGGATGTCGGACTCGGCGACGCCGGCCTGGCGGACGGCGGCGAGGATGGCGTTGGAGGTCTGTGCGCCCTCGGCGTAGGCGGATTTTGCGTCTGTGGGCTGGGTCTCAAATCCGATGTGGAGGATGGCGACCTCGGGCTCGACGGAGACGGAGCCGGTGGCGGTGACGGAGAGGGTGCGATTGGCCGGGCTGATGGTGAACTGGGGCTGCGCGGCCTGTTGCGCGAGGGCGGGAAGGGCAGCGGCGAGGCTGGCTGAGGCAGCAAGAATCCGGACGATGTTCATAGGAGCCTCCTGCGTGAGATGGCATGATGCATCGACAGACGCATGAGAATCGTAAAGCATTCATCGCTGGACTGTATGAAATAGGGACGGGTCGTTCGCAAGGATGGTTCGCGTTCAGCCGGCTGTCCAGTTTTCCGTTCGCAGGCCGCCAACGAACAAAAAAGCCCGGTCTGCGGTGACGAGTGTAATGCCAACGGAAAGGGCATGAGCGGCGATCATGAGGTCCTCATGGCTGAGCGGCTGCCCCTTGCGCTCCTGGGCAGCGCGGAGGTCTCCGTATGCGGCTGCGGCTGCCGAGTCCCAGGGCAGAATGACGAAATTGCCAAGGAAACCCGTAACAGCAGACCGGAGGCGCGCAGCGCCGGGTTTGCGCGCAAGTCCGTAGAGCAGCTCCGCCTGGGTAAAGGATGAAAGCGCAATGGAAGACTTTGGAACTGCGATGAGATGGCTGCGGACCGCTGCGGGTTCGCCACGGATGGCATAGCTGACCGTGTTGGTATCGAGCAGGTAGCGAGCGGGCATTTAGAAGATGTCCCGCTCCATCGGCATGTGGACTTCGCGCTGGAAGAAATCGTCGGGGATATCGAGAGAGTCAAAGAGTCGGAACCAGTCCTGGAGCGATTTGCCTTTTCGCGCGGCAGCCTCGGCCAAGACCACCTCACCGGTGACGGGATCGCGGCGGATACTCACTTCTTTGCCTTCAAAGCGAAACTCTTTGGGCAGGCGCACGGCCTGGCTGCGGCCGTTCATGAAGAGCTTCGCGGTTTTGGCCACGGCTTGCGCCTCCTGCTAAAAGTATAGACCACAATCTATACCATCGCACAGGTTTCACGCCTGGGTCCGCGCGACTTTGCTGCCGAAGGCGCGGAGTTTGGCGAGGGTGGCGGCGGCCTGGCCGGAGTCGATGGCTTCCATGCCGAGTGCGACGCCTTCCTTGAGGTCGCCGGCGAGGCCTGCGGCGATGAGCGCGGCGGCGGCGTTGAGCAGGACGATGTCACGGCGCGCGCCGGGCAGGCCGGTGAGGACGTCGTAGAGGAGATCGCGGTTGGTGGCGACGTCGCCGCCGATGAAGTGGTCCAGTGTGGTGCGCGGGAGGCCGGCCATCTCCGGGGTGATGCGGGCGGCTTTCATCTCAGGCGGACCGCCGGTGGGGGATTCTTCGATGCGGGCGACGACGGATTCGCCGGTGGTGGTGAGCTCGTCGATGCCATCTGTCCCGTGGACGACGAAGGCGCGTTTGGCGCCGAGGGTGGCAAGGGTACGACCGACGAGCAGGACCTTGCTGGGGGCGAGGACGCCGATGACCTGTGTGCGCGCTCCGGCGGGATTGGTGAGCGGGCCGCAGAGGTTGAAGATAGTGCGGAAGCCGAGGGCCTTGCGCAGCGGGCCGACGGCCTTCATGGCCGGGTGATAGAGCGGCGCATAGAGGAACATGAAGCCGGTCTCGCGGAGGCACTCGACGGCAAGCTCGGGGCTGAGGTCGATGGGTACGCCGAGGGCTTCGAGAACGTCGGCCGCGCCGCAGCGGGAGGTGACGGCGCGGTTGCCGTGCTTGGCGACTTTGGCGCCGGCCGCAGCTGCGACGAGCGCCGCGCCAGATGAGATGTTGAAGGTGAGCGGACCTCCGCCGCCGGTGCCAACGACGTCGACGAGCTGGCCGCGTTCTTCATCGGTGAGCGGAACGGGCGTGGCGTGGGCGCGCATGGTCTCGACGAAGCCGGCGAGCTCGGGTGCCTGCTCGCCGCGGGTGGCGAGGACGGCGAGGAGCGCGGCGGTTTCGACTTCAGGCACGTCGGTGGCGAGGATCGCTCGGAGCACGGAAGCGGCCTGCTCGCGGGTGAGGGCGGCGCCGTCTTCGGCGAGCGGCTTGAGGAGGTCTTTGACGAGGCTCATTTCACTCCTATGGTAACGGTGCGGTGCGGAATGCGGTATGTGTCTGCATTGGCGTGGGGTACGCGGTTTGCTGGGCGCGGATAGCGCGAGATAGTATGGGGGCAGCGCTGGTCCGGTCGCACGTGCCGGTACGCAATATTATTCCGGTCTGATTGACTCCAATCCACAGCGCACGCGGTGGTTCCATCCGAACATGAAAATCCACGAGTACCAGGCGAAGGAAATTCTTGCGAAGTACGGTGTGCCCGTACCCAAGGGCGAAGTGGCCAACACGCCGGAAGAAGCGGCGGCGGTGGCCCGGAAACTATTTGCCGAGGGCGCTTCGGGCGTCGTCGTGAAGGCGCAGATTCACGCGGGAGGCCGCGGCAAAGGCGGCGGCGTGAAGGTGGCGCGGAGCCGCGATGAAGCCGAGCTGCATGTGAAGAACATCCTGGGCATGCAGCTGGTGACGCACCAGACGGGCCCGCAGGGCCAGAAGGTGCGGCGGCTGCTGGTGGAAGAGACGGCGGCGATTGACCGCGAGCTGTACCTCGGCATTGTGCTGGATCGCGCGACGGGCAAGCTGGTGTTTATGGCCTCGCAGGCCGGCGGCATGGAGATTGAAGAAGTTGCGGCGAAGACTCCGGAGGCCATCTACAAAGAGACGATTGACCCAGCAGTGGGCTTTGGCGCATGGCAGGCGCGCAAGCTGGCCTTTGCGCTGGGGCTGAAGCCGACGCAGATCAACCAGGCGGTGGTCTTCTTCCAGAGCCTCTACAAGGCTTTTGTGGAGACGGATGCCTCGCTGGTGGAGATCAATCCCTTCATCACGACCAAGGATGACAAGCTGTTTGCGCTGGACGCGAAGGTCAACTTCGACGACAACGCGCTGTTCCGGCATGCCGACATCAAGGCGCTGCGCGATGTGGACGAGGAAGACCCGCTGGAAGTGGAAGCCAGCAAGTACGCGCTGAACTACATCAAGCTGGACGGCACGATCGCCTGCATGGTGAACGGCGCGGGGCTGGCGATGGCGACGATGGACATCATCCAGTACGCGGGCGGAAGCCCGGCGAATTTTCTGGATGTGGGCGGCGGCGCGACGCAGGAACAGATTGAGCATGCATTTGAGATTCTGCTGAGCGATAAGAATGTGAAGGCGATCTTCATCAACATATTTGGCGGCATTCTGCGCGTGGACCGGCTGGCAACGGGCGTGGTGGCAGCGGCGAAGAACCTGAACGTGAAGGTGCCGATTGTGCTGCGGCTGGAAGGCACGAACGTGGAAGAGGGCCGCAAGATTCTCGAAGAGTCGGGCCTGAACTTCCAGGTGGGCGCAACGATGAAAGAAGCGGCGGAACTCGTTGTCGCAGCCGCGAAGGGAGTGACAGCCTAATGGCCGTTTTAGTGAACAACGATACTCGCCTTATTGTTCAGGGAATCACGGGTAAAGAAGGCACGTTCCACGCGAAGGGCTGCGCGGAGTATGGCACGAACGTGGTGGGCGGCGTGACGCCGGGCAAGGGCGGCTCGACGCATGAAGGCTGGCCGGTGTTCAACACCGTGGCCGATGCGGTGAGCAAGACTGGCGCGAACGCAACGATGATCTTTGTGCCGCCGCCGTTTGCGGCCGATGCGATTCTCGAAGCGGAGGACGCGGGGATTCCACTGATCGTCTGCATCACCGAGGGCATTCCTACGCTGGACATGGTGAAGGTGTGGGCGAAGCTGAAGACCTCGAAGGCGCGACTGATCGGGCCGAACTGCCCGGGCGTGATTTCCCCGGGTATGGCCAAGATTGGCATCATGCCGGGGCGCATTCACAAGCAGGGTACGGTGGGCATCGTGTCCAAGTCGGGCACGCTGACCTACGAGGCCGTGCATCAGCTCACGCAGCGCGGCATCGGACAGTCCACTGCGATTGGCATTGGCGGCGACCCGATTATCGGCACGACGCACATCGATGCGCTGCGCCTGCTGAACGACGACCCGGACACTGAGGCCATCATCATGATTGGCGAAATCGGCGGCTCGGCAGAGATTGAGGCCGCAGCGTGGGTGAAGGCCAACGTGAAGAAGCCGGTGGTGGGTTTTATTGCCGGACAGACGGCGCCTCCGGGACGCCGGATGGGCCACGCGGGCGCGATCATCAGCGGTGGCGAGGGTACAGCCGCCAGCAAGATGCAGGCGATGCGCGAGGCCGGCATTCACGTCGTTGTCTCTCCCGCGGAGATGGGCGAGACGCTGGCGAAGGTGATTGGGAAGTGAAAGGCAGC
>JBBIVH010000037.1:0-18927 GCA_037439805.1 Acidobacteriaceae bacterium
ATACGGGAACGGGCGCGCCTGCCATATGCATTGCACGATAAACCAACCGGGGCCGCTGCGGCGAGTCGCCGATACCGCGGCAAGTCCGCGTGCCGCGCTATCCTAGAGATTCCGGCGCATCGGCAGCGTTGCGGCGCGCCTGCAAGAGAGCATAACGCACATGCCTGAAGAGAACGCACCTGTCCCGTCCAAATCTGCCGCACCCGTCGCCACCATCGCCACCCTCGGCCAGCATGAAGGCCAGTCCGTCACTCTGCGCGGATGGCTCTACAACCTGCGCGAAAGCGGCAAGCTGCTGTTCCCCATCTTTCGCGATGGCACAGGCACCGTGCAGGGCGTGGCGCATGTCAAGAGCGTTCCCGCAGAGGTCTTCGAGACTCTCAAGAGCCTTACACAGGAATCCTCGGTCATCGTGACCGGCAAGGTTCGCGCTGACAAGCGTGCCCCCGGCGGCTATGAACTCGACGTCGAAGATCTGCAGGTGGTGCAGCGCGTCCCCGAGTCGGACCCTTACCCAATTTCGCTCAAGGAACACGGCGTCGATTTCCTGATGGAGCATCGGCACCTGTGGGTGCGCTCGCCCCGCCAGTCGGCCATTCTGCGCATTCGTGCTGAGATTATGCGCGCCGCGGCGGAGTACTTCGACACCAACGGCTTCATTCGCACCGATCCGCCGATTCTGACGCCAGCGGCCTGCGAAGGGACTTCCACCCTCTTCCCCGTCGATTATTTCGGCGATCCCGCCTTCCTCACGCAGAGCGGCCAGCTCTACATCGAGTCCACCGCGCTCGCGCTGGGCAAGGTCTACAGCTTCGGCCCAACCTTTCGCGCAGAGAAATCCAAGACTCGCCGCCACCTCACCGAGTTCTGGATGATTGAACCTGAGGTTGCCTATTGCGACCTGGATTGCCTGCTCGAACTCGCCGAGAACTTCCTCTCACACATTGTGCAGAGCGTCCTGAAGAACCGGGCATCAGAGTTGCAGGTGATCGGTCGCGATGTGACCAAGCTGCAACGTATCCTGCCGCCCTTTCCGCGCTTGCGGTATGACGAAGCGGCGGCCATGCTGAACGAGGCGCACAAGAAGGGCGAGCTCGAACACCCATTTGAGTATGGAAACGATTTTGGTTCGCCGGATGAGACCTGGCTCAGCTCCCAGTTTGACCGCCCTGTAATGGTGCACCGCTATCCGGCGGATGTGAAGGCCTTCTATATGGAGCCGGATCCGAAGGACTCACGCTTCGCGCTCTGCGTCGATGTGCTTGCGCCGGAGGGCTATGGCGAGGTGATTGGCGGCTCGCAGCGCGTCTCCAGCTACGAGTTACTGAAAAGCCGCATCGAGCACCACCAGTTGCCGATGGAGGCATTCCAGTGGTATCTCGATCTGCGCCGTTACGGATCTGTGCCCCACGCAGGCTTCGGCATGGGCATTGAGCGCGTCGTAGCCTGGGTGTGTGCGCTTGACCACGTACGCGAGACCATTCCCTTTGCGCGCACGCTGCATCGCATCTATCCCTGATCGCACAGCGGGCCCGCTCTTGTTCGACCAGAATCGTGTCTGGGATCTTCGCTCCAGCAAAATGCGGCAGCCTGAGCTGCCGCATTTCTTGGTCTGCTGCCTGTCTGTCAGAAGGTGAGGCGCACAGCCATCTGCACTTGACGAATGTTGTAAGCGAAGTTGCTGTTGTCGGTTCCCGTCACCGCGCCGAATGGAGTCGCCGTGTACGGAATCAGGTTGTTCACATGATTCGTTGTGTCTTCCGACATCGTGTAGGCAGAAGTGCCCACACCGGTCACGTTCTGGTGGTTTGTCAGGTTGAATGCCTCGGCGAGAAATTCGAGTTTGTAGTGTTCGCGAACCACGATGCTCTTGGAGGCGCGCATGTCGATGAACCACGTGCTGGGATACTGAAATGCGTTGCGATCGAACAATGGAACGCGATTGGCGCTGCCGGCTCCCGAACCATTGAACGAACTGGTGCTGATGATCGACGCCTGCGCCGCCTGGCCCGGCGTGACATACAGCTTCGACGATGAACCACTGACACCAGCCGAATAAGGCAGGCCGCTCTGTGTCTGGAAGTCCGGCGCAAGCTGGAAGTCGTTCAACAGATAGCCGAGTGGCCCATGAAAGCGCCACGGGGACTGGACCACGCTGTAGAAGATGAATCGGTACGGCACGTTCTGGTTGGAATTGCCATAGTCGAGCTTGAGGTTTGCCGGGTCAAAGAGCGCCGTCGCAGCCGCGCCGGTGAAGTTGTTTTCGCCATAGTCCAGCGCATGCGACCAGGTGAAATTCGCGTCAACGGAAACCGAGTGCGACATGCGATGGCTGAATTGCGCCACCATCCCCTCGTAGCTCGAGGTCACGCCGCTGAAAATGTCCGTGATGGAGCTGAAGTTCGGGTTCGGACGGTGATTCGCATTGGCTGTGTCGTAGAAGTACACATTAGTGTTGAAGGTGGTGCCATTGGCGATCGGGCCAGCGCCGCTGGGGTCCTTGACTGTGAAGGCCACCGGGGTCGGCGCAGGCAGGTTAGTGTCCACAAAGTCTGGCAGACGCCTGCCCCATGAACCGAGCCAGGACAGACTGAACACATCCGATTTGCCGATCTGCTGCTCCAGCGTCAGGTCTGCCATGTGAATCTGCGGCAGCTTGAAGTTGCTGTCGATGAAATATGCCGTCGCGTTGCCGCTGCTCCCTGCAAGGCAGGTTCCGTAGGATGCGGCGGGAACGATCTGAGGAAAGACCGGCGCACAAGTCGAAGATGGATTGAGCGTCGGATTGACCTGGCCCGCGGAGACGCCCGTGCCAATCAGCGCCTGGTACAGAGTGGAGTTGATGGCGCGCGCAAAGAACATGCCGTAACCGCCGCGCAGAATGGTCTTGCCGCCGCCGTACACGTCGTATGCAAACCCGACGCGCGGCGCAAGATTCAGCTTGTGGTCCGGAAGCGAGGCCGTTTGCGGCAGCAACGCATTGGGCAACTGCTGATTTGGGAATTGCTCATACTCCCACCGCACGCCCATCGTCAGGCTCAGCCGTGGACTGGCCTTCCACTCGTCCTGCGCAAAGAGCGCATAGTCGCCGGTTGTGAAGTCGAGCCCCGCCGCACCAACACCCTGGTTGAAGTAGGTGTAGTTCTTAGCAGACTTGCCAGTCACCGGATTCTGCGACAAATACAAATCCGATAAGTAATTTCCCAAAGGCGTATTACCGCTATAGCTGAAGCCGCCGTACTGGTTATAGAGATTGGAAATCAGATCGTCTGTATGCAGGTAGTCCTCGCCGAACTTGAGAGTGTGGTTGCCGCGCACCCACACCACCGTATCGGCAAGCTGCCAGCGGCGCTCGTCAGGCAGCGCCGCGCGATTGAGGAACTGCGGCGTACCGAACTGGAAGAATCCGCTGAGATACACATTCGGCGGCAGGCCCAGAGGATTGGCATAGCCGCTTGGCGTCTTCACCAGGTTGTTTTGCTCGTATCCGGTGGGCGTCTGGTTGAACTCAAACTCGAAATCGCGGCCATACATGTAGCGTGCTTCATTGCTGATGTTGCTGGTCAGGAAGCTGTCGAGCTTGCCGACAATCCAGTTGGCGCGCACATAGTCGTTGCCAAAGCTCGACATGCCATAGGCGACCGCAGGACTCGTCTGAATGCCGGCAGGCGAACTCCAGCGCATCTGGTTGGCCTCAACGGACGCGTGGTTTTTCTGGTTGATTTGCCAATCTACCTTGGGAAAGTAGATGACCTGCTCACCAATGCGCGGCACGGTTCCGAGCATCGTCGTCAGGCCCACGATACCGCTTGCATAATACGTCGCTGCATTGGCGTAACTGAGTCCTGTGTTCTTCGCCAACTGGCACACCTGGGAATCCTGGTAGCTGGGCGCAGCAGAGCCGCTGGTCACACCGCAGGTCTTGCCTACGGGCAGCGTCGAATCCGCTGCAGTATAGAAGTTGGCGTTGGCGCTGGTGCCGGCAATCGTCGCCGCAGCGGGAAAGTCGTGGTAGAAGCGGTCCGCAGCGACAAAGAAGAACAGCTTGTCCTTAAGAATCGGCCCGCCCAGCGTGAGTCCGTATTGGCGGCGCAGATCTGTCGGCTTGAACGACTGCACGGCATAGGTAATCGGGCTTGACGAGACCTGCACGGGATGCGTCACATAGGAGTTCTGCGCATTCCATGCGCTGTCGCGATCGTAGTAGTAGCCCTCGCCGTGATACTGGTTCGTACCGCTCTTGGTCACCGAGTTCACAATGCCACCAGCCGAGCGGCCGTACTCCACTGAGTAGTTCGATGTGTTGACCTGAAACTCCTGCACTGCCGCTTTGATCGTGGAATAGCCCGCCCGCGTCCGGCCGCGCTCTTCCGAGAAGAACGCCTGGTTGTCATCCGTGCCGTCAATCGTCACGTTATTGAGCAGCGTGCTCTGCCCGCGGAAACTCAGCAAGCCATAGCCGTTCACATCGTTCACAACGCCCGGCGTGAGCAGCGCGAAGGCAGACCAGCGATAGTTGTTCTCCGGCAGATCCTGGAGCGCAAGTTGCGGTACCACACCCGCAAAGTCGGGCGAAGTCGTGTTGACCAACGGAGCCTCGCCGGTCACTTCCACGGTCTGAGCGGAACTGCCCACTGTCAGCCGCGCCTGCACATCGGTCAGCACGCCCACCTGCACCGTCACATTGATCGCGTGATACTCACTGAAGCCTGCCGCGGTGATGGTTACGTTGTATGAGCCGGGCTGCAGGTGCAGCACACGGAAATAGCCGGAACCGTCCGTCACCGCCGTCTGTTCAGCATTCGTTCCCAGGCTGCGCACAGAAACATTTGCGTTCGCCACGACAGCGCCGGTGCTGTCCAGGACGGTGCCGCCAATGGCGCCGTCCACCGCGGTCTGCGCGAAGGATTGCGTAAAGCTGAATGCGAGAAGCAAGAAGAATGCAAAGAGGGATGAAGATCGAAGTAGCAGCTTTTGGATTTGCATGAAGGCTCTCCTCAAGACTTTCGTATTGCATTGCGAAACGCTGATCCATTGTCAGTTGGTCATCGACACGGCTTCAAACATGGTGATTGAACGTCATTATTGAACACGTCTACCGCTTCTGAGCGTGATCGATGCCTATCGAAGATATTTTTCTGTGGATTTCGGCTACCGATTTCAGCATGACAAAGCCATGTCAAAGGAAAGTAAACAGCTCCGTCGCAGCAAGTGGATGTTGCTCTTTCCACAAAAATAATCGCGCTCTGTTTTTCGCCGGACTGCAAGCGACCATCATCCTGTGAGACGGGACACTGAATCTCCAATTCCCGATTTGTTATCTAAACAGGGGTCTGCTCTACCCCGACGAGGTTCAGGAATGCCACTGTCTGTTGAATCCATCGAAGAATTCAAAGTCGCTCCCGCCATGGAGGGGGTTCTGCCCGCGATTCATCATCGCTGGAGCCCCCGCGCGTTTGAAGATCGCGATGTCGATGCTGCCGATCTGGTACGCATCTTCGAAGCGGCCCGCTGGGCGCCCTCCGCCTACAACGACCAGCCATGGCGCTTTCTGATTGCGCGGCGGGGCTCACCTGCGCACCAGAAGATCGTTTCCGCGCTCATCCCGTTCAATCAGTCGTGGGCGCCCAAAGCGCCGGTGCTGATTCTCGGCGTCACGAGAACCCACTTCAGTCACGACAACTCTCATAATGCCTCTGCGCTCTACGATCTTGGCGCGGCTACGGCGCTGCTTACCGTGCAGGCTGCCGCTCTCGGGCTGGCTACGCACCAGATGGGCGGCTTTGACCATGAGGCTGCGCGCATGGCTCTGGAGATTCCCGACGATTACCTCTTCGGCACGATTACGGCGGTAGGCTACCGCGACGCCCCTGCAACCCTTGCAACGGAGCGATTGATCGAGCAGGAGAGGTCTCCGCGCACGCGCAGGCCGCTCGAGGAGATCGTGCTTTCCGACTGGGGCGTGCCTGCTCACCTCGGCTGACCTCGTGCGCAGCGGCGGCGCGATACAGTGGAGAATGAAGGAGAGACGGATTGGCTTCTGCCCGCACGCCGCGCCGCAAAGGGCCCACTCGAAGACTGCGCCATCGGCACTCCGCAGCGCGACATGATTCGCTGCAAAGGCGCCGCCGAGGGTGGCTGATCGCTTCCGCGCTCGTCTGCGGCATTGTGGGGTGGGCCGTGCTGGCACGCGCGCTTGCGCCGCTATCCAACACCAGCCGTACGCGCTTTGACGCAATTGTCGTGCTCGGTACAAAGTCCGACTCGGACGGCAATCCAACGCCCCGTCAGCTCGCCCGCGTTAATGAAGGAGTCGCCGAGTACGAGCGCGGCGTCGCTCCGCATCTCATATTCAGTGGCGGCGCTGCAGGCAACCAGTTTGTGGAGGCAGATGGCATGGCGCGTGCGGCGGAAGCGGAAGGCATCCCGGCATCGGCCATTCTGGAAGACACTGAATCCCGCGACACGATTCACAACGCCTGCGATGTGGCGCGCCTCATGCGAGCGCACAACTGGCGCTCCGCAGAGGTCATTTCCAGCGCGAGCCATCTGCCTCGTGCCGCGCTGATCTTTCGCAGGCTGCCGCTCGACTGGCGCATGCACGCCGCGCCGTCGATGGAGCCCGCGACCACGGCGGACAAAGCCTTGACCGCCTCAGTAGAAACGCTCAAGACTGTCTACTATCTGCTCTATTCAAGTTGGGCCGAACGCTGTACGGCCTAGCGTTGCCCTTGCGCCCACCCTCCCGCATTGTCCGCTCTCGGCCCAGTCCTGTAAGCTTGCAGGTGATGCGTCTTTCCGTACGTTTTCCCTTCGCTTTTGCCGCTGCGGCTCTGCTCGGCGTGTGCGTTCTGCCCGTGGCAGGCGCGCAATCCCGCAGCTCCTCCAGCACCTCCACCGAGACCACCGGCACGGGCACCTACGTTGTCATCGATCCCCTTGCCAAGGTGCGCTATGACAACCGCTACGACCTTTCGCTGGGTATGGCCTACGACCACATGAAGGCCGGTCCTACGCTGCTGCAAGGCTCAAACCTCGGTGGCCTCAATCTCGAAGGCTCCTACTGGCTGACCAGGCGCTGGGGCGCGGAAGGCACGGCGCGCTATTACCTTGGCACCAGCGGCGCTGCGCCGAATCCCTACTCAATCCAGGGGCCCTTTGTGAGCCAGACCTTTTTCGGGGCCGGCCCGGAGTGGCTGGGACCGCACAACAAGCACGGCGACCTCATCGCGCATGCCATGTTCGGCGGCGTCTACGGCAAATTCGAACAGGACCTGCGCGGGCAGCCCCCTTCTGTTGTCGATTTCTATAACGACCAGGTTGCACTGGCCGGCATCATCGGCGGTCACATCGATCTGAACCGCTCCGAGCACTGGGTCTTCCGCATGACACCGGATGCTGTGCTCACCCGCTACAGCATCAACTACGGAAATCGCGCCACATCGAATGATGTGAATTTCGCGCTCTCCGTCGGGGTCGAGTACAAATTCACAAAAAAGAGGCGATAACCCTCCTTTACAGGCTGAGACGCCTGCCCCTCACCAGCCCAGCCGAAGTCTGTGATGTGTCCAGTCATCCAGCCTTCGGCTTGGTCGTCTGCGACCCATTCAAGTCCTCAAGACGCTCCGCGCAGCAGGGCGCAAGCCGTTACGTTCGTGTGGTATTCTCGCCCGTTCAGTGATGGCTGTGGAAAAGTGTCACTGGAGAAAATCCTGTACCGGATAGCGGCACAAGGTCGGTGCGCGTTCCGCAAATCCGGAAGAGGAACCCATAAGAGGTATGGGCACATGGAAATGAGGGACACCCTGGGAGTGCTGCTTGCGGGAGGCGCCGGAGAACGGCTCTTCCCGCTGACCCGCGATCGCGCCAAGCCGGCCGTGCCATTTGGCGGCCACTATCGAATCATCGACATTACGCTCTCCAACTGCATCAACTCCGGCCTTCGCCAGGTCTACGTTATGACCCAGTACAAGGCCCTCTCGCTCAACCGTCATATTCGAGAAGGATGGACGGCCATTGTGGCTACCGAGCTCGGCGAGTTCTTTGAGATGTTGCCGCCTATGCAGCGTACCGGAGCCAACTGGTACATGGGCACCGCTGACGCCGTCTACCAGAACATCTACTCCATCGGCAGCGAGCAGCCGAAGTACATCATCATTCTCTCCGGTGACCACATCTACAAGATGAATTACGCTCGTATGCTCGAGCACCACAAAGAATCGAAGGCGGAGATCACGCTGGCCACGCTGCCGATTGCGCCCGATGAGGTTTCGCGCTTCGGCGTGGTTGAGGTTGGGCAGACCGGCGAGGTTATTGGCTTCCAGGAGAAACCGGCAACCACCAGCTTCCGTTCCCCGTTTAACCCGAATGCGGTCGACGCCTCCATGGGCATCTACATCTTCAACACAGATGTGCTGCTCAAGGCTCTCATCTCCGACGCCGAAGATCCCACCTCGAAGCACGACTTTGGCCACAACATTCTGCCCGACCTGCTCGGCAAAAAGAAAATGGTCGCCTACAGTTTCGTCGATGAAAACAAGCAGGAGGCGCTCTACTGGCGCGATGTGGGCACGCTCGACTCCTACTACGAGGCCAATCTCGACCTGTGCTCCGTCTCGCCGGTCTTCAACCTCTACGACAAGAGCTGGCCCATTCGCACCCGCGTGCGGCAGTATCCGCCGGCGAAGTTTGTCTTTGGCGAGCCAGGACGCACTGGCATGGCGGTCAACTCCGTCATCACCGCCGGTGTCATCATCTCCGGCGCGTCGATTTCAAACTCTGTGCTCTCGCAGGATGTGCGCGTGAACTCCTACTCCGACGTGGACGCGAGCATTATATTCTCGCACGTCAACATCGGCCGCCATTGCCGAATTCGCCGCGCGATCATCGACCGCGATGTGCATATCCCCGAAGGCACCGTCATCGGCTACGACCCAGTTGAGGACAAACGCCGCTACTTTGTCACGCCCTCGGGCCTCACCATCGTCACGCGGGATGCCTCCTTGTTTGAGAATCCGGTCGATCCGGACTTCATGGCGACAAACTAATCCGAGTGGGGACGTTGAAGGCGGTTCTACAGCGCCCACAGGCCAATTCCGGCGTTCTTTGAATGCGGCTTCTTTATCAAGAGCCGCATTCACATTGCAGCTTTGGAATCCATGAACCGGGAACCGCTGCATGCAGTGCCCCCTGCGCTTCGCAACGACAGCCCTGTCACCTAATCCGCGGCGCCAGTTCACTTCCCTTCACCGCGAACACAGCAACCACGATATAGCAGCAGAGCACCACGACCATCGCCTGCGCCATGCTGTGCGTCGCCTGAAAGACCAGTCCCATCACCGGCGTAAACACCGCGCCGCCAATAATCGCCATCACCAGCAAGGACGCGCCTGCCTTGGTATTCGGGCCCAGCCCGTGCAGTCCCAGCGCAAAGATGGTGGGGAACATGAGCGACATGAAGAAACTGGTCAGGAAGATCGACCACATTCCCACCCAGCCGGGCAGCAGGATGGCCACCGCGACCAGCACAAGGTTCGCGCCGGCGAACAGAGCCATCAGGCGGTTTGCGGGCACGCGCTTCATCCAGTGGCTTGACCCGAAGCGGCCCACGCCAAAGCCAGCCAGCGTGCCGGTGAGCAGATAGCCTGCCGTCTTCTCTGGCAGGTGCGTGTAGTCCTGCACATACTGGATGAAGTAGCTCCACGTGCCCACCTGCGCGCCCACGTAGCAGAACTGCGCAAAGACGGCGAAGAGAAAATGCGGGTAGCGCAGAAGCTCTCGATAGCTGCCCTTTGATCCACTTGACTCGCTGCTGCTCTGCTGCGCGCCGGCAACCGCCGGAAACGGCGTGCGCAAAATGAACAGCGCCCACACCAGCACCACCGCGCCGAGCACCAGATACGGCGCAATCACCCGCATCGTTTCATGCTGCAGATACGCATCATAGGTTCCGACCAGCTTCATCTGTGCAATCTGCGGAGCCTTCAGCTCCACGCCCGAGAAGATGAACAGCGTGCCTATCAACACACCACTGATGGCGCCCAGCGGATTGAATGCTTGCGAGAAGTTCAGCCGCCGCACCGCGCTCTCCGGGCTGCCAAGCTGGGCAATCAGGGGGTTCGCGCCCGTCTCCAGAAAACCAAGCCCGCTTGCGATCACAAACAGCGCCACCAGAAACAGCGTGTAGCTGCGCGCCAGAGCAGCAGGCAAAAAACAAAGCGTTCCCGCACTATAGAGCAGCAGGCCCGTGACCAGGCCCGTCTTGTATCCGAACCGGCGCATCACCATCGCCGCCGGAACCGAGAACAAGAAATACCCCGTGTAGAAAGCCGACTGCACCAGGCCTGCCTGCAGACGCGTAATCTCAAACGACTTCATGAACTGCCGGATCAGAACGTCGTTGAGATTGTTGGGAATCCCCCACAGAAAGAACAGGCCCGTCACCAGGAAGAAGGCTGTTGCGCTTCCCGGCGGGACCAGCGGGCTGTTGGAATGCTCTCCGGCCTCAGCCGGTAGCGTAGCGAAGGCCATCCGTTCACTCCTGGTCTGGCCTCGACGGCCATCTCAGCGCCATCATACCTGCGCGCATGCGCATCTGGCTGCTGCGCCGCCTACCTCGGTTCCCAGATGCGGAACTCGCCGCCGAGATGCATCAGGCTCATCAGATAGAGCATGCCGTCGTAGTAGCGATTCTGCCCCGAGGGAATCGGCGTGTTCCACAGCGCATCGGTGAAGCGCCGTGCCTGCGTGGTATCCGTCGCCGCCAGCCCGGCCACCGCATTCGTGCCCGCCAGTCCGGCTGGATGATCTTCGTGGGTCAGCCCCGGCGTCGCACCCTGGTCTTTGCCGTCGAGGGTGTAGACAGGTCCATAGCTGTCGATACCCTGCTTCGCAAAGAAGCTTTGAATGCGGTCGCTCAACTGCTGTTCCGCCGGCGCCTTGCGCCACCAGGACCAGTCCACGCTCCAGTTGCTGGCGACGCGCCATGCGTCGTATCCAAACTCGCCCGACTGCGGAAAGCGGTTCGCGTGCGGCGTGCCATCAAAGTTTGAATAGCTCGGCGCAAGACCGGTCACCGGATTCGTCGTCTTCACGAAAAACTCCCGGCTCACCTCGGCTGCGCGCGCCCAGAAGGCTCGATCCTCCTTCGGTCCCCAGCGCGCCCACAGCTCATAGAATGCGGGCAGGTGATACGAGGGATCGGTGAACGGCTCCGGCATTACCTCCGGCACAAACAGGATCATCGGCGGATCGGCGTGCATCATCGGCCCCACGGTGTGCAGCCCATTCCTGCCCGGCGCAGAGATGACTTGCCGGTGTACCATCGCGCGCAACAACTTGTCCGCCTCTGCATGGTAGTCGTAGATCCCCTTGCCGTCGCCCCAGCGATTTGACGCAAACAGCAGCGCCATCGCGAAGTACGACTCCCCATCCGGTGCTGCCCCCTCCGAGTTATGCGTGCCGTCGGTCTTGCAGGACCAGGCGAAGAACTCATAGCTCGGCGCCTTGGGGTCGCTGATGTACATGTAGGTCTTCGCCCAGTTCCAGATGGCGTCGAACTCAGCCTTCTTGTCGAGCTGCACGGCGATCATCATGCCGTAGGACATGCCTTCGGTCCGCACATCGTGGTTGGCCCAGTCAGTCACGTACATCAGAGGGCCATTCGCATTGCTGCCGGCAGCAAAGGCGATGGTCTGCGTCTGAGGATCACCGTGGAAGAGCTGCTGATAGGCAGCGTCGATCTTCGCTTGAATCTCGGCCTCGGTGTAGCCATCCGCCGCAAACAGATTCGGATAGCGGCCCGTCGCATAGGCGCCCGTGCCGTCCTGCCGCGCACGCTGCGAGTTTGCGGGGACGAAGCAGCCCATTGCCAGCACGGCAATGAGAAGACTCTCGCAATGGATGAAACGACGCGCAGATCGCATGGCTGCCTCCCGGACGACTCCACTGAAGCGATTTACTAAGTCGCTCAGCAGTATCTCCCAGGCTGCCTGTGCCGCGCAAATCGCAGTGTTGCCGCTCGCGTCAGGGGTGCCGGTGCAGCACGTGGGTGGCAATGTCTGGCCAGAACTCGCGGAAGACATTGGTCAAAGCATCGCGCCCGACCGCGTAGCCGAACTTCTCCGCCAGATCGGCTGTGGTGTCGTCGCCTTCCGGATAATAGGTGGTTGATACTGCCTGCGCCGCGGCCCGGCCCACTAACTCTGCCCCGTTGAAAGTATTGCGCCCGTGATAATCCGGCGTGATGATCACGCGGGACGCAGCATAGATAGCGCGATTCAATTTCTTTCCCTGCCCCATGGCATAGTAGCGCTCATCCTCGTGCAGTACGCTGGGCAGCACCCACATCACCATATAGTTTCCGTCGGTCTTGTCCAGAAAGCCGCGCCAGGTGTAGGCCCACAACCCCTCCGGCCCCTTGCCAAGATCCGGATGCGAATCCGTCCCCTTGGCAAGCAGAGAGGTAAGTCCTACAAACAGAAAAGAAGAGTAATCGAAGCTGTTCTGGGTCGCCATCATGAAGGCCTGCTTTGACGAAGGCGGAGCTGGCCGCACCCCGGCGCTTACCGCCCTGTAATTCGGCATAAATCCGAGTATCCGCTTCGGCTGCTGCTGGCCGGCGAGGGGGACGTTCGTGGCGGACTGCTGCGTGGGCGCATCCGGCAGAGTTGTGCCTTGTTTTTGCGCGGGCGTTGCCTGTTGCGGTGTCGGTTGAGCCGTCGTACTCTGCGCAACCGCGGCTGCAATCGGCGCCTCCTGTGTTTGCACTGGAGCCGCTGGCGCATCACTCTGCTGCGCCCGAGACGCGGTCGCAAGTGAGAGAAGCAAGAAAATCAGAAAATGAGAGCGCAAAAAACCTCCATGAACCCCGCCGTTTCCTATTCAAAACGGCTAAACGGCTGGTCCAGCCATAATCTTCAGAATACCCGTTGTCCTGGCTACTGCGTCTCATCAGGGCGCACGCCACGCCTCAACTGTTGCAAGGCCCTCTGCCCGATGAAATAGCTCTTTCCTCCATTAGACGAGCGAGGCCGCCAGTGGATGCAGGCTCCGCCCGGAAAGCGATGAAGAGGCGAATCTCTTTCTGCGGCATGCAGATGGTCTACCGCGCGGTTGAGCCGGAGGACGCCGCAGCATCCAGCCCGTGCGTCGGGTCGCGGTGAAGAAGCCTGCGCGAAAGGTCAGGCCAGAACTCCTGAAAGATGGCTCCGCCTGTGCCCTCGGCAGTCACAATTATCCCGTTTCCGATGGTCAGTCCGATGCCGCTGTCGGCGGCCGGATAGTAGAGGTTCGACAACGCCCCTGACGTGATGTTGCCCAGCAGGTTGGAATAGTTCGGCTCCCATCTGCCTGTGTTGTCGTGCTTGCAGATGACGGTTGTCGCCATGGCATACAGCAGCCTGCGCCGCATGGAGCCGTGGCCCATGCGAAAGTACCGTGGGTCCTGGCGAAGCAACGCAGGAAAGATGCCGTTGCCCAGGAGGGTGCCGTTGAATACATCCAGATACTTGACGCCCACCCGCTCGCCGTAGCCTGAAGCACCCCACGGAAAGCCCGAATCGGAGTCCGCAGCCTCGCCATAGCCTGCCACTAAGGCAGCGACGGCCACATTGGCCGGATCTACTGCCGCGCGCAGGGCAAGACGCATCTTCTGGCCCGCAGTCAGCGAGACGGCATCGGGGCGATACGACGTGTTGAAGTTCTGCACCACGCCGAACAGTCGCTGCTTTTCCTGTTCCCGGATCTGCTCTTCGGCCTTGGTGTGCTGCTCCGCCTGTGGCGCATTGCCGGTGCTTTGGCCTGCGCTCGCTGCCGCCGGAGCATCGGGCAGCGCAGCTCCGTCCGGCTTCGTCGTGGCGGGTGCGGCGCTCTGTCCCGCACGGGCGTCCGCAGTCCAGATCAGCGATGCCGCCGCAAGCAGCACACACGCATATCCCTTGCCAATTCGCAATCTGCCACCTTTGTGCTTCAGCTCTGTGTGAAATTGCCCGGCCCACCCCCGCCCGACCACGGGGCATAGCCTTCCTTTGGACACATTTATTCTTCTTCTTTTAGACACCGCCAGCGGCGAACAGTTGCAGCCTTTTCAGGATTTGTCGGTGGCCGCAATCCTTTTAGCCCCGGCATGTGAAGGCAAATTGAAAGGCCTCCGGGAATTCCCCCGGAGGCCTTTCGATGCACGGCATGCTTTGTTGCTATGCGGATGCGGTTCGCACCGGCTTGGAGCCCCACAATCCGTAGAACGCGATGAACACGTAGCAGAGAACCGGAACTACCAGCGCGTGCTGGATTCCCATAATGTCGGCGAGCTTGCCGATGAGGGGCGGAATGACTGCGCCGCCCACAACCGCCGTCATGATGAGCCCCGAACCCTTGCTCGTCATCGGCCCAAGCCCGGCGATACCCAGCGCGAAGATATTCGGGAACATGATCGAGTTGAAGAAGCCGCAGATCACGATGCTCCAGATTGCGACCTGACCGCTCGTCACCATCGACACAATCGCCATGAGCGCGGCTGCAATGCCAAAGATGCCCAGCAATTTGCCGGCTTTCACTTTGGTCAGCATCCAAGACCCCAGCAGACGGCCAATGAGCGCGCCGCCCCAGTAGAGCGAAACGAGGAAGGACGCAGTCTTGGCGCTGCTCACGCCCTGCAAGCTGAAGTAGTTGACTGCAATCGAGGCCAAGCCCACTTCCACGCCCACATAGAGAAAGATGCCAACTGCGCCGAGAACGGTATGCCGGTAGCTCCAGATGCTGCGCCCCAGAAGCGAATCGCCTTCCTTCGCTGGGCGGAACTCGTGCGTCTGGGCAACGTGCGGCAGATGGAGAAACATGACCGTTACGCCCAGAATCAGCAGGGCAGCGGCGATCGCGAGATAGGGACCACGCACGGTGTCCGCAACCGCAGCCTTGCTCACAATCGCCGTGGTCTTCGCGCTGTCCGTGAGGATGTACGCTCCGGCAACCAGCGGCGCAATCGTCCCGCCCAGCGAGTTGAGCGCCTGCGCCAGGGTGAGCCGCACGGGTGCTGAGTGCTCCGGCCCCAGAATCGCTACGTATGGGTTGGCCGCTGTCTGCAGTCCGGTGACGCCTGCGCCCACCACGAACACCGCCGTCAGAAACAGCGGGAAGCTCACCATCCGCGCCGCAGGAACAAAGAGCACGCAGCCTACCACCTGAATGAACAGGCTCACCACCATCGTCCGCTTGTAGCCGATGCTCTCAATCAGCTTGCCGGTCGGCGAGGAGAAGACAAAGTAGGCCAGAAAGAACGCCGACTCCACCAGCATGGCCCACGCATAGGGCAGATCGAAGATGGACTTCAGATGGGGCACCAGCGCCATGTTGAGGTTGGTGATGAATCCGAAGATGAAGAACAGCGCGGCGACGGTGATAAACGGGCCGGTGTAACTGGGTGCGGTTGCAGCGGGTGCAGGAGTCGATCGGGTTGACATGCGGGACGGTTCTCCACTTCCTCAAGAAAAATGAGCCCGGTTAGGGCCTCGCGGTCCAGACGGCTCGCCGGCATGCGAGTCTGACGAGCGCCGGATCTTGCTTTGGCTGCGGGGATGCGGGGTTCTGCGCTGCCCGCCGCCGCTTTGCTGCACACAACACTATACGGAAAGCCCCGCGACGGGCTAGTGGTATTCCGCGCCCGCCCCGCAGCCATTTGGCAGGCCAAGCTTCGCCACGACCGGTAGCTGCGAAATGCCCCGCAGATACCGTATTCTCGAAATAGATCGAGGAGAATTTGCGTGGCCACTGAATCGTTGACGGGCGCGAGGCTCAAGAAGGTGCTGGCGGCGCTGGAAGAAAACTGGCAGGCCGAAGTGGAGGCGTATCACACTTACATGGCCCTGGCCGACCGGGACGCGGACCCAGTACGCGCGCAAGTGCTGCGCCACCTTGCCAGCGCCGAGTGGGAACACGCTGCCCTGTGGCAGGGCCGCATCGCCGAGCTGGGTGGCGCGGAGCCGGTCTACCGCGGCAGTCCGGGCGGCGAAGCCGACTCGCTCGCCAATCGTGCCGGCGGAGTCCGCATGGCGCTGCGCCGCCTGGAGATTGAAGAAAGCCGCCATATCGCCACCTACGGCGAGCAGCTCAAGGCCCTCGGCGACGAAGGCTCCATCGCCATTCTCGATCACGTCATTGAAGACGAAAAGGACCACTATCACGAGCTGGGCTCGCTGCTGCGCGGGCACTACACGGCGCCGGCCGGCGCGCCCAAAATCGACGCCAAGGCCGTGCTCGATGAGCTGCTGGCCAAGCGCAACAAGGGGCGCAAGCAGCCCGGCGCGTGGATCGGCGACGCCATCTACGGCGTCAACGACGGACTCGGCGCCATCTTCGGCATCGTCTCCGGCGTCTCCGGCGCAACGGCTGGCGACAGCAAATACGTGCTCCTCGCCGGCATCTCCGGCATGATCGCGAGCGCGCTTTCCATGGGTTCGGGTGCGTATCTTGCCGCAAAGAGCGAACGAGAGATCTACGATGCCGAGATTGCCCGCGAGCGCGAAGCCATCCAGATGAACGGCCCCGAGGCGCGCGAACTGCTTTCGCTCTACTACCAGGTGAAGGGCCTGCCCGAAGAAGACGCGCACAAGATGGTGAACCACATCGCCACTGACCCCGAGCAGTTCCTGCGCGCGCTGGCCAGCGAGCGGCTGGGCACGTCAGAAGACGCGCTGAGCAACCCCCTCATCTCGGCGAGCTCTGGTGCGCTCTCCACGGCAGTCGGCGCGCTGATTCCTGTCATCCCGTTCTTCTTCCTGCAGGGAGTGCCCGCTGTGATTGCGGCGGCCATCGTCTCGCTCGTCGCTCACTTCGCCGTCGGCGCGGCCAAGAGTCTGATCACGGTGCGCTCGTGGTGGTCCTCCGGCATGGAGATGACCATCGTTGGCGCCGTCGAGGGCGCCGTCACCTACGGCATTGGCCTGATGCTTGGCAAAGGTGGCATGTAGCCGCTTTTCATTCGGCAGCGGCTGCGCGAAGGTTCAGCGCAATTGCTGCGCTTCCACAAGAGCTGCGACCAGCTCCTTCGCGGCTCCGCGGCCCAGCCGGATGCAATCGGGAATGCCGATGCCGTCGTAGGCATTGCCGGCGAGCTTCAATCCCGGCAGCGCAGCCACACGCTCGCGAATGCGCGCCATCCGCTCCTGATGGCCTACCGCGTATTGCGCCATCGCGCGCCGCCACCGAGCCACCTGCGCATACTCGAGCTTTGCTGCGATGGGAATCGCCTTTGTGCCCAGAATCTCGCGCAGCTCGCGCTCCACGGTGGCCACTAGAGTTTCGTCCGGCTCGGTCAGAAGCGCCTCATTCTTCATGCCGCCCAGAAACGCGCGCAGCACTGCCTTACCCGGCGGCGTGCGGCCCAGAAACTTGCGATGCACAAACGTGCAGGCAAGCATCGCGCGGCCTTCGCTCACCGGCACCAGGAATCCAAAGCCTTCCGGAAGCGCGCCGAGCTGCGCTTCGTCATAGACCAGATTCACCGTAATGGACGAAGAGTAAGGAATCCCGGAGAGCTCCGCCCCGAGTTCGGCATCCACCGGCGTCAGCAGCGCACCCGCGGCCCACGCAGGCGATGCAAAGATCACCGCATCGTACTCCTCCGCAGTGCCATTCGCCGTCACGCACCAGCCGCGCGCGGTCTTCTCCAATGATTGAACTGCTGTTGAGCGCCGCACCCACGCCGGCTCAATCCGCGTCTCCAGCGCATCCACCATCTGCTGCAGCCCGCCGCGCAGCGTGGTGAAGATGCCGCGTGGTCCCGCGGGCTTTGGCGCGCCACTCGAAGCAGGCCTGGCGGCTCCGGCTTTCGCTCGCATCTGTTGATGCGCCGCCAGCATGCCGCGCGTCAGCGAGCCATACTTCGCTTCCATCTCCACCAGCCGCGGCAGCACCGTGCGCGCGCTCAACTGCGCCGCGTCGCCACCGTAGATTCCCGACAGCAACGGATCGGCCAGCCGGTCCACGGCCTCTACGCCAAAGTGCCGCTCCACCAGCGCGGCCACCGACTCATCCTGCCCCGCGGGTCGCGGCGGATGCAGCAGTTCCAGCGCCATGCGCACCTTGGTCTTCACGCTGAAGAGCGGCGTCAGCGCCGTCGGCACCAGCTTCGTCGGCACCAGGAACATCAGTCCGTCCGGCAGCGGCACCAGCCGGTTGCGCACCACGATGTACGTCTTGCGATCCGCGTCGTTCGATGGCGTCAGCTGATCGCCCAATCCCAGCTCGCGGCACAGCTCCGCTGCCGCAGGCTTCTCTGTGATGAAGGAATCCGGCCCGCCCTCAATCACCGCACCATTCACCATCTCCGACGCGATGGACCCGCCCACCCGCGCCCGCGACTCATAGAGCGTGTACTCCACCGGCGCGCCGGACTTCCGTGACTTTTCCAGTTCGTACGCGGCCGAGAGCCCCGCGACGCCCGCGCCAATAATTGCTGTCCGCATCCGCCTTGACCTCGCCTCGTGATTCCAATCCCGCTGCGCATCGTGTCCGTCTGCAGCAGTGCCAAACAAGAAACAATCGCCAACGTGATCCCGCATCTTTAGAATGATGTCCGATCTGGCCCGCCGTGTGTGACTCGTATCACTTCAACGCGGCGCCTATGCAGGTTAACAATGTTCCTGTGCGCCGGCATGCAAGGAGAGACCGCGCCTCCGTTCTTTGTTGCATCCTGCCGGTGGTATCGTCTGTCTTTGCGTTTTTGACCTGGTTCAGGAGCCACTCCATGAATGCAGAACTCATCCATCGCCTTCATTTCGCTTTCACGGTCACCTTCCATTATCTCTTCCCGCAGCTCACGATGGGGCTGGCGCTGCTCATCGTCGTGCTCAAAACCATCGCCCTGCGCACTGGTCTCGACAAGTGGGACCGCGCCGCGCGCTTCTGGGGACGCATCTTCGGCATCAACTT
>JBBIVH010000038.1:0-8814 GCA_037439805.1 Acidobacteriaceae bacterium
GAGACGCTCCGCATCATCCGCGAGAACGTCCACCGCTCCGCCATGTACTCCGGCCAGATTGAGGGCGTCGGCCCGCGCTACTGCCCGTCCATTGAAGACAAGATCGTCAAGTTCCCTGACAAGTCCCAGCACCAGTTCTTCCTTGAGCCCGAAGGCCTCAACACCCACGAGGTCTACGTCAACGGCATGTCCACCTCGCTGCCCATGGAGGTCCAGTGGCAGATCGTGCGCTCGATCCCCGGCCTCGAGGACGCCGAAATGCTGCGCCCCGGCTACGCCATCGAGTACGACTCCGTCGACGCCACCGAGCTCGACCGCACCCTCCGCGTCAAGTCCATGGAAGGCCTCTACCTGGCCGGGCAGATTAACGGGACCAGCGGTTACGAGGAAGCCGCCTGCCAGGGCATCATGGCCGGCATCAACGCCGCGCTCTGGCTCAAGGGCCAGCCGTCCTTCACAATGGACCGGACTGAAGGCTACACCGGCATCCTCATCGACGATCTGATTTCAAAGGGCACCAACGAGCCGTATCGCATGTTCACCTCGCGCGCGGAGTTCCGCCTCCATCTGCGCATTGACAACGCCGACCGGCGCCTCACGCCGCACGGCCGCCGCCTCGGCCTTATCAGCGACCACGCCTGGACCGCATACGAAGAAAAGCAGGCGCGCATGGCCGCGCTCGAACGCCTGCTCACCACTGGCAAGGTCATCCCCGATCGCTTGCCCGCTGTGGGGCTCGGCGATCTCACCGCCGTCGCCGGCCAGAGCTGGTCCCAGATCCTCAAGCGCCCCGAAGTTGGCATCGAGCCTGTCCTCCACGCCATCCGCGAAGAGATGAAGCGGGAGCCACTGCTCGCCGGATGGGCGGACCGCCTCGACACCCACGGCAGCGTGGATGCAGCCGTGCTGCGTAACGAAGCGCGCGCCGTCGAGACCGAGATCAAATTTTCCGGTTATCTGGAGCAGCAGAAGAAGGCCATCGGCAAGCTCAAGGCCGCCGAATCCGTCGCGATCCCGGAATGGCTTGAGTACGGAGCCATCAGCGGTCTATCGCGCGAGATGCGCGAAAAGCTGGAGCGCGTGCGCCCCGGCACCATCGGCCAGGCCAGCCGCATCCCCGGCGTTACGCCGGCTGCGCTCAGCCTGGTACACGTCTCGATTCGCCTGCAGGCGCAGACGCGGCGGGCCGGCTAGACCGCGGGTTCTTGTCGCCCTCGCCCATCCTGCGGCTTGCGGCGCTAGTCCTTCTTCGAGAACAACGGCAGGTGGAAAAGCCCCTCAGCATTCGCAGACTTCTTCTGCTTGCCGGATGTCTCCTCGCGCAGCGAAGTCCTCTGCGAGTTCACGCACAGCCAATTGCCGCGCACCCGCTCGTAGACGTGCGTGAATACGCCCTTCTCATCCACTGGGCTTGAACCCGCTTTGTGGTGCAGCACGTAAGTGCCGTTCGCCACTGCCGTATCACCCAGCATCCGCACCGTGATGACCTTCTGCTCCAGCGACATCGTCTTGTCGTCGCTCGAGATAAGGTTGGCCAGTTGCTGGTTTCGCGTCGTAATGTCGCCCGTCGCCGCCACATCCACGAACAGCGGCGAAAGAATCAGCTCCAGCGAGTACTGGTCGCGATCGTTCACCGCATCCGACCACTTGTCTTCCAGCTTCTGGAACTGTTCCACCTCGGGCGAGGCTGTCGTCGTCACTCCCGGCTGATTCGCAACCGGAGTTGTCGAGGACCCTTGAGCAAACAACGCACAGGAAATAAGAACAACTGCTGCACAAACAACAATCTTTTTCATCTGGAAATGAAAAACTCCGTACCTTCAATGATACTTCCTTGGACTCTTCGGGGCAGCAGTCCGGTAGCGAAAAAACAGCCCGGTCGCGCTGCACCTTTCCAATCCCATCCGTAAACCCTGTCTTTCCCCACGCTCTCCGTTGTATGCTGCCACTGCGGAGGTGTCGAGCGATGCAATCTCCGGTCCATATCATCACCATCGAGCGGGAATACGGCTCCCGCGGCGGGGAGTTTGCCCACGATCTGGCCGAGCGGCTGGGCTGGAAGCTGCTCGACTCCGAACTGGTCGAGGACGCAGCGCGCGCTGCCGGCGTCAGCCCCGAACTCGCCTCCCGCTTCGACGAGAGGCTCGACCCGTGGTACTACCGCTACGGCAAGATCTTCTGGCACGACGCCGCCTTCCCCATGGCCGGCCTCAGCGACGAGCAGGTCTTCGACTCCGAGCGCATGTTCGAACTCATTCGCGGCGAGATCCTCAAGGCCGCCGAGAGCGGTCACTGTGTCCTCGTCGGCCGCGGCGCAGCCTGCGCGCTCGCATGCCATCCCGGATGCTTTCATGTCTTTGTCTACGCCACGGCAAAGGCCAAGCGCGAGTGGTTCCAGAAGGCCTTCCCCAATCAGGCCGCGCACGCCGACCAGCTTCTCGCAGCCTTTGACAAGCGCCGCGCCGCTGCCATCCGCCAGTTCTACCAGCAGGACTGGTGCTCGCGCAGCCTCTACCACATCCTCCTGAACTCCGCGATGGGCAAGGAGGCGATGATCGAGGCAGTCACCGGTGCAGCGGGACTGGCCTCGGTCGGCAGCGCGGCCGGGGAACGCGCCATCGGCATCGCCGGCGAAACCTGCTAAACGGCGATCCGCGGCACGCGCGGCCCAATCCGCGTGAGGATCTCCCACGGAATCGTTCCCACAGCTCGCGCATGGTCTGCCGCCGTCACGCTCGCCTCACCCTGCGCGCCGATCAGCACTACCTCATCGCCCGGCGTCACGCCTGCAATCTCCGTCACGTCCACCACGGCCTGGTCCATGCTGATGCGGCCCACCAGCGGCGCGCGCTGGCCGCGCACCAGCAGACTGAGGCGGTTCCCCAGCCTGCGATCCAGCCCGTCGGCATATCCCGCCGCCACCAGCGCCAGCCGCATCGGCTCCGTGGCCACAAAGGTCCCGTTGTACCCCACCACCGCGCCGGCCGGAACCTCGCGCACCGTCACCACACGCGACTTCCAGCTCAGCACAGACCGCAATTTCTCGCGCGCCTCCACCAGCGTTGCCGGCTCCGCATCAAACGCCGGGTCGTACTCCGGCACCAGACCATACAACGCCAGCCCCGGCCGCAGCAGCGCCTTCATCCCGTGCTCAGCAGCCATCGCGCCAATCGTCTGCGCCTGCCCCGCCAGCAGCGCAGCGGAATTGCCCACGTTGCAACACGCAGGCTTCAATCCCGCGGCGGCCACGCCCGCTAGCACGGCCCGCATCTGCTCCAGTTGCTCCGCCGTGATGAGCCCGTTCGCCTCATCCGCCGCAAACAGATGCGTCATCACGCCATCCAGTTCCAGCGCAGAGGACCCGCCAAACCGCGCCAGCAGCGGAGCCAATGCGCCCGGCGCTACGCCCTGCCGGCTCATCCCCGTGTCTACCTCCAGATGGATTGGGACCTGCGCACCGGCGGATTGCGCCGCCTGCTCCAGCTCATCCAGTTGCCAGGGCTCCCACGCCACCACCGTCAGCCCGTGGCGCACCACCTCCGCGCCTTGTCCCGGAAAGACGCCGCCAATCACGAGGATTTTTGCATCGGGACACACCGCGCGCGCTGCCACGCCTTCTTCCACGCTCGTCACGCCCAGCCATCGCGCGCCGCCGCGCACCGCCGCGGGCGCGCACAGCTCCAGCCCGTGCCCGTAGGCGTTGGCCTTCACAATGGCCAGCAGCTCCGCGTGCGGCGCGGCCACTCCAGCCAGAAAGCGGAAGTTGTCTTCAAGAGTCCGGGTGTGAATCTCCACCCAGCAGGGGCGTGTTGGCATCGTGCGGTCCAAGCATCAGTGTAGGACATCGCGCCGCGTCGCCACGCACATCTGTGACACGCGCAAGGTGGCTCTAATCTCCCAGTTGCGCCAGTTGCTCCGGCGTCGGCGCAGGCGTAAATCGGCTCACCAACACCATCGCCAGCACCGCCGCAAACAGCGCCGGGAAGATCGCGTCCCGCTGCGCCAGAATCGGAGGCAACAGCGGCCGCACCCCCGGCACATCCCATGCCAGCGTCACCACCGTGCCCGCGGCAATCGCCGCCACCGCGCCCCATGCCGTCACCCGCCGCGAGTAGAACGCAGCCAGCACCACCGGCGTCAGCGCAGCCGAGTAGATCGTGTAGGCCCACAGCATCTTCTCCAGAATGCTCTGCGCATACACCGCCTGATACAGCGCCCAGCATCCCAGCAGCACCACCGCCAGCCGCGACACAATCAGCACCCGCTTGTTCGAGGCATCCGGCGCCATGTAGCGCACAAAGACATCCTGAATCAGATTCGTCGCCGGCGAAAACAGATAGTTCGACGCCGTCGAGATCACCTTCGCAAACACTGCACCCAGCAGCAGCGCCCCCATCAGCGCCGGCAGGCCGTGCCGCGCCGTGTAGGGAATAATCTCGTAAGGCTGCTGCGCCGCCTCGCCCGTGGGATACAGCGCCGATCCGAAGACCGCAATCGCCACGATCAGCGTCTCCAGCAGCACCGTGCCCATAATCCAGCCCACCACAGAGACCCGCGCGTCGCGCTCGCTCTTCGCCGAGAAAAACTTCTGATACATCACCTGGTTGCCCAGCATCAGCAGCAGCGTCGGCACCAGGAACTCCATCGCCCGCGCGAACGTCAGGTTGCCCAGCACCTCAAAGTGCGTTGCGGGCAGCGCCGCGTGCAGCCCCGTCCATCCGCCCGCGCGATGAAACAGCATCGGCGTCGCCGCGATACAGATCACCGTCACCAGCGAGCCGATCGCCACATCCATATACGCCACCGACGACATCCCCGCGAGCGCCGTTGTCACAATCACAAACACCGCCACGATGTACGTGCCCAGCTCCGGCGTCACAACGTCGGGAAAGATCAGGTGCAGCACATTGCCGCCGCCCTTGAACTGGTAGCTCGTGATGCCCACATAGGCAAAGAGAATGGCAAACGTCCCCAGCACGCGCGCCGTCTGGTTGTAGCGCGCCTCCAGCAGGTCCGGCAGCGTGAACTGCGCAAACTTCCTTGCCCGCGGCGCAATGAAGTAGATCAGCAGCAGCCCCAGCCAGCCGCCCGCCGGCTGCCACAGCGCCGCAAAGCCGTTGCGATACGCATTCTCCGCCCCCGCAAACAGCGATCCCGCGCCAATCCACGAGGTCAGCAGCGTCAGCACCAGCACCAGTGCCGGCAGCGAACGCCCCGCCACCAGATAATCCGCCTTGGACTTCACGCGCGTGGCGCGATAGAGGGCGACGGCCAGCAGCACCACCACAATAACCGTCAGAACAGCTACATAAAGCTGGGACATCCGCAGGCTTCCCTCGGGATCGATTCAGACTGGGAGAAGTGTACCGGATGAGGGGGAGCACGCGGATACAGCAAGCCCGCCGGAGCCAGGCAGCAACAGCGCTACCGGCAAGACGGCGGGCAAATAAGGGGGAGACCCTTGGCTCAATTACCGTAAGCTGCGAATGATCTGCCAGACGAAAAATGCCGAAAGGAGAATGCCGGCTTCAAGGCTCAGTGCAACCAGGAGACCTCGCGCGCCGCGCAGCGCCTTTCCAGGTGAGAAGCGCGAAGCCTCGTCCTCCGCAAGATCTTCCATCTCACAACTGTCCAGCATCTGGGGCAGAAACCCAGACCACGCCGAAACGTCCAGTTCATCCATCTCCCGACTGCCAAGAACCTGAGTCGCCATGTAGTTTCCTTTCTACAAGGACGTCATCGGCAAACTCGAACCAAAGGTGAACTGGTACGCAGATGAACGGAGCCTTACTTCTGGTAACTACTTAGCAATTAACTTGCCTAATCCACCGAATCAATGAATACTTTTAAGTTAAACCAAATAAAATACTTATGCTCAGACCGCCGCCGCACCTGGATTTGTGTCACCACGCAAATTTTTCCTGGATTGTAAAAATTGCCCGGTGGAAACAGCATCTGGGAAAGTTTTGCGGTGGACGCAGGCAGCCCTACCGTCCCAGTGCCAGCGCCGGGTCCGCCGTCAGGCTCTCCGGCGCAAACTCACCCGCCACAAACCGCGGCCACGCCGCCGCCGCAATCATCGCAGCATTGTCGGTCGAAAGCGCCCGCGTGGGAAACGCAATCGCCAGCCTGCGCCGCGCAGCCTCTGCAGTGAACCGCTCCCGCAGCTCCCGGTTCGCCGCCACGCCGCCCGTTACCAGCACGCGCGCCGCGCCCAGCGCTTCGGCCGCCGCAAAGGTCTTCTTCATCAGGTCGCCAATCACGGCATGTTGAAAGCTCGCAATCAGATCCAGCGCCGCCTGCGGACACAGCGCCAGCGCCTCTTCGCGCGTAGCGGGGATGTGGCCGAGCGCCAGCATCCGCGGAACCCGAGCCTGCGCCTCCGTGCGCATCCCGTGCAGCTCCACATAGCGCAGCACTGCCGTCTTGATGCCGCTGAACGAAAACAGAAAATGCGGGTCCAGCTCGGCAATCGGCGCCGTCTTCGCCGCCTTCGTCCGCGGCGTCTTGCCCGTCAGGTGCGCCTTCGTCTTCACCTGTGCGAAGGAAAACGGCACCGCCCGCGCATCGCCAAACTGCGCCAGCGCATCGATCCATGGCCCGCCCGGATAACCGAGCCCCAGCAGCTTCGCCACCTTGTCATAGGCCTCGCCCGCCGCATCGTCCAGCGTGCGCCCCACCAGCCGGTAATGCCACGTCCCGCTCACCGGCTCCGCCAGATACAGGTGCGTGTGCCCGCCAGAAACCACCAGCGCCAACGCCTGTTCCTCTTTGATCGGCAACGCTTCACCGGGTGCCCCAGGTCTCGCTTCTGTGACCTGGGAAAGCGATGCCGCTCCGGTCGCCGTTTGCCGCTCATTCAGCAGCACCGCGTGGATGTGCCCCTCCAGGTGATTCACCGCCACCAGCGGCAACTCCTGCGCATAGGCCAGCGCCTTGGCATACGTGATGCCCACCAGCAGCGCGCCCGCCAGCCCCGGACCGCTCGTCACCGCAATCGCGTCCAGGTCGCCCAGCGCCACGCCAGCCTCGGCCAGCGCCGCCCGCACCACCGGCACAATCGCCCGCAGATGCTCGCGGCTGGCCAGCTCCGGCACCACCCCGCCGTAGCGCGCATGGGTCGCAATCTGCGAAGCCACCACCGACGACAGCGTGCGCGCCCCGCGCTCCACCACCGCCGCCGCCGTCTCGTCGCACGACGACTCAATGCCGAGAATCAGGCCTCGTCCCATATCTTCAGTGTAGTGGGATGGCTTTGACGCGGCTCCTTGCAACGGGCATTCCTGGCACGAGGAGATTGATCATCATCTCGCCGAACGCGCTTTGGATTGCGTCGACCCACCTTTTGTCTTTGGCTTAGAAGGCAAGTAGTGCGCCCTTCGTTCGTATTCCTTATCCCATCTCTCAAAATCCACGATATGTTGTTCGAGTGGGATCCTGATCGGCCACAGGTTCGTAGTCTGTCGGTCACGCCGGATTGAGATGTCACCATCGCTTTGGCGCGCAACATAGATGAGATAGCCAGTCTTCACCGTCGGGCATTTCTTGCAGTAGTGTCGCAGCTTCTGCCAGTCCGCCTGGGCTTTCTTCGCTTCGAATCGTTTCGTGTCCTTCAACTCGATCCAAATGCGAGGATCATTATTCTTCCAAATCAGCACGTCTGGGATGACGTTCATTTCCTTAAGGCGCACCTCGGGAGCTACTCGGTAGCCCTTTGCAGAATCGCCAAATTCTTGAAGCTTCTCATGGAGCAGATTAGCGACAGCAGTGCGCAACCCTGCTTCACACAGTATCTCGAAGCGCTTGTATCGCAGAACGAGTTCGCTGCAAAATTCAGCACGGTAAAGGTATTTCCTCAGGTCCGTCGTCACGCCCATGTCATCCTCCCGCCCTTAATGGAGCGCACCATTCAAAGATGGCTGTGATTGGTCGTTGCCGCATGGCCGAAGTCGGAATCACTTCCGGCTTTGCGCTTAAGCACAAACACCGCGTAATTCTATTGCTCAGCTCGCAGGAATACGAGAGGAAAGAACATCAGTACCCTCCTCTGGTAACACGCCGTCGCATCTGTCCAATATTGCGGATATTGGCGGCTCCTTTGCGGACTGTCCCTCCGGCGCGCAACCGCGCGACAATACATCCAGCACCCATGCCCGCCTCGCACCAATTCGCCGCCGCCTGCCGCATCCTCGCCACGCTGCGCGCCGCGGGCTTTGAGGCTTACCTCGCCGGGGGCTGCGTCCGCGACCTGCTCCTCGGCCGCGAGCCCGAGGACTACGACATCGCCACCAGCGCCCGCCCCGACGTCGTCCTCGACATGTTCCCGCGCACTTTCGCCGTCGGCGCCCACTTCGGCGTCGTCCTCGTGGCTTCCGAGCCGGAGGGTGCATCCAAAGAGTCCGCCCCACCGCAGGTGGCCATTGAGGTCGCCACCTTCCGCTCCGACGGCGCTTACTCCGACGGCCGCCGTCCCGACGAAGTCCGCTACACCCTCAGCGCCGAAGAAGATGTCCAGCGCCGCGACTTCACCATCAACGGTCTCCTGCTCGATCCACTCGGCATCGACCCGCAAAGCTTCGCCAAAGGCCCGCTCCCCGCAGGAGCCGTCATCGACCACGTCGGCGGCCTCGCCGACCTCGACGCTGGCATCCTCCGCGCCATCGGCCGCCCCGAGCGCCGCCTGGAAGAGGACCACTTGCGCCTGCTCCGCGCCGTGCGTTTTGCCGCGCGCTTCGGCTTCAACCTCGAACCGGCCACCCACGCCGCCATGCGCCACCTCGCCCACCGCATCCACGCCGTCAGCCGCGAGCGCGT
>JBBIVH010000038.1:8914-17676 GCA_037439805.1 Acidobacteriaceae bacterium
CTGCTCCACGACGTTGGCAAACCCTCCACCTTCCGCCGGGCCGAGCGCATCCGCTTCGACGGCCACGTCGAGGTCGGCATGGCCATCGCCGCCGACATCTGCCGTCGCTTCCGCTTCTCCAACGACGAAACCCGTCAGATCCTCGCCCTCATCGAGCACCACATGCGCTTCATGGATGCGCCGCGCATGAAGGACTCGACGCTCAAACGCTTCTTCCGCCTCGACCGCTTCGACGAGCATCTCGCCCTGCACAAAATGGATTGCCTCGCCGCCACCGGCAACCTCGACAACTGGGAGTTCGTCCGCGAGCGCTTCCTCGCCATCCCCGAGGAAGCCGTGCGCCCCGCGCCTCTGCTCACCGGCCGCGACCTCATCGCCGCCGGTTACGCACCTAGTCCGCGCTTCAAAGAAGTTCTGCGCGCCATCGAAGACGCCCAGCTCGATGGAGCCGTCACCACCTCTGAAGAGGCGCTCGCCCTTGCCCGCCACCACTTTGCGCGTTTGTGACCCAGCGCACTGCCAGTTCTCCCCTCCTGTGAGATAAAAATTATGTACCTTCTTTGGCGCTCAACCCGCTCCGGGCGCTTCCTGAAAACCCACACCAAGGTCGGAGTCTCCCGGCCACGGAAAGCGTGTCTTCATGACCATCGCCGCCGCCAGTGAACCTCTCGTTGACTTCCAATCCTCCTGGTCCGCGATGGATCTGCCTCCGCATGTGCGCGACGTCCTCGCCGCCGCTCCGCTCGTGCAGGTTCCCGAAGATCGCCATCAGCTCCTCGACTGGTCGCTGGGCCGCGCCACCGGCTCCACCGACTGGCGTCATGGAAACCGCGAGGACCACGGCGTCTATGAGGCCGTCTTTCAGGCCGAAGGCATCGGACGCATCGTCGAAGCCGTCATCACCAAGGCCCGCAACGGCCTCGCCATCAATTTTCCCAACCCCGCCATGCGCCGTCGCGACCCTGACGCCATGGTCATCGGCGACTCTCTCCCAACCGACAAGCCCACCTACGCGCAGCGGTTCGCGGAATCCTTTGACGCCACCCGCCGTCAGACTCTTGACTGGCTCAGGACGCAGGAACTCGTCGTCGTCCCTTTCTATGCGGGGACGGACGCGCTCGGCTACGGCTCCTTGCTCATCGTGCCGCGCCCCGCGGCCTTCTTCGCCGCAACGCTCGCTGACCTGCAGGGCATGATTCCGCGCAGCCGCGTACCAGCAGGCTTCCGCATCACCGGCGGCGTGCTCTTTGTCGCGCCGCCCTTCCGCCACACGCATTTCGGCGGCCGTCAGATTGTCGTGCACGATCGCACCGCCACCCATCAGGAGATCTTCGCCTACAACCTCTACCCCGGTCCCAGCGCCAAAAAAGGCGTCTACTCCATGCTCCTTGACCGCGGCGAGCGGGAGGGCTGGACCACCAACCACTGCGCCGCCGTCGCCGTCGTTACGCCCTACGAGAATCAACTGGTCCTCATGCACGAGGGCGCTTCGGGCGGCGGCAAGAGCGAGATGACTGAGCACATCCACCGCATGGAAGACGGCCGCCTCCTCATCGGCCGCAACGTCATCACGCAGGAAGAGCGCACGCTCAACCTGCCCGAAGCCTGCCATCTGCGGCCCATCGCCGACGACATGGCCTGCGCGCATCCCAGCTACCAGCGCGGCGGCCGCCTCACCATCGCCGATGCGGAAAACGCCTGGTTTGTCCGCGTCGATCACATCCGCCGCTACGGCACCGCGCCCAACCTCGAGCGCCTCTGCATTGACCCGCCTGAGCCGCTCATCTTCCTCAACCACTACATCGTGCCCGGCGGCAACTGCCTCACCTGGGAACACGTTGAAGACGCGCCCGGCAAGCTCTGCCCCAATCCGCGCGTCATCCTGCCGCGCCGCATGATTGAGGACATCCTTACCGGCACGCGCGCCGTGGACGTGCGCAGCTTTGGCGTGCGCTGCCCGCCCACCCATCGCGACAGTCCCCTCTACGGCATCCTCGGCATGTTGCACGTGCTCAGCCCCGCGCTTGCCTGGCTCTGGCGACTCGTCGCTCCGCGCGGCCACGCCAACCCCAGCATCCAGACGCAGAAGTCCCGCGAGATGCAGTCCGAGGGCGTCGGTTCTTACTGGGCCTTCGCCACCGGCCGCCGCGTCGATCAGGCCAACCTGCTGCTCCGCCAGATCGTCGCAACACCCGAAACGCGCTATGTCCTCATCCCCAACCAGTACATCGGCGCGTGGAAGGTCGGCTTCATGGCCGAGTGGATCGCCCGCGAATACCTCGCCCGCCGCGGCAGCGCCCGCTTCGGGCGCGAGCAGGTCGATGAAGCCATCTGTCCGCTGCTCGGCTACATCCCCAGCCAGATTCGCGTCGAAGGCTCCATGATCCCGCGCGTCTTTCTCCACGTGGAAGAGCAGCTCCAGGGCGGCGCCGAGATCTACGAGGAAGGCTGCCGTCAGTGGCGCGACTTTTTCGCCCGCGAGCTGCGGCAGTTTCAAGTGCCCGACCTCGACCCCCTCGGCCATCGCATCATCGAGGCCTGCCTCGATGACGCCCACCAGGAGGACTACCGCCACCTCATCCCGCACCCCATGTTCCGCGACGACGAGTAAGCACCCACCCTCGCCGCGCGTGTCGGCGACAATACACTCATGCCCACCGCGCCGCGTTCGTTCGACGTACTCATTCTCGGCGCGGGCGCTGCCGGACTCTTCTGCGCTGCCATGGCCGGCCAGCGCGGCCGCCGCGTCGCTCTGCTCGAACACGGCGCGCAACCCGGCCGCAAGATTCTCATCTCCGGCGGCGGGCGCTGCAACTTCACCAACATTCACTGCTCGCCGCAGAACTTCCTCTCCGCCAACCCCCACTTCGCCAAGTCCGCGCTTGCGCTCTTCGAGCCGCGCCACTTCCTCGAACTCGTCGAGCGCCACCACATCCCCTGGCATGAGAAGACCCTCGGCCAGCTCTTCTGCGACCGCGCCGCGCGCGAGATTCTCAACCTGCTCCTCGCCGAGTGCGAACGCGCCCGCGCCTTCAACGGCAGCGTCGATCTCATCCTCAATGCCCGCGATATTCGGGTCGAGCGCGAAGGCGATTTTCACGTCACCTCGTCGCAGGGCGAGTTCACCGCGCCCGCGCTCGTCGTCGCCACCGGTGGACTCTCCGTTCCCAAGCTCGGCGCCTCCGGCTTCGGCTACGATCTCGCTCGCCAGTTCGGTCTCGCCGTCGTTCCGCCGCGTCCCGCGCTCGTGCCGCTCGTCCTCGGTCCGCCGGAGGCCGCATGGACCGCGCTCAGCGGCGTCTCCGCCATGGTCGAAGCTCATGCCGCGCGTGGCCCGCACTTCCGCGAGAAGATGCTCGTCACGCATCGCGGCCTCAGCGGCCCGGCCATCCTGCAGGCGTCCAGCTACTGGCAGCCTGGCGAGGCGCTCCACGTCGATCTTGCACCTGAGACCAAGCTGCTCGCACCGCTCCATGCAACCAACGCCCGCCGCGATGTCGCTGCGTTGCGCCGTGCTCTCGGCGAACAGCTTCCGCAGCGCCTTGCAACGCATCTCGCCGCCACCGCCGCACCCTCCGGCTGGTCGAATGCCGCACTCGATGCGCACGAGCGCGCGCTACACCGGTGGCCGTTTCATCCCACCGGCACCGAGGGATTCGAGAAGGCCGAAGTCACAGCGGGCGGCATCGACACCAACGGGATCCACGCGCGCACCATGGAGGCGCGCACGGTCTCAGGCCTGTTTTTCATTGGAGAAGGGGTGGACGTCACCGGCCATCTTGGCGGGTTCAACTTCCAGTGGGCATGGGCCTCGGCCATCGCCGCGGCCCGCGCGCTGTAACGCTGTGACTCTGCTGCTTACTGCTGCTGCGGATACTGTTGCGGATACTGCTGCTGGCCCGAGGCTCCGTTGGCGGCTCCGTTTGGCGCGCCCTGTTGCGCTCCTTGCTGTGCGCCCGGCGGCGGGCCGCTCGGCATGTTCGGCGGTGCAATCGGCTTGGCCGGCGGAGCCAGCACGAACCCCTGATGCACCAGCGCCAGTCCTTCGGTTCGCAGCTCGGCCTGCAGCAACTGATTCTGCGGACCCACGAACAGGTCCGTGATGTCTTGCCCGATGGTCGAAACCAGGTGATGCACCGTGATGTTTCGTCCATCCAGCGTGCCCTGCTCATCCGCGTAGGTCGCCAGTTGTATCGGCAACACCGCGCCCTGGCCCTTCGGCACAATCGCCCAAAGGTTGCGGTTATTGTGCGCCGCTGCAAGCGTCAGCATCGTCTGCAGCGCGCCCGGATCTACATCGGGAAGGAACACCGCCGCCGCATGCTGCGCGAGCCGCGCCGTGCTGCTCTTGCCGTTTGCCGACATATTCAGCAGCAGTTGCGCGGAGTCCGGCGCAGCCGTCACCGTGACGGCCTGGCTGTTCACCGTCGCGCTGATCTGCGCATGCTGCAGTTGGCTCGCCGCGTTGAGTTGCTCGTCCTTTGAGAGCGCGTATTCCAGCCCCTTCATCGAAACCTTCACGAGCGAAGTCGAGTTATAACCATCGCGCGTGCGGGTGAACTGGTAATTGGCCGTGCCCACATTCAGGCTGCGCTGGGTAATCGCAAACGAACCGGACTGGGCCGCCTCGGCCATTGAGGTTGCGTCAGGGCCGCAGGCCAGGAGCCCGATGACTGGAAGAAGCGTGAGGATGGTGATTGGTCGTTTCATCGTTCTGCCCGTTTAGACACACACTTTGCGTCAGGAGTTGCGCGGCTGCCGCACGCAGTGTTCTCAGGTAACCTGCGCAGCGCTCAGGCCCCGCGCCATATCGGACGAGGCCGGAGCAAAGAACGAGCCGCGTTTTCAGCCCTTTGCCGTCGCAAAGCGCTTGCTTACTTCGTTCCAGTTCACCACGTTCCACCACGCGGCCAGATAATCCGGGCGGCGGTTCTGGTACTTCAGGTAGTAGGCGTGCTCCCACACATCGTTGCCCAGAATCGGATATAGCCCCTGGCTCAGCGGCGAGTCCTGGTTGGCGGTCGTCGTCACCTTCAGCTTGCCGCCGGAGAGCACCAGCCAGCCCCACCCGGAGCCGAACTGCTTCGCCGTCGTCTCATTGAAGGTCTTCTTGAAGGTCTCGAAGTCGCCAAAGTCCGCCGCAATCTTCGCGGCCAGTTCGCCCGTTGGCGCTCCGCCCACGCCGGCCGTGCCCGGCTTGCCCATAATGTTCCAGAACATGGTGTGGTTTGAGTGGCCACCGCCGTTGTTCCGCACCGCACCCCGAATCTCCTCCGGCACGGCGTTCAGGTCGCGAATCAGGTCGTCCACGGACTTTGCGGCCAGCGCCGGATGATTCGCCAGCGCGGCATTCACATTGTTGATATAGGCCTGGTGGTGTTTGTCGTGGTGCAGGTGCATCGTCTCGGAGTCGATGAACGGCTCCAGCGCGGCATAGTCATAGGGCAGAGGTGCAAGTTCGTAAGCCATCGGGGAATCTCCTTCATTCACGTTTCATTACGGATCACAAGCACAGGCAGCAGCGCACGAGATGACCGGCGCCGCGGCTTGCAGGTCAAAAAGGTTTTGGGCTTGCCCTCGCGACCCATACGGGCCAGGGCTCCCACAGGCTGCACAGCCATCATCCCATATCCGGGTGTCCGTCTACCTGGATGGATGCTCGCCGAACTCCTCCGGGTTCGCGGTTCATAAAAATCCGGCCAAGAAACCTTCTGGTCATTCCATACATCCCTATCTTTGTCGGATTATGTTGCTCGTACCCGCTTTCATCTCCACACCCGGAAGAATCTCTTGACCCAGCAGACCCGCTACCGTTGGCTGACGCAGCAGGGTGAGGCCTTTGGCGCGCCCGGCCTGCCCCCGCGCTGGACATCCAGCGTGAAAGACGCCGTTGGCACAGCCTACTCCGCCGCCAGCCGCGTCTGGTTCACCACCTCGCACGGCATCCTCAACGAGATCTACCACCCCACCATCGATCGCCCCCAGATGCGCGACATGGAGTTCCTCATCACCGATGGCGAGAGCTTCTGCCACGAGGAAAAGCGCCACCTCATCTCCAGCTTCGAGACCATCCACTCCGAGGCGCTCGGCGTCCGCTACATCAACCGCGAGCCCGACGGCCGCTACACGCTGACCAAGGAGATCATCGCCGACCCGCACCAGTGCGCGGTTCTCATCCATCTGCGGCTGGAAGGGCTTCCTGAGCTGCTGCCGCGTCTCAAGGTCTACGCTCTGCTCGCGCCTCGCCTCGACGGCGGCGGCGCAGAAAACAACGCACGCGCCGTGGATATCGCCGGCCACAAGATGCTGCTCGCCTGGAAGAATCAATGGTCGCTTGCCCTCGGCGCAAACTGCGGCTTCTCCCGCGTCAGTTGCGGCTTTGTAGGCGCCAGCGACGGCTGGCGCGACCTCACAGACAACTTCACGATGGACTGGGAGTTCGGCTCCGCCACCGGCGGCAACATTGCTCTCTTTGGCGAGCTCAATCTGCCCCCCGGCGACGGCCACGCGCGCACCTGCACCGTCGGCATCGGCATCGGCGACGGCCACCACACCGCACTGCAGAAGACGGTCTCTTCGCTGACTGTTCCCTTTGTCCAGCAGCGCCAGCGCTTCATTGAGCAGTGGGAGCGCGTGGCCAACCCCACCTGGCTCGCTGCCAGATCCGGCGACGACGGCAAGCTCATGGCCGCCAGCCACAACCTCCTCCTCGCCCACGAGGATAAGACCTACTCCGGAGCCTTTGTTGCCTCCATGTCCATTCCGTGGGGACAGGCCAAGGGTGACGACGACCTCGGCGGCTACCACCTCGTCTGGACACGCGACATGGTGCAGACCGCCACGGCGCTCATGGCCTGCGGTCATAAGGAGACGGCTCTCCGCGCGCTCGTTTATCTCGCCTGCACGCAGCAGCCCAACGGCGGCTTTGCGCAGAACTTCTGGGTCAACGGACGCCCCTACTGGTCCGGCCTGCAGCTCGACGAGGTTGCCTTCCCGTTGATACTCGCCTTCCGACTCTGGAAAGCCGACGCACTCGGCCAGATGGACATTCTGCCCTTCGTTGAGCGCGCCGCAGGCTTCCTCGTGCGCCACGCCCCCATCACCCAGCAGGAGCGGTGGGAAGAAAACGCGGGCTACTCACCTTCCACGCTCGCAGCCGTCATCGCCAGCCTCATCTGCGCGGCAGAGATTCTGCGCGCCCACGCCTCCGACGAACTCGCCACCTTCATCGAAGAGTTCGCCGACTGGATTGAAGGCCACCTCGAAGACTGGACCGTGACCAACTACGGCGTCCTCCTGCCCGAGGTGCGCCGCCATTACATGCGCATTCGTCCCCCGGAGAGCGGCGCGGCCTACGCCTCGGAGCAGAGCTGCACCGAGACGCTCCATCTGCAGAGCCGGCCGCCCGGTACGCGCGCCGATTTCGAGGCCCGCGAGATTATCGATGCCGGCTTCCTCGAACTCGTCCGTTACGGCGTGCGCCGCGCCGAGGATCCTCTCATCGTCGATTCACTTAAGGTCGTCGATGCTGTGCTCAAGCGTGGCCTGCCGCAAGGGCCCGGCTGGATTCGCTACAACGGGGATGGTTACGGCCAGCGCGAAGATGGCGGCCCTTACCTTGGCGTGGGCAAAGGTCGCGTGTGGCCGCTGCTCACCGGCGAGCGCGCCCACTACGAGCTTGCCGCAGGCCGCGACATCGCACCGCTCATCCGCACCGTGGAAGCCTTCGCCACCAGGGGCCAGCTTCTGCCCGAGCAGGTCTGGGATGAACCCAACCGTCCCGCCATGGGCCTCGTCATGGGTCAACCCGCCGGCTCCGCCGTGCCGCTCGTCTGGGCGCATGCCGAATACCTCAAGCTCCTGCGCTCTGCCCTCGACGGCAAGGTCTTCGACCGCATTGACCCCGTCTACGCGCGCTATGCCGAGCCAAAAGGCGCTCCGCGCAAGCGCCTCAACCTCGAGATCTACAGCCGCCGCAGGCCCATCCAGCACATCGCCGCGGGCGACACCCTGCGCATCCTCGATCCTGAACGCTTTGACCTTGTCTGGTCGCCGGACAACTGGAACACCGTCCACACGATGGAATGCCAGAGCTTTGGTTCGGCAGGCTTCAGCGCCGATATCCAGACCGCCGCTCTGCAATCCGGCGCGCTCGTCTGGACCCTCCACTGGACCGATGCGGGCACATGGCTTGGTTACAATGTAGAGGTAAAGATTCTGGGCGACCCGCCGCCAGCAACACCCTCCACTGAGTAATCGCGCGTACTCTCACCCGGCCCAACCCACCGAAAGGATTTGGATCTCCGCCAATGACCACCACTGCGGCCACTTCTCTCGATCAGCTTTCCATTGACACCCTGCGCCTGCTGGCCGTCGACACCGTCGAAAAGGCCAAAAGCGGCCATCCCGGCGCGCCGCTCGGCTGCGCCCCCATCGCCTACCTGCTCTACCACAAGCTCATGCGCCACAATCCAGCGCACGCCAAATGGGCAGACCGCGACCGCTTCGTCCTCTCCAACGGCCACGCCTCCGCGCTGCTCTACGGCTCGCTCTTTCTCTCCGGCTACAAGCTCACCCTCGATGACCTCAAGAGCTTCCGCCAGTGGCACTCCCACACGCCCGGCCATCCCGAATACGGCGACACCGAAGGCGTGGAAGTTACCACCGGCCCGCTCGGGCAGGGCGTCGCGATGGCCGTCGGCATGGCGATGGCGGAAAAGCATCTCGCCGCCACCTACAACCGCCCCGGCCACGAGATCGTC
>JBBIVH010000039.1:0-17550 GCA_037439805.1 Acidobacteriaceae bacterium
GCCGAGGCATTAAGTTTCGGTGGTCGCCAGCACATCCCCACCGATTTTGTCGAGACAACATACGAACAGCATGGCCGACATGAGGTTCTGTTTTCCATGCAAGACCAAGCCACATCTTTCGGAAGCCGACTAGCAGGCACGCCCGTGAGAAACAGGCTTTTGAATCTCATCCGCATGTGCCACGGTCAACGAATAATTATAGATTTCACCGATATTCCTTTAGTTTCAAGCAGTTTTGCAGATGAGGTCTTCGGCAAACTATTCCTTGAATTGGGGCCAATAAATTTTGCACAGCGATTCGAGTTCCGCAATGTCGCTCTGACTGTACAGCAACTGATTGATAGAGCAATCACGCAGCGTCTATCGAAGCTCGGCCACTAGATTCACTGAGAATGTCACCTCGACGCAATCACTGCTACTCGAGCGCGCCGCCCAAGCCGAACCACGATGCGTGCTGGAAATGAAGGCAGCATCACGATTGAATCGCAGGCTACGTCGCCGTCAATCCGTACTGCTCTCTCGGCGATCTTACGGTTAGCTTCAGAATTTGAAACTGCCAGTCCTAGCACCACTAGCAGCTTATGCAAGCGCACGCTGTTCGCTTCCGGTCCAGCCACATCTGTTAGGGCAACGGCCACCTCTTCCAAATCCTCTGAGACATCTTTCTGCTGGAACATTTTTGCCCAGTTGTCGGCGGCGGTGTGTGCGGCGGCTTCGCCGTGGAAGCCTGCGGTGATGGTGAAGGCGAGGCGCTTTTTGGCGTCCATGGGGTGGAGCGCGCCGGAGGCGATGTCGGCCTTCATGGCGTCGATTTCCGATTGCTTGAGGTCGGTGAGGAAGACCCAGTACTTGCCCATGAGTTCGTCGGAGATGGACATGAGCTTGCCGTACATTTCGGCCGGGGGCTCGTTGATGCCGATGGCGTTGTTGAGCGACTTCGACATTTTCTGCACGCCGTCGAGGCCTTCGAGGATGGGCATCATCAGCACGATCTGCTCGGGCTGGCCTTCCTTGCGCTGGAGTTCGCGGCCCATGAGAAGGTTGAACTTCTGGTCGGTGCCGCCCAGCTCGACGTCGCTCTTGAGCATGACGGAGTCGTAGCCCTGCGCGAGGGGATAGAGCAGCTCATGGAGGGAGATGTCCTGCTCGGCCTGGAAGCGATTGAGGAAATCCTTGCGGTCGAGCATCTGCGAGAGGGTGACCTTGGCGGAAAGGTTGATCAGCCCGGCGTAGCCGAGCTTGTCGAGCCACTCGGAGTTGTAGCGGACCTCGGTGCGCGCGGGATCCAAGAGCTTGAAGATCTGGGCCTTGTAGGTTTCGGCGTTCTGGTTGATCTGCTCGCGGGTGAGGGGCTTGCGTGTGACGTTGCGGCCGGTGGGGTCGCCGATGAGCGCGGTGGAGTCGCCGATGAGGAAGATGACGGTGTGGCCGAGCTGCTGGAAATGGCGCAGCTTGCGGATGAGGACGGTGTGGCCGAGGTGGAGATCGGGCGCGGTGGGATCGAATCCGGCCTTGATGCGCAGAGGGCGGCCGGCTTTGCGGCTCTCTTCGAGGCGTTCGCGGAGATCGGAGACGCGGATGATTTCAGCGGCGCCTTTTTGGAGGAGATCGAGTTGCTCGTCGACGGGTAGAAACGTGCTCATGCCACATCAAGTATAAGGTTCCGTTCCGGTTTGACCTTGCCCCCGCGCAACCGTATCATCGAAGCAGACGCCGCGTTCGCGGCGTTCTCCGTAAGGCGGAGTAGCTCAGATGGTTAGAGCGACGGATTCATAACCCGTAGGTCGGCAGTTCGATCCTGCCCTCCGCCACCAGTAACCCTCCGGACCACTGATCCAGAAACAGATAGCCGCTCGCTCGGGTGCGCGGGGATGCGCAGGGGTGTCTTCAGCGCCGGATGGGCTATCATTGCGTCTATAAGGCAGGTGCGGTCTGCTCCCCTGAGGACCGCTCCCGGTGGTGTCTGTGTCTCGACTGTTTCAGCGTATCGCGTTTGTGGTGGCGGCAGGTGTGTTTGCGGCGCTTGGCCTGGGATTTGCCCTGGGGCAGGTTGGATTTTTCGGCGTCCACGCGGGCGGGCAGGACGGCGCCTACCAGCAGCTGCACGTGTATGCCGAGGTGCTGAAGCGCATCCAGAGCGACTATGTGACGACGCCGAGTCTGAACGACGTGACCAATGGCGCGCTGCACGGACTGCTGGAGTCGCTCGATCCGGATTCGAGCTATCTGACCGCGACCGAATACAAGATTTACAAAGACAGGCCTTCGACCGGAGTGGCGCAGGTAGGTATTATGGTTTCGAAGCGCTTTGGCTATGCGACGGTGGTGAGTATTGCGCCGGGTTCCGCTGCCGATAAGGAGCATCTGGAAGACGGCGACGTGATCGAGTCGATCGGGGACCAGTCAACGCGGGAGCTCTCGCTGGCGGTGATTCGCATCATGCTGGAGGGCAAGCCGGGGACGACGGTGACGATGTCGGTGGTGCGGCCGCGCAAGGCGGACCCGGACAAGGTGACGCTGACGCGGGCGGTTGCGGCGGAGCCTGCGCTGGGCGAGCAGCAATATGAGAACTCGACGATTCTGTATCTGAAGCCGGGAACGCTTTCAACTCCGCGGGTGGACTCCATCGCCGCGCAACTGAAGGCCGCGCCGAAGGGCGAGAAGATTCTGCTGGATCTGCGCGATTGCACGAGCGGCGATGCGGCGGAGGGATTGCGGCTGGCGAATTTCTTTATTCAGCAGGGAACGCTGGCGACGCTGACGGGGCAGAAGGTTCCAGTGCAAACCTTCGCGGCCGATCCGGCGAAGTTCATCACCAGCGCGCCGATGGCGGTGCTGGTGAATCGCGGAACGTATGGCGCGGCGGAGCTGGCGGCGGATGCGATTGAAGGCGACCATCGCGGCGATGTGGTGGGCGAGCGGACATTTGGCGAGGGCAGCGTGCAGAAGACGCTGGAGCTTCCGGATGGCGCGGCGCTGCTGCTGACGGTTGCCAAGTATGAAGGGCCGGATGGGAAGAAGATTCAGGACGAGGCCGTGACGCCGAATGTGCAGATCGACCAGTCGGAAGACGATGCCTTTGATATTACCCAGCCGAAGGGCGACGAGGCGCTGAACAAGGCGCTGGATCTGCTGAAGGCCAAGACGAGCTAATACAAAAAAGATTCGAGCGCGCAAGAGCGCCCTTGCAGGTCGTGGTTCGCGTGACCCGCGGCTATGCGTTTGTGGCTGTGCGCCGTGCTAGCCTGAGGGAGTGAGGCGCTGCAACGCGCGAGCAAATGCAGCGTCCGCGAGGCTCGAAACCCTTGGGCGCCACCCCCCACAAACCTTATGAGACGCGCGGACTGGGCCGGAGCCATCTGCTGGAGACGGATTCGCGCGAGCGCACGCGTAAACCGCAGCCGCGCGGGTGGAAGATTACGAGCAGAGTCGCGTTTGCCGCGCTGCTGCTGCTCGCGGTGGTGACAGGCTCGCTCGCGGGCCTGATGCTGGTCTATTCGGTTGACCTGCCGCAGATTCACGACCTGGAACGCTACCGGCCCTCGACGACGACGGACTTGTATGACCGCAAGGGGCGAGTCATTGGCTCGTTTGCGCTGGAACGGCGCGTGATGGTGGGCTATGACGGCTTTGCGCCGGTGCTGCGCGAGGCGGTGATTTCCATTGAAGACAAGAGCTTTGAGCGGCACTGGGGCGTGAACGTGCTGCGCATCGCCGGCGCGCTGATTCACGATCTGCGCGGACATGCGCATGTGCAGGGCGCTTCGACGCTGACGATGCAACTGGCGCGGAACCTCTTCCTGAGCGACGAGCGCACCATGACGCGCAAGATTCAGGAGGCCTTTCTCGCGATCCAGATTGAGCGCGCATTCACGAAGGAGCAGATCTTTACGCTCTATGGAAATCAGATCTATCTGGGCAGCGGGATGTATGGGTTTGAGGCTGCGTCGGAGTTCTACTTCTCAAAGCACGCGAAGGATCTGGATCTGACGGAGGCGGCGCTGCTGGCGGGACTGCCCAAGGGTCCGGTGGCGTACTCGCCGCTGCTGAATCCGGAGAAGTGCCTGAAGCGGCGCAACCTGGTGTTGAGCGAGATGGAGAGCGATGGCGTGATTACGCATCGCCAGGCCGAAGAGGCGCGCCAGACGCCGCTGGGCCTGCACCTCTCCGAGCCGGACCAGTCGGTTGCGCCGTGGTTCCAGGAAGAGGTGCGGCGGGAGCTGGAGAAGCAGTTTGGAGCCGAGGAGGTGCACGAGGCTGGCCTGCGTGTGGAGACGACGCTGGATATGGACCTGCAGCAGACGGCGAACCGCGCCGTGCTGGACGGGCTGGCCGTGTATGAGCGCAGGCATGGATGGAAGGGGCATCTGGAAAACGTGCTGGCGGAGGGTTTGACGCTGGACGGCTACAGGCATCCCGACTGGGCGATGAACAGCCATGCCGGCGACTACGAGCATGCGCTGGTTATGCGGGTGATGCCGCTGGAGATTCTGGCGCGGGTAGGCGATGAGGAGATTGTGCTGCTGCCGCCGGACTGGCAGTGGACCGGGCAGCGGCTGGGCGATGCGCTGGTGAAGCCCGGCGATGTGATCTACGTCCACCTGTCGGATGCGATGGAAGGCACCATGCGCCGGGCAACGCTCGAACAGGATAGCGGCGCGCAAGGCGCGTTGATGGCGATCGACAACACCTCGGGCGACGTGCTGGCGATGGTGGGCGGACGGGACTTTGCGCTGTCCCAGTTCAATCGTGCGACGCAGGCCGAGCGGCAGGTGGGGTCGAGCTTCAAGCCGTATGTGTATGCGGCGGCGATGGAGGACGGAGCGAAGCCGACCGACATCATTGTGGACGCGCCGGTGAACTTTGGCGGCTATGCGCCGCACAACTACGAGAATGACTTCAAAGGCGCGATGACGCTGGTGAATGCCTTTGCGGAGTCGCGCAACGTGCCGGCGGTGAAGCTGGCGGCGCGGGTGGGCATCAAGAAGGTGATTGACCTGACGCACAAGTTTGGAGTGACGTCGGATATTCCGCCGTATCTGCCGATTGCGCTGGGAGCGGCGGGCATCACGCTGGAGCAGCAGGTGAATTCCTACTCGGTGTTTCCAAATGACGGGATACGCGTGACGCCGCGACTGATTCGCAAGGTGAAGAACTACGACGGGATTACGCTGTGGCAGGACCGGCCGGCGATTGAGGAAGTGATTGGCGAGGATACGGCGCGCAAGATGATGGTGCTGCTGCAGGCGGTGACGGCGCACGGAACCGGCGCGGCGGTGGCGCAGATGCATCATCCGCTGGGCGGCAAAACGGGCACGACGAGCGACTTTACGGATGCGTGGTTCCTGGGCTTTTCGCCTTCGGTGACGTGCGGCGTGTGGGTGGGCTATGACAACGAGCAGTCGCTGGGCGAAAAGGAGACGGGCGCAAAGGCGGCTCTGCCCATCTGGATGACGTGGATGAAGGCGGCGATTGCGGACAAGCCCGACGAACAGTTCCCCGGCGATGAAACCGATGCGGAAGAAGCAGACGGGTCGCAAAAGACGCCCGCGGCCCAGCCCGTCAGCGCGGTAAAGACAGCAGGCGGAAGTACCGCTTTGCCTGCGCGACATCCTTGAAGATCTGCGCCTTGAGAGCTTCGGGTGAGGGCCATGCGATCTCGGGACGGAGACGATGGAGGAACTCGATCTCGACGGGTGTCTCCGGGCCGAGGTCGATCGGCTCGAAGTCGAGGATGTGACTCTCGACGCTGAAGCCGGCTCCCGCAAACGTGGGGCGATTGCCGACGTTGGTGACGGCCTGAAAGCGGCGGCTTCCGACGTGGAGGTAAGTGACGTAGACGCCGAAGGCCGGGAGCTGCCCCGCATACGGCGCGAGATTCACCGTCGGCACAAGAAGGCGCGCACCCACGCCGCGATCGCGTACGGACGTGGAGCGGACGGCGAAGGGGTGGCCGAGCATCCAGCGGGCGCGGGTCATATCGCCTGCTGCAACGCGCTCGCGGATGGCGGAGCTCGAGACCTCAAGACCGTGGACATGGACGGCGGGATGGACGTGCACGGTGAAGCCGTACTCTACGCCGAAGCGGCTCAGCTCGGCCACTCCGGCCTCTGCGCGGTGACCGAAGCGGAAGTTGGCGCCTTCGTGGAGGCCGCGGATGCCAAGGGCATCGACGAGGACGGTGCGGACGAAGTCGTGCGCGGAGAGGCCGGCGAGAGCCGCATCGAAGGGAAGCACGAGAGTCGCGTCGATGCCGGTGGCGGCGAGCAGACGCAGGCGCTCGTCAATCGGCGTGAGCAGCAGCGGTGCGTGGTCCGGGCGCAGGTAGTGATCCGGGTGAGGGTCGAAGGTGAGAGCCACGGCGCGACAGCCGAGAGCGCGCGCCTGAGCGAGGGCCGCGGCGAGAATCTGCTGATGGCCGCGGTGGACGCCGTCGAAGTTGCCGATGGTGACAACGGAAGGGCCGAAGCCGGGCGGCAACTCGGCGAGCGAACGGTAGACGATCATCTGACCGCGGGAAGTGTTCATTGATTCAGACCGTGAGTATCACTGCAAAGGTGAGGCCGTCGTACGCCAGCTCCATGCCTTCAGGGAGCGTGCGGTTGGTCTCGGCATGGGGAAGCTCGTGCGCGATGTGGGTGAAGAAGGTCCGGCGCGCGCCGATGCGTCGTGCCCACGCGACGGCCTGATCGAGGGTGGCGTGGCTGGGATGGGGCTTGTGGCGCAGGGCGGAAAGGACGATGCAATCGAGTCCTTCCAGCAGGGCGAAGCTTGCCTCGGGGATGTCGCTGACGTCGGTGAGATAGGCGACACGCCCGAAGCGGAAGCCGTCAATTTTCTGCCTGCCGTGGAGCACCGGGATGCGCACGACATCGACGCCATGGAGATGGATGCGGTCAGTGAGTGGCAGCAGCTCGACGCGGGCGCGGTTGGGATAGGTGGCGCTGGGCGAGAAGGTGTAATCGTAGACGCGCGTGAGTACGGCGGCGGTGTCATCCGATGCGTAGAGGGGGATTCTTCCGCCCTCGCGGGCGACGGTGAAGCTGAGAGGACGCAGGTCGTCGAGGCCGAGGATGTGGTCGGCGTGGTTGTGGGTGTAGAGCACGGCATCGACGCGGCGGATGCCGGAGCGCAGCGCCTGCTCGCGGAAGTCGGGGCCGGTGTCGATGACGACGACGCGCTCGCGGGCGTCCCGCTGCCAGCGCACCAGCACGGAGGGGCGAAGGCGGCGGTCATGGGGATCGCTCGATGTGCAGACAGGGCAATCGCAGCCCAGCGTGGGCACGCCCATTGACGTGCCGGTGCCGAGAAAGGTGAACAGGCCTTGCATGCGTCAGCGCTTGCCGGGCGGCGGAGGCGCCTGAACTCCCTGAAGGGTAATCATGTTGGTGATTTCGAGAAAGGCCATGCGGACATCGAAGAGGACGGTCTGGAGCATGCGATCTTCCGTGTCCGAGAGGTTGCCCTTTGTCTTCTCGGCGAGGACGCCGAGAAGGTCAATGGTCTGGCGCGCGCCGAGGATGTCGATGCGCGGGCGCTGACCTTCCTGCGTGCCTGCCCCCATCTGAATCATGGCGGAGAGATAGAGTTGCTGCACGAGATTTTCAAAGCCGACCGGCGGCTGCGCACCCATGGCGGGATTCTGCGCGCGGACGAGGTCTTCGACGCGCTGCGCGGAGGCGTCATAGGCGGATTTCTGCTGGCTGCTTTCTTCCGCGGTGGGAGCGGGCGGCATCTCGGGCAGTTCGTCGGAGTCAGCCCCAGCCTGGGCTGAGGGTGGGGCGGCTGCAGGCTCAGGCTGGCTCTCGGGCACGACGAGGCGCGGACCGGCAGTGGCTTCAGCGGAGGCCGGGGCGGGCGTCTGGGGTTCCGGGGTCGGCGCGGATTCTTCCGCTGCCGCCTTCGCCCTGCGGCGATCGATGACTTCAAACTTGGGGGTGTCGCTCATAACCTTATGTATCCAATCCGACTCAGGAAGATGTCGCTTCGGAGAGACTCGGAGGGGCGGCGAGAATGCGAGCCGTTCCTGTGGAGCCTTCCGCGGCGAAGGTGAGAGGTTCGCTGTGCGTTTCTGCTTCGGCTTTCAGCATGGCCAGTGCAAAGATGCGTTGGCCGCCGGGCAGCGGAAGCCGCGCGGCGCTGGTGATATTGCCTGCCGGCGCGCCGTTGAGCAGGATCTCCGTGCCGGATAGGGGCAGTGGCCCATCTAGTTCGAGCACGTGAAGGTGGCGGTGCACATTGCCGCGGGAGCGGATGCGCTCGACGATCTCCTGGCCGAGGTAGCAGCCCTTGTTGAAGTGCAGGGCGCGGGTCTGCGAGGTTTCCTGCGGCAGATCGCGTTCGGCGATATCGATGCCGTAAGCGGGGATGCCTTCGGCGATGCGGAAGGCATCGAGCGCCGCGAAGCCGGCAGGCGTGGCGCCGGCGGTGCAGAGGTTGCGCCAGAGGCGGGTGATTCCGGCGATGGGCGTCCACAGCTCGTAGTGCTCGGCGAGTGTGCCCCAGGTACGGCGGAGGCAGAGATCGAGGCCGTTGTACTCGATGCGCGTCGCGGTCATGGGCTCGGGCAGGGTGGGCAGGCCCATGCGGGTGAGCACCTGACTGGCTGCGGGTCCGGTGAGGCCCAGGACGGTCTCTTCCGCGCCGGGCTCCTGGCCGAGGGGGAAGAGCTCCACGTCGTCCATGATGATGAAGTGGTCGAGATGGGCGAGGAGGCGGTCGTACTGGCTGGCGTCCAGCGTGATTTCAAGATCGTCGCCCTCGCGCCAGACGGTGAGATCACCCAGAATGCGACCCTGCGCGTTGAGAACGAAATTCCATGCGCCCGAGTTGGAGGCGAGGTCGCGCACCGTGTTCGTTATCATGCCGCTGAGCCAGCGTAAGCGGTCTTCGCCACGAACACCGATGTGGCGGAGCCAGCCGAGATCGTGGACGGCGGCGGAACGGGCGAGGGCCTCTGTTTCGGTTTCGAGTGCGTCCAACAGGCGCGCAGTCGCGACACCGCGATATTCTGCGAGGGTGGGATGCTTGCCCGCGGCGATGAAGTGCGCTGCGAGCGGAGTGGTGAGTGCCGTTGTCGCGACAGCCAATTCGGTCATAAGAGAAGACTTCCCCAGCGTGGCACGGGGTGAATCCTAGAGCGTCCGCGCGATGCCGCATCCTGATTATAGCCTTGAGGAAGGCGAAGTGACCCTGCGGGTCCGGAGGCCATGTGAAAGGAGTAATGATGCTGAGAAGGCCCATTGTTCGAGCAGGATGGAGGCGCTGGCTGTGGCTGGGGGTGGTCGCCGGGATGGCGGCCGGGGCCAACGCCGCCGTGGCCCAGCAGGCGCCCGGAGCCGGGCAGACGCCGGGGAACAACTCCGAGCCGGGCTCGAGCGCGCGCATCACTCCGGAGCAGGCGAAGAAGCTGTTCGGCCTGGTGGATGATCTGCTGAAGTTTTCGTCGGAGGAGACTGGCTTGCCGGTACGGAGCGAGGTCAAGCGGCAGCTGACCACGCGTGCCGCAGTCGAGAGCTATCTGCAGGAAAAGTTCGACGAGGATCAGGACGCGAAACGGATGCAGCGCAGCGAGATTGTGCTGAAGAAGTTCGGCCTGCTGGACCGTGATTTTGACCTGAAGCCATTTCTGCTGGAACTGCTGAAGGAGCAGATTGCAGCGTATTACGACCCCAAGACGAAGACCGTGAATCTGCTGGACTGGGTGAGCCCGGACGAGCAGAAGCCGGTGCTGGCCCACGAGCTGACGCACGCGCTGCAGGACCAGCATGTGGACCTGGCGAAGTGGTCGACGCAGACGCCGGAGGACGTGTCCACCGACGCGGCGAGCGACGCGGATCATCTGGCGAAGGACGAGATGGATGACGCCCGCGAGGCTGTGACCGAAGGCCAGGCGACCGCGGTGATGATGGACAACGTGCTGAAGCCCATGGGACGCAGCCTGATTAAGGACCCCGAGGTGGTGGAGATCATCCGGCAGCAGATGACGAACCCGAGCGATTCGCCGGTGATGGCGCGCGCGCCGCTGCTGCTGTCGGAGTCGCTGCTGTTTCCTTATCGTGATGGTCTGAGCTTTGAGCAGGATGTATGGATGGACCGCGGACAGCAGGCGGCCTTTGCCGGCACTCTCGACCGGCCGCCGAATTCGACGTGGGAGATTCTGAATCCGCGCGACTATGAGCAGGGAAGGCGCGCGCGCGTGCCGCTGCTGCCGAATATCCATCCGCTGGTGGATGCGGCGTATCAACCCTACGACATCGGGCAGGTGGGCGAGCTGGACCTGCACATTCTGGCGAAGATTTACGCGGGCGACCAGGCAGCGCGGGACCTGACGCCAGCGTGGGACGGTGGCCTCTATTGGGCGGGCCAGCGGCGCAATGCAACGGCGGCCGAGAAGGCGACGACGAAGTCGGTGGCGCTGCTGTATCTCTCGATCTGGAAGAGCGCGGAATCGGCGGAGCAGTTCGCGGCGATGTACAGCGGGTCGCTGGGGCGGCAGTTTTCAGGATTGAAACCGGACCGCGATGCGGAGAAGACTGCGCCGGAGACAGCCGGAGAGATGGAGCAGGTCTACACGACGGATGAGGGGCCGGTGGTGCTGATTACGCGGGGAAGGATGGTCTTTGTCGCCGAGACCTTCGATCTGGCGCTGGCGCGCAAGCTGGCGGAGATGGTTCTCGATGCGCAGGGAACGGGCGCGATGCAACTGGCGGGTGCGGGAGCGGATGGAGGGCGGGCAGGCGCCGCAGGTGAGCCGCGCGCGACGCTGACGGGCAGCATGGTGCAGTTTCTTGCAGAATGCGGAGCGATGAAGGCGGCGGTGGATCCGGCGGTGCGGGCAGTTCGCTAGACGGCGCGACCGAGCAGGACGGTAAACCACGCGTAGGGATCGGTCCAGATGGATTCCGGGTGGAAGCCGGCGTGCGTGAGCAGGGCCTCGGCCTGGCCGGGCTGGTATTTGTAGCTGTTCTCGGTGTGGATGCGTTCGCCGGCCGCGAGGTGGAGCGTGAGGTCGAGCGCGCGGATGTGGACCGGCTGGGCGATGCGGCTTTCGAGGTGCATCTCGATGCGCGAGGCCGTGGCGTTCCACACGGCGCGATGGGCGAAAGTCTCGGGGCGAAAGTCCGCATCGAGTTCGCGATTCAGCCGGAGAAGAAGGTTGCGATTGAAGGCGGCGGTAACGCCGGATGCGTCATCGTAGGCGGCGAGCAGAGTGGCGGGATCTTTGACCTTATCCACGCCGAGCAGGAGGGTATCGCCGGGCCGCAGCGCGGCGCGGACCTGCCGGACCAGGCGGAGCGCGGCATCGGGTTCAAAGTTGCCGATGCTGGAGCCAATGTAGAGGACGAGCCAACGCTCGCCGGGCGGAAGTGTGTCGAGGACGAGGCGATGGGTGTAGTCCATGACGCGCGGCGCGACGGTGACGGAGGGCATCTCCTGCGCGATGCGCCGGGCGGCGTGGTCGAGGGCTGTGGCAGAGACATCGACCGGCTCATACAAAACTGAAGTTTGCGACGCAGTCGCTGCGCCGAGCAGGAGGCGTGTCTTATCGGCGGAGCCGGCGCCGAGTTCAGCGACGCGCAGGCGTTCGCCTCCGGCGGCTTGCGTGACGATCGCCGTTGCGTGCGCAGCAAAGATGGAACGCTCCGTGCGCGTGAGGTAGTACTCGGGAAGCTGGGTAATCTGTTCGAAGAGATGGGAGCCGGCCTCGTCATAGAAGAGCCAGGGCGGCAGGCTGCGGGGATGTGCGGTCAGCCCTGCGCGCACTGCGGAGGCGACGCGTTCACTGTGGGCGGCGGGGAGAGGAGCAGTCAGGGCCATGTGCTGATTTGGATGTTTTGGGGCTTTGGGTCGTTACATTTCTGCGAGGCGAATGCCGGAAAACTGCCAGCGGGTCTCGGGCGCGAAGAAGTTGCGGTAGGTGGCGCGGATGTGGGCGGCAGGCGTGGCGCAGGAGCCGCCGCGAAGAATCATCTGGCCGCTCATGAACTTGCCGTTGTACTCGCCGAGAGAGCCGGGGAGCGGGCGGAAGCCGGGATAGCCGAGGTAGGCGCTTGCTGTCCATTCCCAGCAGTCGCCGAAAAGCTGAAGAGGTCCTTTGGCGTCTGCTTCGGCGGCAGGCTGGGGGGCGAGATGGCCGGAGTCGAGCACGTTGCCGCGGACAGGAGCGGCTGAGGCTGCGGCCTCCCACTCGAACTCCGTGGGCAGGCGATAACCGGCCCAGCGGGCGTAGGCGTCGGCCTCATAGAAGCTGATGTGGGCGACGGGCGCGTGGGCAGCCTGACGAAGCGGGACAGCGCCGCGCAGGGTGAAGAGCGTCCACTGACCGCTGTGCTCGGACCAGAAGAGGGGAGCGCGCCAGCCATTCTGTTCGACGGCGTCCCAGCCTGCGGAGAGCCACAGCTCGGGACGGCGGTAGCCGCCATCGGCGATGAACTCGGCGTATTCGCCGTTGGTGACGAGGCGCGAGGCGAGAGCATAGGGCTCAAGCCAGACCTTGTGGCGGGGCAGCTCGTTATCAAAGCAGTAGCCGGAGCCGGCGTGGCCGCACTCGACGAGGCCGCCGGGGAAGGCGAGAAAGCGCATCGGCGTGGCGGTTTGGCGCGTTGCGCCAGGCAGAGCCGGCTTATAGGCCGGGTGCAGTGGATTGGCATAGAAGGCGTTGAGAATGTCTGTGAGGAGGAGCTCCTGGTGCTGCTCTTCGTGGTGTGTGCCGAGTTCGATGCGCCTGAGTGCTTCGGTTGGGGCGTCGGCCTCAAGGAGGCGTTCGATGGCGGCATCGACATGGGCGCGATAGCGCAGGATCTCGTCGAGAGACGGGCGGGAAAAGGAGGCGCGGAGACGTTTCTCAGGAAACGCGGCAAAACTGCGGTAATAGCTGTTGAAGAGCCAGTGAAAGTCGGGGTGAAAGGGCTGGTAACCGAGTGAAAACGGGCTCAGGATGAACGACTCGAAGAACCATGTGGTGTGGGCGAGGTGCCATTTGGCGGGTGAGGCTTCTGGGCAGGACTGCACCATCATGTCCTCTGGCGTGAGAGGTTTGCACAGTTCGAGGGTCTGCCGCCGTACATGCCGGAAGCGTGCGGCGAGACTGGCGAGCGAGGATGCGACGGCGGCTGTGCTCATGGCTGGAACTTCCCCGGTGGTCTGGATGCGAATGCAGACTGCAGTCTATCCGATGAGCGGAGCGGACTCCGGGGCTTACAAATGTGTTCGCCTCGCATGAAAAACGCTGATGTTTCTCTTGAGATTGCTCCCAAAGCGGTGGTGTAATGTTGACGGACGATGTCGACCCGCTTGTCGCCCTCATTTCTTCTCAAGGAGGGGATATGAGCAAGCTAGGGGTTTCCCCATTTCTCCCAGCCGTCACACTGGCGGCGCTGTTGAGCGTCTCCGCATCCCCGCAAAGCACGGAATCTACGCAACAGGGCGCCACGCCGAATGCCGCCGGGATGGAAGATGCATCCAATCACGTTCCCCAGCCGCCGGTGGCGATGGTGCAGGCAAAGCCCTCGGAAGAAGACAAAGGCGACACGCTGATGGCGCGGAAGCGGTATCAGGCGGCCATTGAAGCGTACAAGAGCGAGCCGAACAAATCCGCTGCGTTGTGGAACAAGATGGGGATTGCGTACCAGTTGATGCTGGACCCCGCGGACGCCAGCGCATGCTACCGAAGGTCCTTGAAGCTCGACAAGCGAAACGCAGACGTGCTGAACAATCTGGGCACGATCTACGATGCGGAGAAGCGATACAAAGACGCCGAGCGGATGTATCATGCGGCGCTGCGCATCACGCCAAAGTCTGCCATGATTCTCAAGAATCTGGGCACGGCGCTGATGGCGGAGCACAACTACAAAAAAGGCTCGGCGGAGTACAAGGCCGCGCTCGCGCTGGACCCGCATATCTTCGAGAACAGCGATGCGCCGCGGGTGCAGGATGGGTCGTCGCTGCAGGATCGCGGCGCGATGAACTACTACATGGCGCGGGGCTGCGCGCAGGCGGGCAGGACGGATTGCGCGATTAACTATCTGCGCATGGCGCTGATCGAAGGCTATACCAATCCCAAGAAGCTGGCGGCGGACCGGGAGTTTGCCGGGTTGCACGGACAGCCGGCGTTTGAAGCGCTGGTGACGGAACAAGGCACGCATTGAACCGTGACCGGCGCACAACACGAACGGCGGTGAGCGCCGGAATTGGAACTCACTGAAATTTGTCGTGCACGGGAGCAGGTAGCGCAGGACTACACTGCAAGGGGAGACGTGTGGCTGCATGAGAATCTGCGCAGGGAATCGATGGGTCTGGACGATGGGATTGGCTCTGATGGCGAGCGGCGTGCTGCATGCGCAGGGGAGCGTGGCGGACGGCGGCTGGCACGTGCTGGGCAAGGATGGTCGCGGCCTGCTGGGCACGGTGACGGCTGTCCATTCGGATCACTTCTCGGTGAAGACCGAGAAGGGCGTGCGCGCCGAAGTGTACTTCAGCGCCAACACGCGCATGATGGAACAGCATCTGCCAGTAAACCCCGCACAACCCGTGGATTGCCTCGCGATGGCGGAGACGGGGCAACTGGAGGGCACTCTGCAAACGGTGAAGGCAGACGCAATTCAGAGGCGGGACGTGATTGTGGCGGGAGGGCGCGTGGATGCGAAGACGGGCGATGTGGGGGCTGTGGTGATTGCGCGGCTGGATCCGGTTTGCGCCAGGCAGGCGCAGAGGCGCGCCAAAGAGTACGGCAAAACGTGGGTCGCAGGGCGGGTGACAGCGATTTCAGGGAATGAACTGACGCTGGAGACGGTGATGGACCCGGCGTCGGTGCGGGTTGCCCTGACGGATGCGACGGTCCTGAAGCGGCAGGAGTCGGCGATTCCTGTGAGCGCGCTGGAGGTGGGTGATGCGGTGCGCATCGAGGGGGCGCGCGCGCATGGAGTGTTTACGGCAAAGACGATTGCGGTGATGCGCCGCCCGCCGATGCCGCGGCCTCGCGGTGGGCCGGTGCTGCCGCATGGCGGCGAACCGCCGCGGTAGCAAGTCCACGCCAGCGGACCGACTGCAGGATGGACTGAGCCAGCCAGGGATGCTTTATGCGCCCATGAACATGCCACCGTTGACATCGAGGACATGGCCGGTGATGTACGCGGCGGCGTCGGAGGCGAGGAAGGCGACGGACTGAGCGATGTCTTCTGCCGTGCCGGGACGCCCGAGGGGGATGGTGGCCATCATCGCTTCGCGCTGCTTGTCGTCGAGGACGGCGGTCATGGGCGTTTCAATGTAGCCGGGGGCGACGGCGTTGACGGTGACGCCGCGGGAGGCGACCTCGCGCGCCAGCGAGCGAGTGAAGCCGATGAGGCCCGCCTTGGACGAGGCGTAGTTGACCTGACCGGCCTGGCCGGTGCGGCCGACGACGCTGGTGATATTGACAATGCGGCCCCAGCGATTCCTGAGCAGGCCGGGGAGCAGAGCCTGGGTGAGCAAGAAGGCCCCGGTGAGGTTGGTGTTGAGAACATCGTCCCAGTCGGCGCGCTTCATGCGCATCATCAGGCCGTCGCGGGTGATGCCGGCATTGTTGACGAGGATTTCGACTTTGCCGTAGCGCTCGAGGACGGCTTTTGCGCCGGACTTGAGGGAGTCTTCACTGGCGACGTCGAGGGTGAAGGCCGCGGCCTGGCCTCCGGCGGCGGCAATCTCATCGGCGAGAGCGGCGAGCTTGTCGGCGCTGCGGGCGGCGAGGGCGACGGTGGCACCGGCGCGGGCGAGTTCCAGGGCGCAGGCCCGTCCGATTCCCTGGCTGGCTCCGGTGACCAGCGCGATTCTTCCCTGCAAAGCGGCCATGTCTTGCTCCCGTATGAAGATGCGCAGAGGCGCGAGATTCCGGAATTGATTATATGGGGCGTGAGCGGTGAAACCGGTCAACCGAGAGGGGCTAGCTAGACGGGGCGATGGCGATCGAGGGGGTGCCCGCGCGAACGGCTCGGCGGACGGGCTCGGCCGGCCAGACGTAGACGGCGAGGCGGCGGGAATAGTGCAGGACGGGGGGCGTGTCAGGAAGGGTGATGCCGATGGAGGCGGCGAGGTCGTTGCGATGGATCTCGGCCTCGGCTTCTTCAAGGGGCCAGGGCACGTGGTGAATGTTGGCGCGGACGAGGTTGCCGCTTCGGTCGTGGGTGAAGAGGCAATAGCGTTCGGTGAGGAAATTTTCCAGCGAGCCGGGGCGGCTCTCGACGAGACGGCGCGTGGGACCGAGACCGCGATAGCGGGCGATGAAGAGCACGGGGCGGCTGGCGAAGCGACGCCGGGAGTAGTACGAAAATTCGCGCTCGGATCGCTGCTCGATGCGCATCTCTGCCCAGAAGTAGGGCAGGTGGTAAAAGCCGCGCGCAACGGCGACGGCGAGCAGACTGGCGGCATCGAGCGAGAAGAAGTAGACTCCCTGCGCGCCGGTGCGCGAGTCGCGGACGTAGGTGCGGAGGTTGAGCTCGGGGAATTGACGGGCGGTCGGGATGGGCGGAATGCCGCGGATTTTGATGCGGTCCATCCAGAAGGGAACGACGCCGAGCCAGGCCGAGCCCTGAAAAGTGTCCACCTGCAGGCCATCGGGCAGGTGAGGGGCGATTTGAGCGACGGCAACGGGCCAGTGGGCAAAAAGGAGGTCATTCCAGCGCTGGGTCATCATCCAGCGGCCCGAGGGCAACGGCCGGGGTCTCTGTGACGTGCGCACTTTGATCTCCCGCATGGAGCCCTTTCTCCTGCCTGCAATCGTTAGACGCAGAGTGCACCAGGACCGGCTCAGGAAAACACCGGCCCACTCATGTCGTATTCTGTTCGCGAGCCTACACAGATGTCCAGTAAATCTTTTCAAGACGGAAACGCACGTAATCAGACGGAAGTCTTTGCGGTGCATGGGGCTGACCCCGAAGTGCTGGCCTATGCGATGGCCAAGTATTCGCGGTCGGCGCTTTCGATGCGGGAATCTCTGACCGAGATCAGCGCCCAGCGAGCCGAACAGTTCCTCAACACGTTCTATTTTCAGTATGGCCACCGGTCCATTGCCGATCTGGCGCACATTGCGTTTGCGGTGGAGCGGCTGAGCCTGCTGGCGGCGATTGTGCTGGTGGACGAGCAGCGATGGGACGGCCAGGAACGGTCGACGCGCTACCAGAATTTCTTGAAGTCGGGGTGGTATTTGCCTGATTTCGGAGCGGATGCCGGGTCGGCGCGGCTCTACCGGGAGACGGTAGAGAACCTCTTTGCCGCGTATGAGCGGACGACGGCGGCGGTGCTGGCGGCGCTGGAGAAACGCGTGGCGCGGCCCGAGGCAATGAAGCCGGAGGTGTATGCGCGCACGCTGAAGGCGCGGGCGTTTGACGTGGCGCGGTATCTGCTGCCGCTGGCGACGAACACATCGCTGGGGCAGATTGTGAATGCGCGCACGCTGGAGACGCAGGTGTCGCGGCTGCTGTCGCACCCGGCGGCGGAGGTGCGCGACCTGGGACTGAAGCTGCGCGAGGCGGCGACGGGCGCGGCGTGGAATGTGAATGGTGCTGCGGGCGCGGC
>JBBIVH010000040.1:0-5845 GCA_037439805.1 Acidobacteriaceae bacterium
AAAAAGATGTCGCCTATGCTGCATAGGTTTTACCTATCGGGGCCGGATCAATAGGCTGCTATGACTGTCCGGCCCTTAGCTAGTTGCGAGTCCAGGTGATCCGCCCACCACTGCATCATGGCTGTGCGCTGCTGCACATACTTCGCATGATTGTAGGCCGCCGCAACTTTGTTTCGTTTCATGTGCGCGAGCTGCAGCTCGATGTGCGCTTCGTCAAATCCGCTTTCATGCAAAATGGTTGATGCAATCCCGCGGAATCCATGCCCGGTCATGCGGCCCCGGTAGCCCATTCTGTATAGCGCAAACAAGAGGGTATTGTTGCTCATCGACTTCCGCTTGTTGAGTGCGCCAGGAAAGACAAGCGAGCCGTTTCCTGTCAAAAATTTGAGCGCCTTCAATACGGCCACCGATTGACGCGCCAGCGGAACGATGTGCGGCGCATCCATCTTCATGCGCTCTGCTGGAATCACCCAGCGTGCAGTATCCAGATCAAACTCCACCCAGGGCGCTGCAATCAACTCCCTGGTGCGTACAAACGTATAGGCCATGAGCTTCATCGCTAAGCGTGTGATGGCGTCTCCGTTGTAGTCGTCTATTTTCGCCAGCAGCTTCGGCAACTCTCGGGCGTCTACGCGGGCAAAATTCTTCTCTTTTGCGGCCCTGAGAATGTCGGCGGGCCTGAAGTCAATCGCAGGATTACGTTTTGCCAGCCCGTTTGCAACCGCGTACCGAAAGATCTGTCCGGTTGTTTCGTGAGCCCGCTTGGCAACGTCACGCGCATCACGCATTTCGATAGCAAGCACCATATCTCGAATATCCGAAGCTGTTACTGCGTCAATAAATTTGTGACCGAAGGCGGGAAAAACGTCAGCCTCTAACCTCCGCAATACATAATCGGTATGGCGTGGCGACTTCCCGATAGCCCACCATGCCCACCATGCGCGGGCGATCTTCTCAAAGCTGCTTTCCGCTTCCCGCTGTCTGTCTTCATTTTCCTTTTGCTTGGCCTCAGCTTCCGACTTGCGCTCGGCCATTGGATCGACGCCGGCAGCCAATGTCTTGCGAGCCGCGAAGTGCAGTTCGCGGGCGTCTTTGAGCGAGATGATTGGGTATTCGCCAAACGCCATCATCTTTTCTTTGCCCTCGAAATAGTAGCGCCAGCGCCACAGCTTCGCACCGGATGCAGCAATCAGCAAACAAAGGCCACCACCATCGGTCATTTTGTACGGTTTGCCAGCAGGCTTCGCGTTTTCGATCCCCCGGATCGTGAGTGCCATAAAGGAGCCTCCAAATTGCGGATTTCTTCGATACCCGCAATTTGTACTCACTATACCCGCATTCGTACCCGCAAGAAAGTCTGGCTTCCACCGGACCGCATCGCTCCTCTGCGAACGATAGATCTCCTCAAGTTGCACAAAATAAAAAGCTCCGATTACTCGGAGCGGTTTAGAGAAGTGCGAGGAAGTGCGTGATTGGCTGCCCCCCAGGGATTCGAACCCCGATATGCTGATCCAGAGTCAGCTGTCCTGCCGTTGAACGAGGGGGCAAAGCACAGAAAGAATGATCTCGATCGCTTCCTGGCGCGTGCCCCGGATGGTAGAGGACGTTCCAAAAGCCATCTCCTTCATCATAAAGTGTTGGAAGAAACCGGTCAAACAGGGAGCCGAGATCTGTCGGCGTGGACCAGACTAAGCCGATTCAATCCTTTTCGCATCGTCCTTATCATTTTCAATGCAACGGGCCTGATGTAGAATGCGGATGGACGTGGAAGTCTTCCTCAATATCGCGTGGGCTCTGGTCGCGCTGCTTCTGATTGAGCTGCGGCGGCGCACAGAGAGCCGGACGGGTGCGCAGCGGCGCAATTCGCTGATCGCGCTGGCGATGCTTCTCGTCATTTTGTTTCCCGTCATCTCGGTGAGTGACGACCTGTGGTCGATTCAGTATGCTGCGGAGACAGATACCGCGCTGCGCCGCAATCATCTGGATGCACGATCGAGCCATGCGCTTTCATCTGCGGCGCCGCCCCCTGAGGAATTCGCGGCCAGCGTTGAATTCTCCTCGGTGCACTTTATCCTGATGCAGCCTTCCTCGCCGCGCGCGGAGCGGCCATGGTTCCCCGCGATTCTCAATCGTCCCCCGCCTTCGGCGTAACCACGCCATTCTTCCTGAAGCTTCTAAATACAAGTGTCTGACTGTGCGTGTCGCGTGTGCGCGGCACGGAGAAATCTTATGAATCGTGGATACTGCATCCGGCATGCTCTACCCGCTTGCCTGCTTGTGCTGGTGATGGCACGAACCTGCACGGCTCAGGAGAATCTCTCCTGGGAACAGACCAAGGCGCGGTTTGAAACGGCAAATCCTGTTTTGAAAGCTGACTCGCTGGCCGTGGACGAAATGCGCGCGGAGGAAATCACGGCTTTTCTTCGTCCAAATCCGCAATTCACGCTGGCCGCGGATGGAACGCAGATCGCACCGGACCAGGGAGTCTGGCAGCCGATGACAGGTACGTTTGTTGTGCCGACGATCAGCTACCTTCATGAGCGTGCCCACAAGCGCGAGTTGCGCCAACAGAGCGCGCAGGAAGGAACGCGCATCACGTCTGCCCAGAGCGACGACGTGAAGCGGAACCTTGAGTTCAATCTGCGCCAGGCGTTCATTGCAACACTGCAATCCAAGGCGGTTCTAGAGCTGGCGCGGACGGATCTCGCCTACTACGACCGGATCATCGAGATCGCACGCGCGCGCTATCAGGCTGGAGACATTGCGCAGATCGATCTCGACCGCATCGAACTGTTGCGCGTGCAGTATGAGGTCGAGATCCAGTCTGCCACGGTGAGCCTTCGAACTGCGAAGATTCAGCTTCTGCAATTGCTGAATGACCGCACCCCGGTCGAGCAGTTCGACGTGAATGGCCCATTCGACTTCTCTGATGGTCTGCAGCCCCTCGATGCTTACCGGCAGATTGCGCTGGCTAACCGGCCCGACCTGCAGGCCGCGCTCCAGACCGCGCAGCAGGCCGAGACCAATCACAAGCTCGCGATTGCCAATGGCTCCACGGACCCGACGCTGAGCGGCTGGTATACATGGAATTCTTCCAATAACAACCCGCATGGTCTGCAGACAGTCGGAGGCAGCGTAAACATCCCACTGCGCATCTTTGACCGCAATCAAGGCGAGAAGCAGCGAACGCTGCTTGACATCAACCGCAGCCAGCAATTGGAAGAAGCAACGCGGGCACAGGTCTTCAGCGATGTGGACTCTGCTTATACCCAGGTGCAAAGCAGTGTGGAGCTGCTCAAGCCCTACAAAGCGAAGTACCGCGATCAGGCAACACGAGTGCGCGATACGGTTACCTATGCCTACCAGCACGGCGGCGCATCCCTCATGGATTTTCTGAATGCGCAAAGCGACTATCGCACTGTGCAGCTTGCGTATCTGCAACTCATCGGCTCTTACCTCACCGCAGCCGGGCAACTTGATCTTGCCGTCGGGACGGAGGCCATCCAGTGAATCGACTCATCTCTCGCATACCCACCTCTTTCATCGCAAGCCTGCTGGCTGCATCCGTCATCTGCGGCATCCCCGCATGCCAAAGCAAGCCGGAAGGAGATGGCGCTCCGCCACCGGCCAAGGTCATTACCGTTCAGGACATGAACGTGATCACGGTGCCTGACTCGGACCGTGAAAAATTTCGACTTGCGACGGCAGGGCAGGTCGAGGCGCCGAATGAGCTGAGGGCAACCGGAACGATCGCTCCGGATATTTCGCGCGAGGTCCCGGTCATCTCACTTGCGAATGGGCGTGTGGTCGATATCAAAGCGCGCCTTGACGACAACGTGAAGAAGGGACAGCTTCTCCTCAAAGTACAGAGCCCCGATATCACCAGCGCATTCGATGCTTATCTGAAGGCCCTGAACGATGAGCAGATGACCAGCAAGGCGTTTCTCCGCTCACAGGATCTTTTTCAGCACGGCGCAATCTCCCAGGCCATGCTGGAGCAGGCGGAAGACGCCGAGAAAGACGCGCGCGCCGATTTGACCGCAGCCGAAGATCAGCTCCATACACTCGGTGTGGATAAGGCTCACCCCAGCAGCATCGTGAATGTCTATGCGCCTATTTCCGGCGTGATTGTTGCGCAGAACGTAACGAATGCGGCCGCCGCTGGCGTGGGGCTCTCCGGGAGCGCAACGGCGTTCACAGTTGCTGACCTGTCGCAGGTGTGGGTGATGTGCGATGTCTATGAAAATGACATCCCGAAGATCGCTGTCGGCCAGGAAGCCACGATCCGATTGAATGCGTTTCCTGACAAACCCGTGAAAGGGCGCATCAGCGACATCGGCCCAATCCTTGATCCGTCGATTCGCACGGCCAAGGTACGAGTGGAGGTGAGCAATCCCGGCTTCATGAAGCTAGGCATGTTTGCAACGGCGACCTTCACCGGTCGCACGAAGGAAGTGCATGCCGTTGTCCCATCCGAAGCGATTCTTCATCTGCATGATCGCGACTGGGTTTATGTGCCGATGGGAGGCGATCAGTACAAGCGGGTCGAAGTGCGAGCGGGAGCCATGTCAGGCGGCAACCGGCAAGAGATTCTTGCGGGCATCGCTCCGGGGCAACAGGTTGCTGCCAACGCACTGCTGCTTGAGACTGCGGGGAACCAATAAATGATCCGCGCACTTGTCGATTTTGCATTGAGAAATCGCTGGCTCGTAGTCGGCGGAGTGGTCGTGCTAGCTGCATGGGGCATCGTCTCCTTCCGCAACCTGCCGATTGAGGCCTACCCTGACGTTGCCAATAACTACGTGCAGATCATCACGCAGTGGCCCGGCCGCAGCGCGGAAGAGATCGAGCGGCAGGTGACTGTCCCTGTTGAAATACAGATGGCCGGGATTCCGCACCTGACCAATCTGCGCTCCACGACCCTTGCCGGTCTCTCCAGTCTGATGTTGATCTTCGATGACAACTCAACCAGCGACGTCAATCGCGAGCATGTGCTGGAGAGGCTCGGTCAGGTCAATTTGCCTGCGGGCCTCACGCCGCAGATGGGAACGGACTGGAGCCCCGTTGGTCAGATTTTCTGGTACTCGGTCGAGAGCACCAATCCCGACTATGACGTGATGGAGAAGAAGTCCATCGAAGACTGGACGCTTGAGAAGTCCTTCAAAGGCGTGAATGGAGTTGTGGATGTCTCCAGCTTTGGCGGGCCGACGAAGGAATACCAGATCAAGCTTGATCCGGATAAGCTCGTCTCCTACGGCTTGTCTCTGAGCCAGGTCGAGCAGCAGACCGCAAACAACAATACGAATGGCGGTGGCAGCTTCATCGAAGAAGGCGCGCAGCAGGTGAATGTTCAGTCGCTGGGCCTTTACAGGAGCGTGCAGGATATTGAGAACACCGTCATCAAGACTGCAAACGGCACAGCCATTCGGGTGAAGGATATTGCCACCGTCGATCAGGGACCGAAGATTCGCCTTGGGCAGATTGGGCGCGCTACGCATCTTCCCGACGGAACGATTATCGACAATCCGGATACGGTGGAAGGGATCGTCCTGCTCCAGAAAGGAGATGACTCGGATCCGGTTCTCCAGGGCATTCACGAAGAAGTGAAGAAGCTAAATGCGACGATCCTCCCGAAGGGCGTGAAGGTCGTTCCCTTCCTCGACAGGTCGGATCTCGTGAGCTTCACGGTGGAGACGGTAGAACATAACCTCACCGCAGGAATGATTCTTGTCTCCATCATTCTCTTCGCATTTCTAGGCAACGTGCGCGGTGCGATTATTGTCGCGCTGACCATTCCATTCGCGCTGCTCTTCGCTTCCATCTGTCTTGACCTGAGCCATATTCC
>JBBIVH010000040.1:5945-7740 GCA_037439805.1 Acidobacteriaceae bacterium
ATGGCATGGACTGTCGCATTCGCATTGCTGGGTGCATTGACGTTCTCGATGATCATTGCGCCCGTCTTCGCAAGCATCCTGTTTCGCAATGGCGCAAAGGAGTGGGACAATCCTGTCATGCACTGGCTCGTGCGCAGGTATCGCACAGCGGTGCATGCCGCGATCCTGCACCGCCAGCTTACAGTTGGCATCGCCTGCGTGCTGTTTCTGGGAGCCCTGTTTCTCACCGTCAGCGGCGCCATCGGGTCGGAGTTCCTGCCGCACCTCGATGAAGGTTCCATCTGGATACGCGGCACGTTGCCGCCAAGTGAAGGGCCGAGTGCGAGCATCGACTTTACGAACAAGGCACGCCAGGTGATCGCGTCGTTTCCTGAAGTCACGCAGGTTGTAAGTCAAACGGGCCGGCCCGACGATGGCACCGATACGACTGGCTTTTTCAATACGGAATACTTCGTGGACCTAAAGCCCAAGAAGCAATGGCGACCTGTCTTTCATGGAGACAAGGAGGCCTTGATTGCCGCGATGGACAAGGAACTCGAGAAGTTTCCTGGAGTCATCTGGAACTTTTCTCAGCCCATCTCGGACAACATGGAAGAAGCCGTCTCCGGCGTGAAGGGAGAACTGGCCGTCAAGCTCTTTGGCGATGATCTGCGGACGCTCGAATCCAAAGCCGAAGAGATTCAAGACCAGATGGCGACTGTGCGGGGCGTCGAAGATCTCGGAATCTTTCGCATCATCGGTCAGCCGAATCTCAATTACACCGTCGATCGTGCCGCAGCGGCGCGCTGGGGAATCAACGTGGCCGATGTGCAGGATGCTCTGCAAACTGCGGTCGGCTCAAATGCTCTCACCCAGGTTCAGCTTGGTGAAGCCCGCTACGACGTGACGCTCCGCTACCAGAAGCAATACCGCGATACGCCGGAGGCCATCGCAGCAGTTCGCCTACTCGCACCGAGCGGTGAGAGAGTTGCGCTTTCTCAACTGACGCGAGTTTCCACCGATGACGGCGCGGAAGAGATCTATCGTGAAGGCGGCCAACGCTACATCGCCATCAAGTACTCGGTTCGCGGGCGCGACCTTGGCTCTACTGTGCAGGAGGCAATTCAGAAGGTCGAAAGCAATGTTGCACTTCCGTCTGGGTATCACCTAGAGTGGGCCGGGGAATACGAGAGCCAGAAGCGCGCGGATAAGCGCCTCGCCCTTGTCATTCCTATCACAATCCTCGCGATCTTCCTCATCCTCTACACCATGTTTCGCTCATTCAAGTGGGCCATACTCGTCCTCATGTCCGTCATCCTGGCATCGATCGGCGGCCCGCTCGCTCTCTTTGTCACTCACACCAACTTCTCAGTCTCTTCCGCGGTCGGCTTCCTTGCTCTCTTTGGCGTATCAGTACAAACCGGCGTCATCATGCTGGAGTACATCAATCAGCTTCGAGCCCGTCGCAAGGGCATGGAAGAGTCCGACCAGGAGCACATTATCGCTGCTGCAGTAGAGGGAGCGGTGCTGCGCCTGCGCCCGATTATGATGACGATGCTGGTCGCAACTCTGGGACTCCTGCCCGCTGCTACGTCGCACGCCATCGGGTCGGACTCCCAAAGGCCGTTTGCCATTGTGATCGTCGGCGGTTTGCTGGCAAACCTCGTCATCGGCATCTTCCTCATGCCCGCGCTCTACGTGTGGATGGCGAGCCAGGAGGATGTGCTTCCCGCTGCAGAGATGAGTGAAGAGTTCTAGCATCGGCATCGGATCGATCAGGCCTGACGCTCTCGCCAGACGCGCGTGGTACGTGCGC
>JBBIVH010000040.1:7840-17383 GCA_037439805.1 Acidobacteriaceae bacterium
GTCTTCAAAACGACTGTTTCGCGCATGCGACGAAACCGCGAACTGGCCACACTCGATGCCAGAATCATCAGTCCGGCAAATATGGAAAACGCAGCCAGGAAGCGCACGACAAAAGTGATCTGATGAACGACGCTCTCAATCCGGTCGAGGACATCCGCAATGTTCACGACTGTGACCGTCGGATACTTTGCAAAGAGCGTACGCTCCATTGCGGGGATCCCCGCGGCTGGCATGCGCATGCCTCCGTACCAGGTCGCAATCGCGTCTTTAAGCAATCCTGATGGAAGAAGAAACGAAACGCGGGACCCGAGGTGCTCTCCATCCGGGCGGACGATTGCAGCAACCTTCAATTGCAGGCTGCGGCCACCGGCTTCGAGCGCCACACTGGAGCCAATGCCGAGGTGCAGTCTGCTTGCGACGCCATCGCTCACCGCGATCTGATTGGCGTTGACATCGGTCCACCATATGCCTTGCGTGATCTTGTCGCCTTCCGGCGCAGTGTCTGCCCAGCTCAGTTCGGCGCTCTCGAGCATGCGGCGAGGAAAGTGTTGTCCACGCAATTCGTCCAGCGTCTTCCCATTCAATGAGGTAAATCGCCCCTGCACTACCGGCATCAGCGTAAGCGATTGCGAGTCGCCACCTGCCTGACTCAGGAGATCCCGGACACCCTGCACTTCATCCGACGAGATGTCGATGAAGAATACGTTGGGGAGCTTGGGGGACGCCGTCTGCTGCAAATCTCTCAGGAGAGATCGTTGCATCAAAAAGACAGCGAGAATGAGCATGACGCCTGTGCCCAGCGAGGCCATCACTGCGGCGGACTGATTTCCTGGACGATAGAGATTCGAAAGACCGTGGCGCACGGACGACGGGAGTTGCAAACGCACCCTGGCAAACACAACACGCAACACTCGAAGAACGAGCGCCGCCAGCGCCAACAGGACGAGCAGAGCAGCGCCGACGATCACGCCAAACCAGATGCCGGTTGTCGCAGAGTCCGACAAGGCCCACGCAATGGCCCCAAGTGAAACGAGGATTCCAAGGGACAGAGAGATTTCAAGCCGGCGCTCCCACCAGTGTCGCATCCACTCTTTCCAGCCAATTGGCGCCGCATCGACCAGCCGCCGCAGGACCCGTACCGGCCGTACTGTGCGAACCGCGAGCAGCGGCGGCAGGCAGAACAGCAACGTCGTGAGCACTCCGGTCGCCAACCCTTCCAGCATCGACCGCGCCGGAAACTCCAGAACTGTGTGAACCGGAAGAAGCTTTCCGAAGACAAGGGGCAGGATGCCCATGACGCCGAGGCCGGCGGCCATGCCCAGCACGCTCCCGGCCACGCCGAGACCAAGCGTCTGCAGAAGATAGATTCGCAGCAGATCACTCGACTTCGCGCCGACAGTCTTGAAGATGGCGAGGATGTCCATGCGCTGCTCAAGGTGCGCATACATCGCCATGGCCACACCGATGGCGCCGAGCACCATGGCGACGAGGCAAATCAGACTGAGAATGGCCACCGCCCGCTCCAGTCCCTCATTGAGCGCAGGATTTCCTTCTTTGAAGTCTGTAACCTGCGCATCGGGAAGCGCCGATTCGACCTGGGTCCGCACGTGGCGAATGTCTGCACCCTGCGGCAGCTTGACCAGCAGACGATGGCTCGCGCGGCTGCCGGGCGCCAGTAAGCCAGTCGTATCGAGCGACTCCTGTGAGAGCATGACGCGCGGCCCAAGCCCTGCCCCGGCGCTCATCCTGTCTGGTTCCTGTTGCAGTACTGCCCTGATGGTGAAGTCGATTCCGCCAATCCTCACCACATCGCCGACGTGTGCGTTCATGCGGATCAAAAACTCGTCTGCAACGACGGCCGAATTGCCGGCAAGCGCAGCGGAGAGCGGCATCTCAGGCGACAGGTCGACTCGCCCGTAAAATGGGTAGCGCTGCACGTCCACCGCTTTGAGAGAGACAAGCAATGGCACGGGCTGCGGAGCGACGGAAGCCATCGAGACTGTCTCCACAACCCAGGTCGAACTGGAGCCTGGAATGCCTCGCATCAGCGCATCGACCTGCTTTTTCTCCTCCGGAGACGGCGAGCGATAGATGCGCGCCATCAGATCGCCTGCCATCAACGAGCGGGCCTCGGTCATCAGCGTCTGAGTAAAGCTCCGGCTGAAGCCACGCACTCCCACCAATGCCGCAACGCCAACGGCGACCGAGAGCACCACAAACGAAAACTTACCCGGCCCGGAGCGTAGATCGCGCCATGCAATGACGGCAGCGCGACGCCAGCTCATCGCATGTCTAGCCATGAATTTTCAACTCCTCCGTGCTAGATGGCGATCCACAATCTTCCGGTGACGTATCTTCCACAATCATGCCATCGCGCAGAACAATTCTTCGATCTGCGCGTGCGGCGAGATCCGGATCATGTGTGACCAGAACAAGCGTGGTATTCGCGTGACGCTTTCTTTCAAGCAGCAGGTCCAGTACGAGGTGGCCATTGGTCGAGTCCAGATTTCCCGTCGGCTCGTCGGCCATGACAATCGGCGGACTCACAACAAAGGCCCGCGCCAGCGCCACGCGCTGCTGCTCGCCGCCGGACAATTGCACGGGATAGTGGTGCATCCGGTCGCCAAGCCCCACCGCCCTCAGCAGCTCGCGCGCCACCTCAAGGCCGTTTCCTTCCATGTTCAACTCAAACGGAAGAAGAACATTTTCAAGTGCGGTCAAAGTTGGGATCAGTTGATAGGACTGAAAGACGAAGCCGATCTTGCGGCCTCGCACCTCTGCGAGCGTGCCTTCATCGAGGCAGTGGACCGGAATGCCGTCGAGCCATATCTCGCCTGCGCTTGGGGTGTCGAGCCCGGCCAGAAGGCCCAGCAACGTGCTCTTTCCGCTGCCACTGGCGCCGATAATCGCAACGAACTGTCCGGCTGGAATCCGGAGACTAATCCCTTGCAGAATATCGACGCGCCGCGATCCATTCTGGATCCACTTTTGAACACCTCTTACGTCGATCACCCTGCCTCCTTGCAGATCTCCGAATGCTGCCTGTCCGCAGCACGCTCACAGTTACACTATTATTGTGGACGTTCGTCGCTGCCTTCTCGTTTCAATCTTCTTTCTGGTGCATGGGGTTTTCGCCTCTGCATCTGCTGCGCCGATCATTGCCTGCTACGGCGACAGCATCACCGCCGGCTATGGTCTGGAGGCAGAACAGGCCTACCCGGTGTTTCTGCAACATGACCTGAATCAGCTCGGCTACCGCTACGACGTGAGAAACCTGGGCACCAGCGGGGCCACGACGAAGGATGCAGTCGCCGGTCTGCATTCCCTGCTCGCGCTTCATCCAGCAGTTGCAATTGTTGAGTTTGGGGGCAACGATGGACTGCGAGGCCTGCCGTTGAGCCAAACCGAAAAGAACCTGGATGCTCTGCTCGGCGCGCTGGAGGCGGCTCATGTACGTGTCCTGCTGGCTGGCATCACGCTGCCTCCCAACTACGGCCCGGACTACATACGGCAGTTCAATGCCATGTACCGCAAAGTCGCATTGCGGCATCGTGTCGCATTGATGCCGATGATCTATCAGGACCTCATTCGTCAGCCGGGAACCTTGCAGAACGATGGCATCCATCCTACCGCGAAAGGGTCGGAGATCCTCGCGAGAACGGTGCTGCGCTCGCTTCGTCCTTTGCTGAAAAGATAGCCGCGAGAAACTCAGCGGCATCATCCCAGCACAGTCTGCGGCTGAAAGAGAGTGCCAGCCACGCGCCTGGCGATTCCAACCAGTTCGCGCTGACTCTCGAAGACGCGCACAAGAGGCGCAGTGGAGAACTCTGGCAGATTAGCCTGCGCCCCATTGCGGAAGCGCCCAAGCGCATAGTCATCGCCGGAAACAGCAGGCAGTTCCGGTAGCAGATTGCGCGGATGCACACATACCGACTCCAATCCCTGTGGCAGTTGGGCCGCGTCGGCAAGGCTTTCCAGTGTATGCGCGTCGCTCAGAGTGAACGCGCCGGCGCGAATGCGTCGCAGCCTGCTGAGATGAGCGCCGCAACCAAGAGCATGGCCCAGTTCGTGCGCAACAGAGCGCACGTAACCGCCCGCACTCACTGTGAGCTGAAACTCCGCCTCTGCACCTTGCAATGACTGAATCACAAACTCCGAGATCTCGATGCTCACGGGCTTCAGACTGACTTCTTTACCGGCGCGCGCCAGCGCATAGGCGGGCTTCCCTGCCACCTTTTTGGCGGAGTAGGCGGGCGGCAACTGATCGATGTGCCCGAGAAATTTCCGGGCTGCCGCTCTTACATCGTGCAGAGCCAGGCTGGGCTCGCATACTGGGCCAATAGGCTGACCTTCCGCATCGAAAGTGTCTGTCGCAAATCCGAAGCGGATGGTTCCTACATAGCTCTTTTCGCTGGAGGAAAAATACTGCGCAAGCCGCGTGAATTTTCCCAAGAGTAGCGGGAGCACTCCACTTGCCATGGGATCCAGAGTTCCCAGATGACCGATCGAGCGCTCGCCTGCGATTTTTCGAACCCGAGCGACTACGTCGTGACTTGTCATGCCGCCCGGCTTGTCCACCACAAGAAGTCCGTTCACTCAATTACTTTAGACGAACCGCCCGCTCACAGACCGCCCGAGGGGTGGCGCACCAGAGACAGGAACTCCGTGCGCGTCTCCTTCTGCCGAAAGCAGCCGACCATTGCCGAGGTCACCGTGGAAGAGTGCTGCTTCTCGATGCCGCGCATCATCATGCACAGGTGACGGGCCTCGATGACCACGCCCACACCCTGCGGCGCAATGGCCTCCTGAATTGCATCGGCAATCTGGCGCGTCAGGCGCTCCTGCACCTGGAGGCGCCGGGCAAAGACCTCGACCAGCCGGGGAATCTTGCTGAGGCCAATCACCTTGCCCTTGGGGATGTAGGCGACATGTACCTTGCCAAAGAACGGAAGCATGTGGTGCTCGCACAGAGAGAACATCTCGATGTCCTTGACGATCACCATCTCGTCGTAGTCCACCTCGAAAAGCGCGCCGCGCAGGATTTTCGTAGGGTCCTCGTCGTATCCCTTTGTCAGGAACGACATCGCCTTCTCGATGCGGCTTGGTGTTGCAACCAGCCCGTCGCGATTCGGATCCTCGCCGAGGCGGCTCAGGATCTCGCGATACATCTCCTGCGTACTAAACTCGGAAAGGCTCTCTTCCAGCGCCGCTGTCTTGCGAACTGTCTTGCTCACTGCGATCGGCTGTGCCATCGTTGTTCCTCCCGCCCAGGGGAATTGGGCGCTCCTCTTTCTTCCCTTCTAAGACTTCATGCACCCTCAAAAAGAGTTTCGTTCGAGCACGCTATGGGTTGATCTCTACTCAGGCTCTCTGCACTCAAAGAAATTATTCTCGGTCTCTTCCACTCTCACCGCGTGGAGACGGCCTGCGGGCATCCGCTCCCGGAGCATATCAAAGACCGCCTTACAAAGATTCTCTGTCGTCGGCACGCGATTCACAAAAAGCTGGTCCAAGTTCAAATTGGCGTGGTCAAAGCGGTCCAGTACAAGTTCCCTCACTGTCTGGTCCAGCGCCGGCATGTCCACAACCATGCCGGTCTCGGACAAAACCGGGCCGCGCACCAACACTTCAATCACGTAGTTGTGGCCATGCCCGTGGGGATTGTTGCACTTTCCATAGGCGCGGCGATTCTCTTCAGCCGACAGGTGTTCGGTGTGCAGGCGATGGCTCGCGCTCAGCATATAGCGGCGGCCAAAATACGCCTTCATGCCTCGCCTCGATATTCCGCGAAGATCTCGGGAGTCTCATAGACTCGCACCTTTGTGAGCCGCGCTGTGCTCGCGTGGGCCAAAGCATCCGCGAGCCTCTTCCATGCAGCAATTGCAATGTTTTCAGTCGTTGGAATCACCTTCGCGAACTCGGGAATCTCAAGATTGAGATGCCGGTGGTCGAACACGTCCACTACTTCGCGCTCCATCACATCTTTCAGCCATTTCAGATCGACGACGAATCCTGTCACTGGATCCGGTGTGCCCGCGACCGTCACCTCCAGCGTGTAGTTGTGGCCATGGCCATTGCGATTTGCGCAGCGGCCGAACACCTTCTCATTCTGCTCGGCAGACCACGCGTCGTTCCAATAAAAGTGCGAAGCCGAAAATGTGGCCCTGCGCGTTAACTCGACCATTCCTGAACCCCAATGAAAAGATGGACGATGCAGGCGGTTCGACGCCTGCGCTTCACCGCGATTTTCATCCTGCGAAAAACGGCTGCTTTATGTTTCCAGCGTACGCAGACACATCAGCGCGCGTAGCTTCGTCCCTTCCAGCTTACCTGTTTGATGACCCGGTGCTGAAACCAGCTGCGATAGAGCAGAGCCACAAACAGCGGCAGTCCCAAGGGCGAAATGGCGCAATTGACAAAGCCGAAGTTGGACTTCGCGACCCTCGCATAGAAGCGAAACAGATTACGCGCCCAGATGAGCAGCAGAATCCAACCCACGCTCAGCCACTGCAGGCTGCGCGGGGCAAGACGGCCATTCCACAGCTCAATGGCAAGAACCGGCAATCCGATGAGCAGCACCAGATCCAATGCCCGCCACACGGCAAGCGACAGCGCATTGTAAAAAAGCAGCGCGAGGTTTTTTGTCCAACCTTCCATCATCGCGCCGGTTGTGCGATACATTCGCGTGGATACGGCATCGTCTGCATAGCGAAACCAGAGGCCAACCTTGCGCCGCTTGGCAAGAAGGGCCATCTCCACATCTTCCAGCACCCGGTCTGCGACCGCCTCGTGCCCGCCAAGCTGACGGTAGGCCTCGCGCTCAACCAGCAGAAACTGGCCGTTGGCCGCAGCCACGCGCTGATTTGGATCGGACACTCCTGCGGGTGGATAGGCCAGCGCGAGTTCGCAAAACACCAGCGGCATCAGAGCGCGCTGCCACACACCGCGAACGATTTGTCGCGGAGAATAGCTCAGCATCCCCACCTTGTGCCGCATGGCTTCGTGCATCGCCCGATGCAGATCGCCCGGCTCATGGACGGTATCTGCATCGGTGAAGAGAAGCCATCGCCCTCGAGCCCTGGTCACGGCGGTCCAGATTGCATTCGCCTTCCCTGTCCAGCCCTTTTCCAGCTTCCGGGCGGGCACCACCGTCACGCCCTCAAAGCGCCGCGCAATCTCGGCTGTGGCGTCGCTGGAGTGATCGTCAACCACGACCAGTTCCCAATCACGGCCAAGCTGAAACAGGTCCTCCGACTGCCGGACCAGCGATTCGAGGCACTGCGCAATACAATCCGCTTCGTTCCTTGCCGGAACAATCACGGTGAGTGCCATCAGCTCCGCCGGTTCCGGCTGGTCAAAGACTCTGCCAGCGAAAGAGGGCCTTGCCAGAGGCTCATCACCCGGTTCGGTCAGTCCCAGCACAGGCTGCCGGACGGCTTCTGCTTGCTGGCTGCCATCCGTACGTTTCTCGTCCATGCCGTCGTCCCTTCCCGCATAGCCCTGTTGCTCCGTATTATATGGATGTGCAACGCTCTTCACGCTTCGCAATCATTCTTCTTGCAGTCCTTGCACTGATTCCCGCTTGCAACCGAGGCTCTCATCCGGCTCAGACCGGCCTTAAGGCGCCCGATTTCAAGGTCAACGACGGCATCACTGCTGTCCACCTTGCGAACTATAAAGGCAAGGTCGTTCTGCTCAACTTCTGGGCCACGTGGTGCCCCCCGTGCATCGAGGAGATGCCGTCGCTGATCCAGCTCCACCATCAGGATCCCAACATCGTCATCGTAGCGGTCAGCATTGACGAGGATCCCGATGCCTATGCGAGCTTCCTCCGCAATCGCCATGTCGATCTGATTACGGTGCGCGATCCGCAGCAATCCGCGGCTAATTTGTTTCACACGGATATGTGGCCCGAGACCTACGTCATCGATCGCAACGGCGTCATCCGCCGCAAATTCGTTGGCGCGCAGGACTGGACTAGCCCGGAGATTGTGCAGTACCTCAACAGCCTGTAAGGCCAGCACTTGCTATCATGGTTGTATGACGACCGTCGACATTCTCTTCCGCTACGCAGCCGAGCCCAATGACGCCGCAGCCTTTGCGCTCGGAAATCTGCGCGAGGTCTATGGAATACGCAGCCTGAGCTTCGACCGCGCGGCCCATACCCTGCGGGTTGAGTACGACGCGACCCGTTTGAATGCAGCCACCGTGAATGGCCTTGTCCGGCGCGCGGGACTTAAGCTCTTGGAAGAACTGCCTTTGTTGCCGCCTCAACCCGCGCCAGAGGCGACCACAGCAGCCTGATTGCGCCACCTCAGAATCCCTGATACTCTGTCTTAGGTTCCTCATGGAATCCCACCTATGCGCCCGTAGCTCAGCTGGATAGAGCGACTGACTACGAATCAGTAGGCCGGAGGTTCGAATCCTTCCGGGCGCACCATTCAAGTTAAAGATTTCGAAGATGTTAATAGCCATCCGACAGATATGCTCAGGATGGCCCTTTTCGTCTGGTGGCTGTTGGGTTCTTCACCATGCGCTCGCTCGCGGAGGCCCCATCCTTGGGCGCAAGGTGAGCGTAGCGGGCGACCATGGCTATGGTCTTGTGGTCGGACAGCGTCTGGATGGCTTTGAGCGAGACCCCCACCTGGGCAAGCCAGCTGCAGAAGGTATGCCGACTGCAGATTCAACATGTGCTCTGTTAATCCTGTGCGGCAACGAGAGCCTCCGCTGCGCGCTGATCGGTGATGAGCACATCAATCAGCCCGCCTCGCAGGGCAGCCAGGATGGCCGGCGCCTTGCGGCTTCCTCCGGCGACGCCAACGACCCGCTTGCATTTGCGGAGCGTGTCCAGATCGACTCCCATGACCCGCTTCATCAAAGGTGATTTCACGGGTTGTCCATCGGAATCGAAGTACCGGAAGCAAATGTCTCCCACTGCGCCGAGCCGTTGCAATTCGTCGCGTTCCTTGCGGGAAAAGATGTTGCCACTTACGGCAAGAATCTTGGAGGGCTCCATTGAGCCGATGCCCACGAGAGCAATGTCGAGCTTGTCGAAGAGGGATGTCGCTTCTTTCACCGCGGAGTCGCGCATCAGTACGCGCTGCGCCTCCGGCGATCCGACTACGGCAGGCGATTGCAGCAGGATGGGCTTCGCGCCGATGCTTGCAGCCAGCCGCTGCGCCAGGTGAATGGCCTGGAAGTCGCCGCCGACAGTGCCGATGCCGCCGAGGATCTGCACCACCTTTCCATTGGCGCAATACTCGCCGGGATGGAGCGCATCGACCATGGCAAACAGGGACCTGCTCCAGGAAGAGATCCCGATCGTCTGACCTGGCTTGAAGGTCGTCTCAAGAAAGTACGCCAGCGCGGCACCGAGGTCGCGGACCATCGCCTCGCCTTCCGCGGTGCTATCGACAACTACGACATCCTTCAAATCAAAGCGCGCGGCCAGTTGATCTTCGATTTCTGCAAACGTGCCGGGCGGCGTGGTAACGCTGAATCGGACAAGGTTGAGTGCCCTCGCCTTCTTCAGCATTCGGGAGA
>JBBIVH010000041.1:0-17209 GCA_037439805.1 Acidobacteriaceae bacterium
GCAGCAGCTCGCCGATGGCCGGTTCGATGAGCGTGGCGGAGAAGCGCGGCTCGGCGGCGGTGACGCGGCCCAGAATGCGCTCGAAGAGCACCGCCGATTGCGCAAAGTAGGCGATCTCGGCCGGGCCGCCGATGGTCAGCGAAGTGCCGAGCAGCAGATCCTGAAAGACGGGACGCAGCAGCGCGGAAGGCGAAATGCGCTCGGGCTCCGATTCCAGAATGCCTACGAGCTCGTCCGTGGAGAAGCTCCTGCGCCCGGCCTGCCACAGTCCGCCGGGCTCGGCCGCAGTCGGCTGCCTGCGCTTCAACGCGACGCGCGCGCCGGTCTTGTCATCGATGAGGAAGAGCAGGCTCGAATCCGCGCCCACTGCAACCTGCGCATGGTAGCCGGCGGCCTCCAGAGACTTGTTGCGCTCCTGCAGTGCCGCGCGCAGCTCATCGGCCCGCTCCAGCGCTGCGCGCAGCACGGGTGTGCCCATGCGATGCGCCTCGCGTCCGCTCGCATCCAGAATCAGCAGGCCCTGCGTCGCAAATACCCTTGCATAGAATGCGCGAAATGCCTGCGCAAAGGTCTTGCCGGGCGCGTACGCAGCAGCCAGAGCCTCCATCGCATCGGAGTAGCCGACCAGCTCCCACGCCTGCTCCACCAGCGGCTGGATACGGTCATCGAGCGCGAAGCCGCCAACCGGAATCGCGGCTTCCGGCGCGCCGGGGTAGACCAGCCTGTGCATCTCGCGGCGCGCAGGAAAGCTGACATGATTTACTTCTGCAAAGTCGTGGTCTTCACTCGCCAGCCAGAAGATGGCAACGTGCGGACGCCCCGCTGCCGTGGCCTGACGGGCGCGCGCCACAGCTGTCGCGGCCTTGAACGGAGTGAAGAGCGGCCCGCCGAACAGCCCCACCTGCTGGCCCGTGACCACCACGCCCGCGCCCTTGCGCAGCGCCTCGATCGGCGCAGCTGCGGCTTCTTCGGGATTCTGAGCGGCGAGCAGTTCCACCATCGCGGGCAGACAGGGCGCGACGCCCTTGCGCAACTGCCAATCGGTGCTTCCCGGCGTGGAAGGATAAAAGGGCCGCACCGCTGCGGCGCCCGCGCAGACATCGCGAAAGAGCCGGCTCAGGCCCGGCACAACGGTTGGGGAGTGACAGTCTGCGATGGACAAGGGACTCACTTCCGGCGCTCGCGTCCTGTGGGGATGCCTGTGCCGGCGGGCTCAGGGTTTGTGACTCTTTACAGGATGCCACGGAGGGCATCGGCGATGCACAACTCGCGGCCCGTGGTGCGTATACTTTGCTTGATCCTCCCTGAACCCGACCGCGAAGGAGCGAGAGACCGAATGCCGAAGAAGCAGAAAGCCGCCAGACCCGCGAGCAAGACCAGCCAATCCGCACGAGCTGCGAAGAGCAAAGCCAAAACCGCAGCCGCGCCGGAGCGGGCGCGGATTCTCAGCTCGGTGGTCACCTACGAAGGGCCGCTCTTCCGCGTTCACCACGACAAGCTGATTGAGCCGGGCGGCAAGCGGAGCGAGCGCGACGTCATCCGCCACAACGGTTCGGTGGTGATTCTGGCGCTGGACAAATCGAAGAACAAGAAGGATCCGTGGATCGTGGTGGAGCGCCAGTACCGCCATGCGGCAAACCAGTATCTGTGGGAGCTGCCGGCAGGCAAGCTCGATCCGGGCGAGGAGCCGCTGGCGGGAGCGCAACGGGAGCTCGAAGAAGAGACGGGGTATCGCGCGAAAAAGTGGAAGCCCCTGGTGGAGTACTACGCCAGCCCCGGCTTCCTCGGCGAGTCGATGAAGGTCTTCCTCGCCGAGGGCCTGATCCCCGGAGATGCGCATCCTGAAGAGGATGAGGAGATCGAGCTGCGGCTCGTAAAGCTTTCCGATGCGGTGAAAATGATCGAGCGCGGCGCCATTCTCGATGGCAAGACGCTCACCAGCGTGCTGCTTTACACGCGGATGCTGGCGAAGAAAAAAAGGAAGTAGGGGGATCCGCGGCCCGGCCGCCGCCCATGATTTGTATTTGCTGGAAAGTCAACGCCTTGCGCCGCCTGCGCTCTCTCGGCTCGCGCGAGGCGGATTTTTTTTTGTTGTCCGGCATCCTTCAATCAACCTTTCGCTCGTTTTTGTCGTCATAGCAAGTAGGGGCGAGCGATCCCTTGTGTTGCCCACCCCAATCCCCGAATTGAAGCAAGAGAGGCAAACCCTGTGGCTCAGTACAAGGGCAAGGTGAAGTGGTTCAACAACGCCAAAGGCTATGGTTTCATCGGGCGTGAGGATGGACCGGACGTGTTTGTGCATTACTCGGCGATTCAACTGGACGGCTATAAGACCCTTAAAGAGGGGGATGACGTGGAGTTCGACATCGTCCAGGGGCAGAAGGGTCCGCAGGCGGACGCAGTCATCCGTCATCGGGAAACCGCGAACACCGCCGCGTAGTTCGACTCTCGCATGAGGCCATCCGGATGCGCCCCGCTCGCGTGGCCTCGTGAGTCTGCAATCCTCGCTCGCTTGATCCGCAGCAGCGGCGAAGGGCGCAACCGTCAGCGCGGCTGAGCACGTGGCCCGGTGCATCCGTGAACGTGTATCAACCAACCATAGAATCCTGTCCTTTCCGGCCAGGCTCGCAGATACTGGTGCCATGGACAACTCATCCATGGCGCTGCTGCTTGCACAAACGGCAGACCTTCTCGAAATCGACGGTGGAGACAGCTTCCGCATCCGCAGCTACCGGCGCGCCGCCGAGTCGCTGGAACAGACCACAGCCGATGTTGCCAGCCTGACCGGTGATCTCGCGCAGTTGCTGGCGATTCCCGGTATCGGCAAAGGGATGGCCGCCAATCTGCAGGCCATTGCCGCTACCTGGTCGCTGCCGCTGCGCGACGAACTGCTGGCCAAGTATGGCGTCTCGATTCTGGAGCTGCTGAAGCTGCCCGGCATGGGGCCCAAGACTGTGGCGCTGCTGTGGGATGCCGCGCAAGTTGCAAGCGTCGATCAACTCGCCGAGGCCATCGATGCGGGCAAGCTGAACGGACTGCCGCGCATGGGCGCGAAGCAGATTGAGAAGCTCCGCAAGGGCATCGAGGACTACCGGCGCAGCTCGGGGCGCTTTCGCATCGACGACGCGGATGAGGCTGCGCAGAAGATTCGCGCCTATCTGCTTGCGTTTCCTGGTATTGAGCGCGTGACGCCTGCCGGGTCGCTGCGGCGCGGACGCGAAACCGCCGGCGATCTGGACCTGCTGGCGACCGGACCGGCGTGCAGCCCGGAGCACACGGCCGCCGCGGTGGAGCACGTCGCTGCGTTTCCGGGCATCCAGAACATCCTGGCCAAAGGCGAAAACAAGGTCAGTTTTCAGCTCGGCAATGGCCTTCAGGTGGATGTGCGCCTGCTGCCGACGGCGAGCTACGGCGCGGCGCTGCAGTACTTCACCGGCTCCAAGGCGCACAACGTTGCGCTGCGCCAGCGCGCGCTCAAGATGGGCTACACGCTCAGTGAGTGGTCGCTGGCCCGGCTCGATGACAATTCCGTGGTCGCGGCGGAGACGGAGGAGGAAATTTACGCCGCGCTGGGGATGGACTGGATTCCCCCGGAGCTGCGCGAGAATCTGGGCGAGATTGAGGCCGCGGCGGCGCACAAGCTGCCGGATCTGATTGAGCTCGGCGACATTCAGGGCGATGTGCACATGCACACCACGGCGACCGATGGGCGGAACACCATCCGCGAGATGGCCGAGGCGGGCCTTGCGCGTGGCTACAAGTACATCGCCATCACGGACCACTCGAAGAACCTGGCCATGACCAATGGCCTCGACGAAAGGCGCGCGCTGGAGCACCTGCGCCGCATTCGCGAAGTAGACAAGGAAATGGAGGGGCGCATTCGCGTCTTTACAGGAATCGAGGTCGATATTCTGCCCGACGGCGCGCTCGACCTGGACGACGAAGTGCTTGCCCAGATGGATGTGGTGATTGCCAGCGTACATACACGGTTTGATCAGAGCCGCGACGAGATGACGGCACGGATTCTGCGCGCACTGGAAAATCCGAACACCTGCATCCTGGGCCATCCCACGGGAAGGCTGCTGTTGCGCCGCGAGCCCTATGCGCTCGACATGGGCGCAGTGCTGCGGCGAGCCGCCGAGCTGGGCGTTGCCGTGGAGCATAACGCCGCTCCCGAACGGCTGGACCTGAACGAGCGTGATCTGAGGCTGGCGAAGGAGCTTGGCTGCAGGATCGTCATCAGTACGGATGCACACGACACGCGCCACCTGGCCAAGATGGAGTACGGATTGCGGCAGCTTCGCCGCGCCTGGCTGGGGCCCGACGATGTGCTCAATACCTTGCCGGCCAAGAAATTCCTGGCGGCGCTGCGGCCTCGCGGATGACCGCAGGGGACGGCGAGATTTGCGCTCGGCTGCAAGTATGTCGCAGAAGTGGTGCGGAGAACCCGGCTCCGGACGATGCCGCGACAGAACCTTTAACTGAAGATGGTGCAATGCACCTCAGTGGCGCTAAGATAGGGGCGCGATGAGCCTTCTGCGACAGGAATCTCCGGACACGCTGGATGACGCCGCCCGCGGCGAGTCCTTTACGCGCGGCACCAGCCATGTGATCTGGGCCAGCATTGCGGCCACCGTGGTGGTCACGGTAGCGATCGCCATTTACGTAATCGCCGGAGAAAAGCCGCCGGTTGCCACCGGAGAGATTCTCGACATCTGGGCGCATCCGATGCACACGGAATCCTCCGGCTTTGACGCCAACGGCGCGCGGATTCCGCAGGAGAGCTTCGACCAGGTCTTGGTCTTCACCCACGCGCGGCTGCACAACCAGAGCAGGCAGCCCGTGTTCCTGTATCAGATTCTGACCAATGCCATGTTGGGGGACGGCGTTCACACCGCCTATGCCGCTCCCGCGCACGATTATGAGAGAGTCTTTCTGGCCTATCCTGAACTGGCGGCATGGAAGTCCACGCCGCTCGCGATCGATGCGACCCTGCAGCCGGGCCAGACGGTTGAGGGAACGTTCGTTTCGCTCTTTCGCCTGAGCAGGGCCGAGTGGGAGGCCCGCAAGGGGTTGGACTTCGAGTTCGGCATTCAGTATCAGCCGATGCTCAAGCTCAACCCGCAGGTGCCTGTGACGGAGCGGTAGGCGCTACTGGGCGGTAACCGGGGCCGGAGCGCTCTTCGGGCTGGAAAGGTAGCCCGAGACCTGGTTCTTTGAGTTGATTGAGTTCACCACCACTTCGTAGAGGGCCGGGTCCTTGCCGCTGTAGAACTGCAGCGGTTCGTTCACGTTGCGGTCCTTCTTCTCATACATCTTGTCGTCGGAGAAGACGTCGATGGTGAAGCGGTTATGCTTCACATCGGCCTTCTTCAGTTCCAGGCTTACTGTGCCCACAGCCTTGCGCTGGTTGTGGCTGAGGGTGAACTCGTAATAGTTACGGTCGCCGCGGTGCTTCAGCAGCTCCAGTTCCTGCCCGTTGCGCGCGATCAGGCCGCTCTGCTGGCCCATGTCGCCCTTCATGGACTGCAACTGGGTGAGCGCGCTGGCCACATCGGTTTGCGTCTTGGCCACATCGGTCTTGACGCCGCCCACGTCGGACTTAACGCTGGTAACCTCGCTCGATACTGCGCTGACCTGCTGCGCAGTCTGATTCTGTGCGCTTTCGAGCTTCTTGCTCTCTGCCTGCTGCTGCTGGATAATCTGCTGCGCCCGCGCATCGAGCTGCTTCTGGGTCAGGCCGAGGGACTTGCTCAGTTCATCGGTCGCCACGGTCAGCCGGGCGTTGGTTTCGCGCAGATCAGCGGCCAGGCTCTTGGTCTGCTGCGCGGTTTCAGCCAGGGCGGCGTCCTGGTGCGCAAGCCGGCTGCTCAGCGTATAAGTCCAGATCAGGCCGCCCACCGCGCCAATCAGCGCAACGGCAACTGCCGCCAGGAATGCCCCGGAGAAGCTCCGTGGCGCATTTTCCAATTCGTCACTCATGGTGTCTCATCCTCTTGCCCGGCCCCGTGCTTCATGCCTTGGCCGCGCCAATCTGGTTTTGGCCCTGCTTCGACGCCTCGCGCTCGCTTCACTCGACACTTTACGGCCGTGGAAGGCGCCTTGCCAGCCATAAGCGGCTGCCCGGCGATTCTACAATAAACGCTAGACGGCTGGTTTGGTCTCAAGAATCCTTTTCCGGCTTTTACCCCATCCAACATGCTGAGATGCGCCAGCCCCGCCGATGTGACAACCATCGAATCGCTACGTTATAACAAGCATTACCGCACTTTTTGCGCCAGGGCTTCCAAGACAGCCTATTGAAGCCGGAACCGCGCACATTACTACCATTCCGGGAGATGCAATCCTATGGCTACCGCAGTCGCTGGTAAAGGTCTGGAAGGAATCGTCGCCGCCAATTCAGGCATTTGCTGGATCGACGGAGAAGCTGGAGTCCTCGCCTATCGCGGCATTGATATACACGAGCTCGCCGAACGCTCCACGTTTGAAGAGACGACCTACCTGTTGTGGAATGGCCGCCTGCCCAACCAGCTCGCCCTGCGCGAGTTTCAGTCCCAGTTGTCGCTGGCCCGCCAGCTCGACCAGCGCATTATCGACATGCTGCGCAGCTTTCCCGCGTCAGCCACCCCCATGGAAGTGCTGCGAACCGCGGTGTCGGCGCTGAGTTTTTATGACGCCGACGAGAAGGACAACTCCCACGACGCCAACGTCCGCAAGAGTTATAACCTCACCGCGCAGCTCGCCATGATCGTGGCCATCTACGACCGGCTGCGCAAAGGCAAGGAGATCATCCCGCCCGACCGTTCGCTTTCTCACGCCGGGAACTTCCTCTGGATGCTGAATGGCGTCAAGCCCTCTGAAACTGCGACCCGCACGCTTGATATCGCCCTGATTCTCCACGCCGACCACGAATTGAATGCTTCCACCTTTGCCGCCCGCGTGATTGCTGCGACGCTCTCTGACATTCATTCGGCCGTCACCGGCGCCATTGGCGCGCTGAAGGGGCCGCTGCACGGCGGCGCCAATGAGGCGGTGATGCGCCTGCTGCTTGCAATCGACAAGGCCGGCGCGGACCCGGCGGAGTATGTGAAGAACATGCTGGCGGCCAAGCAAAAGATCTCGGGCTTCGGACACCGTGTGTACAAGACAGAAGACCCGCGCGCCACGCACCTGCGCCGCATGAGCGAGAAACTGGGCCAGGACGCCGGGCAGCCGAAGTGGTTCGAGATGTCGCGCGCTATCGAACAGTATGTGAAGGCGGAGAAGAAGCTCAACGCCAATGTGGACTTCTACTCGGCTTCCACCTACGCCATGCTGGGCATCGACATCGACCTCTACACGCCGATCTTCGCCATCAGCCGCGTCGCTGGATGGACAGCGCATGTGATCGAACAGCTCGATGACAACCGGCTGATTCGCCCGCGCGCGGAGTACATCGGGCCCGTGTACCCTACGCACTGGGTTCCGGTGGAAGAGCGCGCGTAGCGGTCAATCCGCCGCACAGCCGACAGCCCTTCGCGACGCACCCCTCAGGGGTGCGTCACTTCTCTGGCCTACCGAGCCGAGCGAATTCGTCAGAACCGCTCGTTCCACATGCGGTAGAGTCCCCATGCTGCAAGGGTGCAGTTGTCGCGGATGCGCCCGTCCAGCATCCTCTGCTCGAACTCCGCGATGGGCATGGAGTGGAGGATCAGGTCGTGCTCCTCGGCGTCAGGGCTGTTGCCGACGGGGCTGAGCCCTGTGGCGAGGAACACATGCTGCTGTTGCCGCAGGAAGCCATAGGCAATCCATAACGTGCCAAGAAAGGTCATGGTCGCGGCATGGAGGCCTGTTTCCTCTTGCAGTTCGCCGCGGGCCAGCTCTTCGGGGCTTTCGGCGCTGTCTTTTTCCCAGCTTCCCTGCGGCAGTTCAAGGGCGCGTTCCTGAATGGTGTAACGGAACTGCTCAACCAGCCAGACGCGGTCGCCATCAACGGGCAGAATGATGGCCGAGTCTGACTTATCCACCACGCCGTAGATGCCTCTTTGGCCATTGGAGCGCAGAATCTCGTCCTCGCGGACGCGCATCCAGCGGTTGCGATAGACCTCGCGGCTGGCGAGGGTGGTAATGGAAGGCGCTTCCTGCTTATCGCGTGGCGGCATCGCGGCTCCTCGATTGAATGGACAGGCTATCGTGCAGTCCATCGAACTGCAAAGCCAGTTATGCCGCAGGCTCGCGGAGAGAAGGTATGAATTTCTGAGAAATACCGGATGCGCTCGTCAGGAGCCGCTTCTACGCGCCACGCACGCGCCACTCGCGGAGGCGGCCCACGAGAGAGGCAGGGCCGGTGACCTGTAGAAGCACGAGATTTCCTTCATAGGCTCGCTCGTGCACCGTCATCCCGGATTCAATCATGGCGAGCACACCGCCCTCGCTCTGCGGAACGCGCAATTCGGCATCGAGGAGGGGATCGGATTTCAGGGCTTCGTCGATGGCGACGAGCAGCGCCTCAACACCTTCGCCCGTGCGCGCGGAAACGAGCAGCGCGCCCTGGCCGGTCCGCGCCTGCCGGTCTTCCGGCGTCAGCCGGTCCAGCTTGTTCAGCACCTCGATGCGTGGCTTGCGCAGGGCGTCGAGCTCGGCCAGAACCTTTTCCACCTGCGCCTTCTGCTCCTCGCCGTAGTGGGAGGCGGCGTCGCGCACGTGGAGCAGGACTTCAGCCTGCTCGACTTCTTCCAGGGTGGCGCGGAAGCTGGTGACGAGCGTGTGGGGCAGGTTGCGGATGAAACCCACCGTGTCCGACAGCAGGACCTTGCGACGGCTCGGCAGCTCGATGGCCCGCAGTTTGGGATCGAGGGTAGCGAACATGCGCGACGACTGCAGCACGGCTGCTCCCGTCAAGCGGTTGAAGAGCGTGCTTTTGCCGGCGTTGGTGTAGCCGACCAGCGCGACGGTGGGTACCGGTACCGCCTCTCGGCGCTGGCGCTGCTGGCGGCGGACGCGGCGCACGGCCTCCAAGTCCTTCTTGAGCTGGTCGATGCGGCGCTGAATCTTTCTCCGGTCGGTTTCAAGCTGGGTTTCGCCGGGTCCTCGGGTGCCGATGCCGCCGCCAAGCTGCGACATGGCCTTGCCCCGGCCGGTGAGCCGCGGCAGCATGTATTCGAGCTGGGCGAGTTCGACCTGGAGCTGCCCTTCGCGCGTGCGGGCGTGGCGAGCAAAGATGTCCAGAATCAATTGTGTGCGGTCGAGGACGCGGCACGGAAGGGCCCGTTCGAGATTGCGAAGCTGGGTGGGTGACAGATCGTGGTCGAAGAGGACCAGGTCCGCCTCCGTGGAAGCTGCGACCCCGGCAATCTCTTCGACCTTTCCCTGCCCTATCAACGTGGCTGGGTCGGGACGGCTGCGGCGCTGCATCAGCTCGGCAGCCACCTCGCCGCCGGCGCTGGTGACCAGCTCACGGAACTCGGCCATCGATTCCTCGGCATCCAGGCCGGGTGCATCGACGGGCCGGGGCGCGGATGACGGCTCAGACTCTTCCTGGGAGGCGGCTTCCGATCCAGCGGTGATTTCGCGGGATTGCAGCGCGGCCAGACGCGCGCCGTCGGCGCCGGGACGAGGGCTGCGAGGGCGGACCCCGAGGTCAACCCCCACCAGAACGGCGCGTTCCTGCCTCGTCCGGTTCTCAAGTTCGTGCAACGAAGAGTGCTCCCAGCGTGCTAGCGCTGCTCCGCAGTAGCGGCAGGCGGCGCAGCAGGCGACACGGCAGCCGGGCCGATGCCACTATGCACGGCTGGAGGCCTGTGCTCGCCGTGCATCACACTGCGATTGCTGACGACGGTCGAAATGGCGTGCTTGAAGATCAACTGCTCCTGGCTGTTGTTCTCCAGCAAGACGGAGTACTTGTCAAAAGAGCGGATCTTGCCGGTGAGCTTGACGCCGCTGACCAGATAGATCGTGATGGGAGTCTTGTCCTTGCGGACCGTGTTCAGGAAGGTGTCCTGAATATTTTGTGCCGGCTTGTTATCCATGTGCCGATCTCCTGCTTTCTATTCTGTTTTTGTTCGGTGCGCCCGACCTGCGCACGTACAACCTTCAAAACGCGGGGGTGGCGCCGGAAGCCCGGAAACCGATGAGTCCCGCAATGTGACAACAGTAAAAGGATTTTCAAGCTTTTTCAACTCCCGGCCCGTGGCCGCACGGTGGCGGCTCTGCGCGCGGGAAGGCGTCCCCTCCGTAACTGCTACGATTACATCGTGAAAGACCGTGTTACCTCCGGTGCATCCGGATCAACTTCATCGCAACCAGTGCCCATGCTCGACCTCAAGCGGCAGCATCAGCCGCTTCACCAGGAGCTGATGGCTGCGCTGGGCCATGTATTGGAGACGCAGCAGTTTATTCTTGGTGAGCCTGTGGCGACGTTTGAGCAGGCTGCAGCCCGGCAGCTCGGCGTGGCGCACGCGATTGGGTGCTCGTCGGGGACGGACGCCCTTTGGCTGGCGCTGGCGGCGGCAGGCATCGGCCCCGGCATGGCGGTGGTGACCACGCCGTTCAGCTTTTTCGCCTCGGTCAGCGCCATTCTGCGCGCCGGGGCTAAGGCGGTACTGGCGGATATTGACCCGGCCACCTTCAATCTCAATCCGGCGGCGGTGAAGGCCTTGCTGCACTCGGAGCGAGGCGCGAACGTGTGCGCGATTCTGCCGGTGCATCTGTACGGCCAGTGCGCGGATTGGACAGCCTTCGCGGGCCTCGCAAGCGAGCGCGGGCTGAAGCTGATTGAAGACGCGGCGCAGGCCTGGGGCGCGCAATGGCAGGGCGTGCATGCGGGGGCGCTGGGCGATGCGGCGGCCTTCAGCTTCTACCCTACGAAGAATCTCTCAGCCGCGGGCGATGCGGGCATGGTGGCAACCAACTCCGATACGATTGCGGAGCGGGCGCGGATGCTGCGCCAGCACGGAATGCGACGTCGCTACCATCACGATGAAATCGGCTGGAATGCGCGGCTGGATGGCTTCCAGGGCGCGGTGTTGCAGGTGAAACTGCGGCATATCGAAGGCTGGAACCAGGCGCGGCATGATGTGGCGCGGCGCTACCACGCGCTATTTCACGCGGCGGAGCTGGCCGAGGCCGGACCGTATCCGACGCATGGCGTGGTGCTGCCGCATGAAGTGGCGGGCAGCCGGCATGTGTGGCACCAGTACGTGATTCGCACCAGCCGGCGCGACGCGATGCGCGAATTCCTTACTGCGCGGAAGATTGGCTCGGAGATTTACTATCCGGTTCCGCTGCACCTGCAGCAGGCGCTGAAGCCGCTGGGCTACAAGGCTGGCGATTTCCCCGAGGCGGAGCGCGCGGCGCGCGAGGTGCTGGCGCTGCCCATCTTCCCCGAGTTGCGCGAGGATGAGCAGCAGACGGTGGTGGATGCGATTGCGGAGTTTCTGAGCTGAGGATGTCTGCAACTCATTCGGTCACTCAGAAGCGACCGGCCCGTTCAGTTCGGCAAGAAGCGTGACGACTTCGTCGTGAAGCCGGGGCAGATAGCCCTGCACGATTTCCCAGAAGAGATCGGCGCGGACGGTCGCATATCCGTGCACGATCTGATTGCGAAATGCAATGATGTCGCCCACGAGCGTGATATCGGTTGCGAAAAAAAGGGAAATATCGCAGGAGCTGCGAGAGCGCCTCACCGACCACACCAAATTTGCGCTCTACCGCGGCTCGCAGCATCTCGTCGCGCAGATAGGTCTGGAGGTCTTTCCCGGCCGTGAAGCTGCGAATGCTTTCCGCAGCATTTGCGATGTCCCAGAGATAGGCCTGCGCTTCACCCTGCATACAGGATTTGCTGGTGCTCGGTCACGCTCTTCAGGATGTAGGGATTCCGGATCACCCCATCCTCGACCAGATCAACGGGACGCGCGAGCAGGTCACTCAGCGCCGCCCGCAATCGCAAAAAGTGTTGGAGGCGTTCACTGGCCGGCATCGGTTCAAACGCGACCAGAAAATCCGCGTCGCTGCTCGCAGGATTGAAGTCGCTCCGTAAAACCGAGCCAAACGCAGCGAGGCGGCGCACCCTGTGCAGACGGCAAAGGCGTTCGATCTCTTCGCGGTTTTGGTCAATCAGGCGCTGCATGACATTTATGCAAGAAGATTAGCACCGGATCTGCTGCCCACGCTGCGAGACGAGCACTGGATGCCGCGCGGGGAACATGGCCAGACAAGCGCAACCATGCCGTAAAATCAACATGAGATGAAGTGCCCTTACTGCGGCTTTGCACAGGATCGAGTGGTGGACTCGCGCGAGAGCAAGGAGGCGGATTCAATTCGCCGCCGGCGCGAGTGCGAAAGCTGCAATCGCCGCTTTACCACCTATGAGCGCATCGACGAGATTCCGCACATGGTGGTGAAGAAAGACGGACGCCGCGAGCGCTTCGACCGCCAGAAGGTGCTGAGCGGCCTGCTGCGCGCCTGCGAAAAGCGCCCGGTGCCATCGAGCAAGCTGGAGGCGATTGTGGATGCGACCGAGAGTTTCCTGATGGACGCGCCGGAACGCGAGCGCACCACGGCTGAGGTGGGCGAACTGATTATGCAGCAGCTCAAAGGCCTGGACACGGTGGCGTATATCCGCTTCGCTTCGGTCTACCGCGATTTCAAGGATGTCCGCGAATTCAAGGAAGAGCTGGAAGGGTTGCTGGACTCGCACCGCGCCCAGAAGAGCAAAAAATAGGCAGCATGACTGCCGCACATGGAGAAGGAATGTCTGCATCGAAGACGCACAAAGTTACGCTGATTCCCGGTGACGGGATTGGGCCTGAGGTGACGCAGGCCGTGGTCCGCATTCTTGAAGCGACCGGAGTGAAGTTTGAATGGGAGCGCTTCGCCGCCGGGGCGGAAGCCTTTGAGGTCTACGGCGAGTACATCCCCGCCGACCTGTACGAATCGATCGAGCGCAACAAGGTGGCCCTGAAGGGACCGGTGACAACGCCGGTGGGCGGCGGCTTCAAGAGCATCAACGTGACGCTGCGCAAGAAGTTTGACCTGTTTGCGAACTTTCGCCCGATCAAGAACCTGCCCGGCCTGGAGACGAAGTGGCCCGGCGTGGACCTGATTATTGTGCGCGAGAACACCGAGGGCGAGTACGTGGGCCTGGAGCATGAAGTGGTGCCGGGCGTGGTGGAGAGCATCAAGGTCATCACCGACAAGGGCTCGACGCGCATCGCGAAGTTTGCATTCGATTACGCGCGCAAACATGGGCGCAAGAAGATTCACTCGATTCACAAGGCCAATATCATGAAGCTCTCCGATGGGCTCTTCCTGCGCTGCGCGCGCCGGGTGGCCGAGAGCTATCCGGAGATTCTGTACGGCGAGCACATCATCGACAACACCTGCATGCAGCTGGTGATGAATCCCTTTCAGTACGACACGCTGCTGCTGGAGAACCTCTACGGCGATATTGTCAGCGACCTCTGCGCAGGGCTCGTCGGCGGACTAGGCCTGGTGCCGGGCGCAAACCTGGGGCACGAGTGCGCGATCTTTGAGGCCGTGCACGGTTCTGCGCCGGACATCGCAGGGCAGGACATCGCCAACCCGACGGCGCTGCTGCAGTCGGCTGTCCTGATGCTGCGGCATCTGGATGAGGAGGCCGCCGCGGATAAGGTGCAGAAGGCGCTGGAAACGGTCTATGCCGAGCGCAAGACGCTGACCCGCGACGTGGGCGGGCATACCGGGACGAGCCAGTTTGCCGATGCCGTGCTGGCGGCGATGGGCTAGGAGGCAAAAGCGATGAAGCACTATCTTCTCTTCTACGAAGTGGCGGACGACTACACCACCCGAAGGACTGCGTTTCGCGGGGCTCATCTGGCAGCCGCGTGGGCTGCGGCGGAGCGCGGCGAGCTGGTGCTGGGCGGGGCGCTGGCAGACCCAGCGGATGCGGCGGTGCTGCTGTTCAAGGGCGACTCGCCGGATGTGGCGGTGCGCTTTGCAAAAGCGGACCCCTACGTAGCAAACGGCGTGGTGACGAGCTGGCGCGTGCGCGAGTGGACGACGGTGGTGGGCGACGGCTGCGCGATGCCCGTGCGGCCGTAGGCGCTGCGGGAGCAAGATTGAGACGGATGGATCGTCGCGCGGCGGCCGGGAGCATGGGCGGGCGTCTTTTTTTGACTCTCCACTCTCCTGTACACTGGAGTGTTCAAGACCATGCGAGACAAATATCCCATTGGCATTCTTGGTGCGACCGGAATGGTCGGCCAACGCTACATTCAGCTGCTGGCTGACCACCCGTGGTTTGAGATCGCGTGGCTTGCGGCCAGCGACCGCTCGAGCGGCAAGCCCTATGGCGAGGCCGCGAAGTGGCGGCTGGACACGCCGCTGCCGGAGCGCATTGCGAAGATGCCGGTCTCGCCCGCCGACCCGGCCGGCGCACCGAAGATTATCTTTTCTTCGATCGATGCGCCGATTGCGCGCGAGCTGGAGCCGAAGTTTGCCGAGGCAGGATGCGCGGTGCTTTCGAACTCGAGCGCCTTTCGCATGACGCCGAACGTGCCGCTTGTGATTCCCGAGGTGAACGCCGAGCACCTGCACCTGATTGAGGAGCAAGCCTCGCGGCGCGCGTCGGGCGGATACCTCGTGACCAATCCCAATTGCTCGACCATCGGCCTGGTGATGGCGCTGAAGCCGATCGAGGAACGGTTCGGGATTGAACAGATTTTTGTTTCAACGATGCAGGCCGTAAGCGGTGCGGGGTATCCAGGCGTGGCGTCGATGGATATTCTCGACAACGTGGTGCCTTACATCGGCAGCGAAGAAGAAAAGATGGAAGCTGAGACGCTGAAGCTGCTGGGCAAGCTGGATGGGCACAGCGTGAAGCCGCTGGGCGCGAAGATTACAGCCCACTGCAATCGCGTGCCGGTGGTGGATGGGCATACGGAGTGCGTCTCGATCAAGCTGGGCAGGAAGGCTACGGCGGAGGAGATTGTGGCGGCGTGGGACGCATACAAGCCGCTGGCGGGCAGAGATCTGCCATTCGCGCCGAAGCAGCCGGTGCAGTATGCCGCGCAGCCGGACCGGCCGCAGCCGCGGCTGGACCGCAATCGCGAGCGCGGTATGGCGGTGACGGTGGGACGCCTGCGGCCCTGCAGTCTGCTGGACTGGAAGTTTGTGCTGCTCTCGCACAACACCGTGCGCGGCGCGGCGGGAGCCACCATTCTGAACGCGGAGCTGCTGGTGAGCCTGGGCAAGCTGGAACCGGCTGCGGCGGCGATGCGGGCCTAGCATAGAGCGAAGAGAGACGACATTTACGGCGCGGCTTGCCGTTGCGCCGAACCGGCCGGCACCATCAGGGGCAGAAGTCCTGCGGCCAGGAACGACGGAATCCCGAAGATGAGCCTGGTAGTCATGAAGTTCGGCGGCACCTCGGTGGAAGACCCCGCCGCCATCAGCCGTACTGCCTCCATCGTGGCCGGGCGCGTTGCGATGGGCAAGCGGCCCGTTGTGGTGGTGAGCGCGCTGGCCAAGGTGACGGACCAACTGCTGCGCGCAGCGTCTGCTGCGGCAGTGGGCGACCGCACGGGCGCGCTGGCGCTCAGTTCGCGGCTGCGGGCGCGGCACCGCGATACGGCAGTGGCGCTGGTGAAAGACAGCGCGACACTGGTGAGTCTGATTGACGAGAAGTTCGACTCGCTGGATGAGATTTTGCGCGGGCTGGCAGCAATTCTGGAACTGACGCCGCGCATCTCCGACCTGATTGTGAGCTACGGCGAACGCGTCTCCAGCCGCATTGTGGCGGAGGCGTTCCAGGAGCGCGGCATCGCTGCGGCGCATGTGGATGCGCGCGAGATTATCATCACCGACTCGCAGTTTCAGAAGGCCGTGCCGCAGGATGACCTGATTGAAAAGCGCGCGGCGGAGAAGCTGCGGCCTCTGGTGGACCAGGGCAAGGTGCCGGTGATGGGCGGCTTTATCGGGTCCAACGAAGCGGGCCTGACAACGACGCTGGGACGCGGCGGCTCCGACTTTACAGGCGCGCTGATTGGCGGCGCACTGAGCGCGGAGGCCATCGAGATCTGGACGGACGTGGACGGCATCATGACGACCGATCCGCGCATCTGCCCGGACGCACTGCGCGTGAAGGTGATCAGCTTTGAAGAAGCTGCGGAGCTGGCCTACTTTGGCGCGAAGGTGCTGCACCCGGCGACGATTTTGCCGGCGGTGAAGAAGAATATCCCGGTGCTGGTGCTGAACAGCAGGAATCCAACCAACGAAGGCACGCGGATTATCTCTCTGGCGCCGCACTGCAAGAGCCCGTTCAAGTCGATTGCGCTGAAGAAGAAGCTCTCCATCATCGACGTGGTGGCCAGCCGGATGCTGATGACGCATGGGTACCTGAAGGAGATCTTCACCATCTTCGACAAGCACAAGTGCCCGGTGGACATGGTTTCGACGAGCGAAGTTTCGGTGTCGCTGACGGTGGACTCGAACGAGAAGCTGCCCGCGATTGCCGCGGACCTGAGCCAGGTTGCCGATGTGAAGTACGAGGGGAAGAAGGCGCTGATCTGCCTGGTGGGCGAGGATATTCGCGGACAGAACGGCATTGCCGCGCAGGTCTTCAACGCGGTGCGGCACATCAACGTGCGCATGATCTCGCAGGGCGCGAGCGAGATCAACATGAGCTTCATGATTGACGAGGACGACGCCGAAGAGGCAGTGCGGTCGCTGCATGCGGCGTTCTTCAAAGATCCGGATCCGACGGTGTTCGATGTGGAAGCGCGCAAGGTACTGGCATAGCCGGAGAGGATCGCGGGAATGAAGGGTTGCCGGGCGATTTCGGGATGCACGTTGCTCCTGGCCGCTCTGTTGCCGACGCGGTTGACGCCGGCACAGACGTCTGGCGCGAAGCTGCCAGAGCCGCCGCAACTGAAATTTGTGTATGAGGAGCAGGTAGCGCTGGCGTCGTCGATTCCCGTGGGCGAGACGCCGATGGGCAAGCGCAACATCGTGCCGATTACGGGCGGGACGTTCTCTGGTCCGGGGCTGAAGGGCAAGGTTCTGCCCGGCGGATGGGACTGGCAATTGACCAACGCGAGCGGGTGCTTCAACCTGCATGCGGATTACATGATTCAAACGGACGATGGGGCCATCATCCACGTGGTGAATACCGGCATGATTTGTCCCAACTCGGCGGGAACGCGCGACGCGATGCTGACGACGCCGGTTTTTGAAGCACCCAAGGGCAAGTACG
>JBBIVH010000042.1:0-8597 GCA_037439805.1 Acidobacteriaceae bacterium
TCGTCATGGTCATCGCACTCAGGCGAATCCAGTTCGCCTTGGCGGATAACCATGCCGCACGCTCTTCCAGCCCGCTTAACTCTTCCAGTGTGGTCTCTTTCATCTCTCAGATATTCCTGTTTGTATGATCACTTCACCGATCACAACTAACTTCGGAGCGCATCAGACTCGCTCGCAGCCGCGGCCCTCATTTTCCTCTCCGAGTTCCGGGAGGAGCTGCATCCAGCGCCTTGAGTCCGTCTCTTCACATTCCTCCAGCTTCATGCCTGACTTTTCTTCCTCGATGAAGCGTGCCAACTACACAATACATGTCGCACTCACATTAATCACTCCTTTTGTTCGCTTATGCATAATTATGCAGCATGTTGGATATGAGACCAACTTCGCATCTTCGAAAGGACTCGATGACATATTGCTCGAAATCCAGCTCGGAATCGTCTTTGCGCAAGAAGGGACAAGACCCATGAATTACTGAGGAGCATGGCATAAGGAAAAGCCTTACCTTATTGAGCGCCATTCTCGATAGGGTCCCCATGTTGCGGACCTGGGCTTCCCTACTTTGCACTGCGATGAACAAATGGCATTGCTTCTCGTCCCGATCATGGCTGCCGGTTGCCCGACACTTTATCCGGCACCTTCCTGAACACCTGATTGAAAATCTCGTGCGCCAAATCGACCGACTCCTCAATCGTCACCCTCGTGGGATCCGCCCTCACGTTAAGCCGCCGCTCTCGTGTGAGCCGGATTCCGGCGATGAGGCACGCACCGAGGTAGACCATCCCTCGATTGATTCTCGGCATGTGTGCGTCGGGGTCGAACATCACATCCTCACGGCCCGCTGCTGACGAATGACCAGTTGGTCAGGCCGACCGAGGAAGACTTCGGATGGTCTGTACCGCCGTTGCTCACCGCAAAGAGGGCACGTAACGGCGAGGGATTGAAACGATAACTGACAAGGTAAGTGCGGCGTAACGAGCTGGGCGGCTCTCGATGCCAAAATTTAGCTCGATTTAGCTCGAAAAATGGGTTGAACAGGGGGTAAAACGGGGTATTGGGGAGAAGAGAGAGACTCCGACGAATCTCTGTAAAGTTATGATTTTGAAGGTACTTTCTGAATCTAAAGGAACTTGCTTGACAGGCTGGCGGAGAGAGGGGGATTCGAACCCCCGATAGAGCTTTTGACCCTATAACGGTTTAGCAAACCGCCGCCTTCAGCCACTCGGCCATCTCTCCGCGTCTATGCGGATTCTACCAGAAAGCATGAAGGCCGGTATTTTTCTTCTGACTCCCTGCCGGGAATGCGTTGCGGAATGATCACCTCACAGCAAGGGCCGCGCGCGTGAGGCAGCGTTTCGGGGGCGCGCTTGGATGCAGCGCGCCGGAGTTGGTAGATTCACTCTCATGCCTCGCTTCCCTGCCGGACGAGCCACGCGCAAGCTTCGCCTGCTGCCGCTCATTGCGGCGACGTACTTCATGGTGTCGGGCGGGCCGTATGGCATTGAGGACATCCTCGGTGGCGCGGGCTTCGAACGCGCCATTGTGATTCTGGCTGTGCTGCCTCTGGTCTGGAGCCTGCCGACGGCATTGATGATTGGCGAGTTGGCGAGCGCGCTACCGGCCGAGGGTGGCTACTACGTGTGGGTGCGGCGCGCGCTTGGGCCGTTCTGGGGATTTCAGGAGGCCTGGCTGTCGCTGACGGCGAGCGTCTTCGACATGGCCATCTATCCGGCGATCTTCGTGCTGTATCTAAGCCAGTTGCACGGCTCGCTGACATCGGGTTGGCGAGGCTATGCGTGGTCGCTGGCGGTGGTGGCGGTCTCGTGCCTGTGGAACCTGCGCGGAGCGCCGGCAGTTGGTGAAGGCTCGGAGGGATTGTTTGTCGTACTGCTGGCGCCGTTCGCCGTGTTTGTGGCGCTGGGGCTATGGCACGGGTTCACGGCGCACCCTGCGGTGCTTTGGGGACGCAGCGGCGCGGCGGGTGGCTTATCCACTGCGGTGCTGGTGGCGATGTGGAACTTTATGGGATGGGACAACGCATCGACGGTGGCAGCCGAGGTGGAGAATCCGCAACGGAACTATCCGCGCGCGATGGTGCTGGCTGCAGGCCTGGCGGCGGTGACGTATATCCTTCCACTGCTGGCGCTGGCCCTGGGCGGGCTCTCTGTCGAGAGCTTTTCAACCGGCGACTGGGCGGGAGCGGCGACAATGCTGGGCGGGCGTGCGCTGGGCCTGGCCGTGGTGGCCGGCGGAGTCCTCTGCGGCGTGGGCATGTTCAACGCGCTGATGATGAGCTACACGCGCCTGCCGATGGCGATGGCCGAGGATGGTCTGCTGCCCGCGGTGCTGACGCGGCGCAACCGCTATGGCGTGCCGTGGGTGAGCGTGCTGGCGTGCGGAGTGGGTTGGGCGCTGGCGCTCCGGCTGCCGTTCGAGCGGCTCATTTCGATTGACCTGATTCTGTATGGGACGAGCCTGCTGCTGGAGTTTCTGGCGCTCATTGTGCTGCGCGTACGTGAGCCGCAACTGGAGCGGCCTTTCCGAGCGGGCAACATGGCGGTGGCCTGTCTGCTGAGCGTGGGGCCCGCGGCGCTGATAGGCTATGCGCTGTACGCGGCGCGCGATGAAAAGCTGATGGGGTCGGTGCCGGCCATCGCCTTTGCTGCAGCGGTGGCGCTGGCGGGGCCAGTGGCGTATGGGGCAATCGCGATTTTGAAGGCGCGCCGGCGTGCAGGAACTGTGCCGGAAGGATGAACGCGCGGCGCATAGAAAATGAAAGGCCGCACTGTCTGGCGATGCAGCCCTGCATTGCGGAGACCCTTCGCTATTTGGCCGCTGCCAGCTTTGCCTTTGTCTCATCAAATGCTTTAGCCGCACGGATGACGTGATCGCGGGCATAGGCTGCGTCGTGCCACTCCTTCACCTCGACACGCTTGCCCTCGAGATCCTTGTAGATGGAGAAGAAGTGCGTGATCTCCTTGAGCAGGTGAGGATAGATGTCGGTGTAGTTCCACACATTGGAGTAGCGCGGATTGTTCTTGCCGACGGCGAGTACCTTTTCGTCCAGCACGCCCTGATCGAGCATTTCCAAAAGACCAATCGGACGCACCTCCTGGACGCAGCCGGGAAAGCTGGGGCCCGGAACGAGTACGAGCACGTCGAGAGGATCGCCATCGTCACTGAGCGTGGATGGAATGAAGCCGTAATCGCCGGGGTAATGAACCGGCGAGTGAAGATTGCGATCGAGCTTGAAGACGTGGAGCTGCTTGTCGTACTCAAACTTGTTGGTCGCGTCCTTGGGAATCTCAATCACCGCCCGGAAGACTTCGGGAGAGCGATCTCCGATTGGCAATTCAAGATAGTTGGCCATACTGTTGTAACGCCTCCTCGAGTGCGTGCTGCATTGGGGGCGCTCCGTCCGGTTTGAACCAAAAAGGGGAACAGGAGCACACAGTGTCTTGACCGAGTGTTTCACGGCAAGCGTGGATGAGGGAAGCCGCCGGGAAGCGACGAGCCTGCCGGGACCCGGAGCGGCGGGAGACACCCAGCAGAACCGGCCCCGGACCACTATAATCACCAATGATGAAGGCACATGTCTATGTCACTTTGAAGTCATCGGTTCTGGATCCCCAGGGTCAGACGATCCAGAACGCGCTGCGAAAGATTGGATTCACCGGCGTGGAAGCGGTGCGGCAGGGGAAGTACTTCGTGCTGTCGCTTGCGGAAGGGCTAGGCAGCGAGGCCGCAGGGGCCGAGGTGGAACGGATTGCGCTGGAGGTCCTGACCAACCCGGTAATCGAAGAGTTCACATACCGCATTGAGGAATAGGCAGTCGCCGGACGGTTGGGGTGCAGATGCACTTGCAGGCCGTGCCGCGACTGCGCAGGGTTGTATGCAGACCGGGGCTTGACGGTCGCATAGAATCGAACCATGTGCGGAATCGTCGGTTATGTAGGTCCCAAGAAAGTGGTCCCTGTCATTCTTGAGGGACTCAGGCGCCTGGAGTATCGCGGGTACGACTCAGCGGGCATTGCCGTGGGCAGTCCTGACCGGCCAACGCTGGAGGTTCGGCGCGCTCCAAGCAAGCTGCACAACCTGGAAGATGCGCTGAAAGAGCGTCCGCTGGACGGGACGTTTGGCATCGGCCACACGCGCTGGGCGACGCACGGCCGGCCTACGGAAGAAAACGCCCATCCGCATCGTGACTGCACCGGGCGCATTGTCGTGGTCCACAACGGCATCGTAGAGAACTACCTGGAGCTGAAGCGTGAGCTGACGGCGAAGGGACATAAGTTCGTCACGGAGACCGACACCGAAATCATTGCTCACCTGATTGAGCAGGTGCAGAATGATGCCGCCGACGCAGGCGCGCCTGTAGCGCTGGAGGTTGCCGTGCGCCGCGCGGTGAAGCAACTGACGGGCGCCTTTGCGCTGGGCATTCTTTCTGCGGCGGAGCCGGACAAGATTGTTGCCGCTCGCTCCGGACCGCCGGTGGTGATTGGCTTGGGCCAGGGCGAATCGTTTGTGGCGTCGGACGTGCCGGGCATCCTGCACCACACGCGCGACCTTTACTTCCTCGCCGATGGCGACATGGCGATCCTGACCAAGGCGGGCGTGGAGCTGACAGACTTTGACGGCAAGCCCATCCAGCGCGCCATTACGCACATTCAGTGGGACCCTATTCAAGCGGAAAAGGGCGGCTACAAGCACTTCATGCTGAAGGAAATCTGGGAGCAGCCGCGGGCCATTCGCGACACTACGATGGGGCGCGTGTCGCTGGATTCGGGCAAGGTCTTCCTGGGCGAGATGGAGATTCGCGACGAGGAGCTTGCTGCGGCGCAAAGCATCAACATCGCCGCCTGCGGAACAAGCTGGCACGCGGCGCTGACGGGCAAGTACATGATTGAGCGTCTGGCGCGGCTGCCGGTGGATGTGGACTATGCCAGCGAGTATCGCTATCGCGATCCGATTGCGGGGCCGGAGGCGCTGGGGCTACTGATTACGCAGTCGGGCGAAACGGCAGACACGCTGGCGGCGCAACGCGAGATGAAGAATCTTGGCTCGAAGACCGTGGCCATCTGCAATGTGGTGGGCGCAATGGTGGCGCGCGAGGCGCATGGAGCCATCTACACACACGCCGGGCCGGAGATTGGCGTGGCTTCGACGAAGGCGTTCACTTCGCAACTGACGGCGCTGTTTCTGCTGGCGATGAAGATGGGCCAGCTGCGCGGCAAGCTGGACGCGGCGCAGTCGATTGCGCTGATTGAGGAACTGGGGCGCGTGCCGGCCAAGATCGAAGAGGTGCTGAACGCTCGCTCAGCGCAGTGTGAGCAGTTAGCAAAGGAGTTCGCGAATGCGCGCGACTTTCTCTACCTGGGCCGGGGTATTCACTTCCCAATCGCGCTCGAAGGCGCGCTGAAGCTGAAGGAGATCTCGTACATTCACGCCGAGGGCTATCCGGCAGGCGAGATGAAGCACGGCCCGAATGCGCTGATTGACGAATCGCTACCGGTTGTGGTGCTGGCGACCCGCGACGAAGCAGACCCGGCGTCGAAGTTACGCTATGAGAAGACTCTCTCGAATATCCAGGAAGTGACGGCGCGCAGCGGGCGCGTGATTGCCGTTGCCACAGAGGGCGACACGACAATCGGCGGGCTGGTGGAGCATGTGATTCACATCCCGCATACTCTTGAACTGCTCGCGCCCTTGATCGAGATTGTGCCGCTGCAGTTGCTGGCTTACTACATCGCCGTGCGACGCGGCTGCGATGTAGATCAGCCGCGTAATCTGGCGAAATCCGTCACAGTGGAGTAAGCGAGAGGGGTCCGCGCGCATCGGCGTTTGAATCGCTTCGATGCGCGCCTGAGCACGACGTTCGACTACCACCACTCCATCGAGCGGCCGAAGGGCACCTTGGCCCTGGTTTCAGGCCGGGGCGTGCGGAGCAGCAGCACCGGGCACTGCGCCAGCTTGACGATCTTTTCTGCAATCGACCCGAAGACCATCGGATACCAGCCAGACAGTCCATGCGTAGAGATGACGATCATGTCTGCGCCGGTGTGCTCGGCTGCGTCGAGGATGGCGCCGGCGACATCGTTGCCCACTTCCACGCTCGAAGTCATCTTGATGCTCTTTGCGGCGAGAGACTTTTGAGAGACGGCGAAGCGCTCTTCGGCGGCCTTGCGCGCCTCCTCAACGACGGAAGCTTCGGTGATGGAATCGGGAATGGAGACGTTCGGAAATGCCGGAATGACATGGCAGAGGACGATTTCCGCATGAAACTTTTCAGCCAGTTCGGTTGCCGCATCCAGTGCCGCGTGCGAAGAAGAACTGAAGTCAACAGGAACCAGAATCTTTGTAGGAATGGCGCTGGCGGATTTTTCTTGAGGCATTGCATTCTCCTTGACGGGCGGCTCTGAGCCGGCTGTGAATTTTCGCTCCCCATCATACCAAGCGGCAGCGCACGCCGTTACGTGACCGGGCGCACAGCAGGAATGCCTGGCGGGCAGCGTCAGCCAAAGTTGACTTCAATGCCTGCGGTAAAGACGCGCGGCTGCGCGGGCGAAGCGATAAAGTAGGCCAGCTCGCGGTAGTCGTCGAACTCGTGGATGAGGAAGTCGGCCTGCTTGCCCGGTTCAATGGAGCCGTTGCGGCGGCCCACACCGAGACTCCATGCGGCGTTGATGGTGGCGGCGGTGAGCGCCTCGGCAGGAGACAGGCCCATGTGCACGCAGGCGAGCGACAGGATGAACGGCATCGAGACGATGGGCGAAGAGCCGGGATTGAAATCCGTAGCCAGCACGATGGGCATTTCAAGATCGACCATGAGGCGCGCCGGAGCATAGGCATTGCTACCCAGCGCGAAGACCGAACCCGGCAATACGACAGGCTGCACGCTTGCGTCCTTCAGTGCCAGCAGCGACTCGCGCGTGACGGTCTCAAGATGATCGGCGGTGCGCGCACGGAGAGTGGCTGCGAGGTCGGCGCCGGTGCCCGAACGGAACTGCTCGCAGTGGAGACGAAGCTCCATACCGTTGCGTCCCGCTGCTTCGAGGATAGTGCGCGTCTCCTCGACGGTGAAAGCGTGGTCGTCGCAATAGACATCGCAGGATGCAGCGAGACGTGCCTTCGCGGCCTCGGGAACGAGTTCGTTTGCGAACCAGCGCACGTATTCGGTACGGCGATTCGCGAATTCGGGCGGCACGGCGTGAGCCAGCAGCGTGGGCAGAAAGGTTGCAAAGCCCTCTTCGGCAAGCCGCGCGATGACGCGCAGCATGCGCAGCTCGGTGTCGCGGTCGAGACCGTAGCCCGACTTGGCTTCAATGGTGGTGGTGCCGCAGCGCAGCATCCATGCAAAGTGACGGCGCGTCTCATTGAAGAGCTCATCTTCCGTAGCCGCTCGCGTGAGCCGCACCGTGCGCAGAATGCCGCCGCCGTTGGCCGCGATCTGCTGGTACGACTGGCCGGCAATGCGCTGCTCGAACTCCGCGGCGCGATTGCCGGCGAAGACAAGATGTGTGTGCGCGTCCACGAAGCCGGGAGTGACGCAGCGGCCCGCCGCGTCCACAATGTGCGCGAATTTAGGAATCGAAGGCAGAAGATCGTTATACGAGCCGACAGCCTCAATAAGGCCGTCCTGGATAATCATCGCGGCATCGGAGATCAGGCCGATCTGCGATAGCTCCATCCCGACCCGCGGACGCAGCGGACCCGCGAGGGTGACAAGCTGCCCGATATTGACCACCGCAATCGAGGTGGGCATATTCAGCGATCCGCCATGGGGAGATGAATCCCGCGATGCAGAGCCGTGTTGCGCGCCAGTTCGTAGCCGGCATCCGCGTGGCGCGCAACGCCGAGGCCGGGATCGTTGTTGAGCACACGCGCAATGCGGCGTGCAGCGTCCTCTGTGCCATCGGCCACGGTGACCTGCCCCGCGTGGAGCGAATAGCCCATGCCCACGCCGCCGCCGTGATGGAAGCTGACCCAGGTGGCGCCGGAGGCGGTGTTGAGCAGCGCATTGAGGATGGGCCAGTCTGCCACCGCATCGGACCCGTCGAGCATCTTTTCGGTTTCGCGATAGGGGCTGGCGACGGAGCCGGTGTCGAGGTGGTCGCGACCCATGGCGATGGGCGCGGAGATCTCGCCTTTGCGCACCAGCTCATTGATGGCCAGGCCCATGCGGGCGCGCTCGCCATAGCCGAGCCAGCAGATGCGCGCGGGCAATCCCTGATAGGCGAAGCGGCCGCGGGCGAGGCTCAGCCAGCGGGTGAGAATCTCGTTGTCTGGAAAGAGCTCGAGGGCGAGTCGGTCGGTGCGGTCGATGTCGCGTGGATCGCCGGAGAGCGCTACCCAGCGAAATGGACCCTGGCCTGTGCAGAAGAGCGGACGGATGTACTCGGGGACAAAGCCAGGAATCAGAAAGGCATCGGCGCAGCCCGCGTCGAAGGCGAAGCGGCGGATGTTGTTGCCGTAGTCGAACGCGACGGCGCCGGCGCGCTGCAGGGCGAGCATGGCATTGACGTGGACCACCATGGACGCAGTGGAGCGGCGTACGTATTCTTCGGGATCGCGCTGGCGCAGCGCGGCGGCCTGCTCGATCG
>JBBIVH010000042.1:8697-17114 GCA_037439805.1 Acidobacteriaceae bacterium
TTGCGGTCGAGCTCGTGAAAGTGCTCCCACGTGGCCCATTTGCCCACCAGATTGGAGTTCGCGATGAGCACGCGCGGAGCCATGGCGTGCGTGGGAAAGACAGCGACAGGCTTGCCCGACTGAACGAGCAATGTGTCTTCCTCGCCAAGCTGTTCCAGTTCGCGAACGATGGCGTGGAAGCACTCCCAGTTGCGCGCGGCGCGTCCGATGCCCCCATAGACGACAAGATCCTGCGGGCGCTCGGCAACCTCGGGATCGAGGTTGTTCATCAGGCAGCGCAACGCCGCCTCCTGCTGCCAGCCCTTGCAGCGCAGGCCGGTTCCGCGAGGCGCCCGGATGATGGGCACGGTCGATGTAGCCATGAATCCCCTTGGTGGCGTTGCCCCCTGGCGAACCACACCAAGAGCATACTCCAGCCTGTGCCGGAGTGGAGTAACAAAGACCTGCGAAGCACTCTATTGCGACTGGACGGGCAGATGAAAGTCCACGCCTGCCATGCGATTCACGCGGTCGGTCGCGGCCACATCCACGATGGCGAGCGGAACGGAGTAGCGATAGCCGTCGAGCACGTAGAGCATCGTGGGAGTAAGGACATAGTTGTAGATCTGGTCCGGCGGCTGGCCGTTCTTGAATACGACCGTGACAGGCTGCGGCTGGTCATAGGAACGATCCGGTCCGGGACCAACATAAGGCATACGCGCCGGGCGGGAGATGCCACCTGCGCTGCGCAGCATGAGCGGAGCGGGCGATTCGTCCTGCGCCGGATAAGATGCGGCATCGACCGGCTGCATCTGCGGCTGAGGCGCGGGCGCATCGGGCGGTGGCGTGTAGGCGCTGGGCTGGCGGCGGTAGAGACCGTAGGGATCCTGCGTAAGCGGCGCGGAAGTGGGCACGCCCAAATCATCGAGGACCTTGAGGGTCAGGCGAGTCTCCGACTTCAGCGTGGGGCGCGGTCCGCGACGCGGCAGATTGAGCAGATCGATGGGCCAGAGAATGGGCAGCGTCCACTCGACGGTGTCGCGCACAGCGTGGCCTTTGCCGAGGATGCGTCCAAGGCGGTCCACGGTGTAGCCGGGCACGTCCACTACGCGGGCGTGAATGGGCACGACCGTATCCGGCTGGATGAGCATGCGGTCAAAGGTAAGCTCCATCCAGCCTTTGCCGACGAAATGGCCGGGATCCTTGTAGTCCTCAAAGCGCCCGATGATGTAGCTGTTCTGCGGCAGAAAAGCCATGCCGTAGCGCGAGCCGTAGGAGGTCTGGCACAGCACCGGGTCACCGACCGGAACGGTCTTCGAGGAGAGGCGCGGCTCCGCGACGGTGCATTGAATGAGCGATCCGGCGGGGATGAGACGCTCGGCAGCGATGGCTGCGGAGGTTGCGAAGGAGACGAATGCGAGCAGTACAAGAGCGGCGCGCTTCATGGGATGCCTCCTGACGGGCAGGCGCGAAGTGAGAACCCAATGACGAGCGATCGGACCGTTTGCACTGGCTTGCCGCGCAGACGCCGACCCCAATCGGACGATTGCACGAGCAGGCAGCACCCTGCTGCCTGACGGGAAGTCTAGCACGAAGCCGCACGCGCGGTGGGCGCGGCTTCGACAGGGTCAACAGGCTCGGTGACAGGGCCGATGCAGCCTGGGTTCTGGTCAGCGATACCGCTTCTGATGCCACGCCCAGGCGGTGCGCAGAATGTCGTCGAGTTGGGTGTAGCGGGGCTTCCAGTTGAGTTCACGGATGGCCTTTTCTGAACTCGCAACAAGCACAGCGGGATCGCCGGGGCGGCGCGGATGGACCTCAGCGGGAATGGGATGGCCGGTGACGCGCCGGGCCGATTCGATCACCTCGCGCACACTGAATCCGCGTCCGTTGCCGAGGTTGTAGACGAGCCGTTGCCGGGCTGCCGCAGGCGACTCGAGCGCGTCGAGGGCCAGCAGATGGGCGTCGGCGAGATCGGAGACGTGAATGTAGTCGCGGATACAGGTGCCGTCGGGCGTGGGATAGTCGTCGCCGTAGATGCGAATCGACGCACGCCGGCCCAGCGCGACATCGAGGATGAGCGGAATAAGATGCGACTCCGGCTCGTGGGCTTCGCCGCGGGTGATGCCACCCGGCCCCTCGGGTGCACCAGCAACATTGAAGTAGCGCAACGAGGCCGACCGCAGGCCATGGATGCGGTGGAACCATTCGAGCATGCGCTCGACGAGCAGTTTGGACTCGCCGTACGTGTTGGTGGGCTGGAGCCGCGCATCTTCGAGGATCGGAACTGACTCCGGCTCGCCGTAGACAGCGGCCGTGGAAGAGAAGACGATGCGGCGCGGGCCGTGCGCAAGGACCGCTTCGAGCAGCGAGAGGGTCGAGGCGGTGTTGTTGCGGAAGTACCGCTCGGGCTTCTGCATCGATTCGCCGGCTTCAATCAACGCTGCGAAGTGGAGGACGCCGTCGAACGGCGCACCAGAGCTTACGGCGGAGGTGAAAAGGTTTTCAATCGCTGCCCTGTCGGCCAGATCCCCTTCCACAAAATCCACCCCTGCAGGCACCTGCTCGCGGCGCGAATGGCTCAGGTTGTCGTAGACCACCGGAATGTGCCCCCGCTCACCGAGCAAGCTGGCAACAGTACCACCTATATACCCCGCACCACCAGTAACCAGGATCTTCACAAAAATGCTATCCCCCGCGAACGGTTTCGACTACTGTAAGTCTATTACAATAGAGGCAGCGGACACGCCGCGAGGGTGTCTGCTCAGACTGTCGGCAAGACGGCGTGATTTGTTCCCCCTTTTCGTTCAGCAACATGAACGTCTTTCCTGTAACCCGCTGAAATACCTGGGCGATACTCGGACGGACGCTCGGCAATGCGAACCTGGTGCTTCTGCTAGTTGTCTTGGACTCGCCATGGAGTGTCTGGATGTCCGAGGTGTTGAGGCTACGAACTTCTATCGACGCCTGCGGGTGCGCTTGCGGGGATAAGCTGAAGCACCACAGCCCCTCGGTCCGGATACGGCTGCACAGGGGCATAGATACTGGTTGCGCGTATACGGGACGGGTTCCAACGACGACAGTCCGATGCAGCACGGAAATTGGCGTGGCGGATGCGGTAAGCAACCGCCGGCAGGAAACCGTGTCCAATCCAGAGAGAGTGCAACCGCTGGACCCGCCACTAGTCCTTTGCGGAGCAAGCTGCATCGATTTCAATTTTGGTTCAACGACAGTTCGCAAAGTTGAACCCTGCTTCATGGTTGAATTGCAACGCGATGCTGGCAGAGTTGTCCTGCCAGTGGGAAGGTGAGCCCCGGGGATGGAAGGAATGCAGGTCAATCGCTATTCAGGAGCGCCTATGCTGGGGCTGTTGCCCGATGCGGAAGGGCGCTCGGCATCGTTTGTCACGAGCACGGTCGTGAATCTGATGATTCTGGCCGCGGTGCTGTACGTGGGAATGATGGCCAAGCGGGTGGTACAGGAACGAAAGTTTGAGCGGACTGAGCTCATCTTTCCAACTACGCCGCCACCCCAGCCAAAGATCAAGGTGAAGATTCCGCCGCCCAAGCCGGTGGAACTGCCAAAGCCTCCAGTGGTGAAGCTGGAAGCGCCAAAGATCAACCTCCCCAAGCCGGAACCGAAGCCGGCCCTGAAGCCCATTCAGATGGAAGCCAGGCTGAACACTCCCATGAGAGAGGCCAAGCCGGCCATCATTCTGGCGCCTCAGCCAAAGGCAGCCCTCACCGCCGCAGCGCCTGCGCAGGTGGCGCAAGCCAGGCCGTCGACTGCGCCCGTTCACCTCGGACAGGTTTTCGGCGTGACCCCGAATCCCAATGCCACGCGACCGGCAACGATTTCAGCAATCGGCAACCCCTATGGTGGTATGCAGGGCCCGGCGGTAGCCCCGCGCGGAGTGGTCGGTTCCACAGGAATTGGCAACGGCACCAGAGCCGGCTCGAATGCCGGCGTGGTGGGCCGCGTGGCGTCGGCCGGGATTCCCGGGGGGACTGGCACAGCGAGCTCGGGTGTAGCCGGGCATGTAGCCGCAGCGGGTATTCCCGGAATGACGCAAGTGGCCGCAGCCGCGCCGAGAGCCGTGGAACCGGCTTCGACCAATCTGGAGGTCATCTCCAAGCCTCCCGTCCAATACACCGCGGAAGCGCGCCAGCTTAAGGTGCAGGGCGACGTGATTCTCAGCGTGACGTTCACAGCAGGCGGGCGCGTCATCGTGCATAGCGTGGTGCACGGACTGGGGCACGGGCTGGATGAAGAGGCGCGGCGGGTGGCGCAGGAGATCCGCTTCCACCCGGCCACCCGCAATGGACAGGCGATCGATTTGAAGACCAACATTACAATTACGTTTCAATTGGCATGAACACACTCAGCCCGCTCGCCGATGCTCTATCTACCGGAACGGACCGGGCAACTGCGGTATAAGGAACAAGACGCAACACCTAGGAGCTTTGAATGACTTTTCGGAAGTTTTCACTCTGCTTTTTGATTCTCTTCCTGGGGGCATCCTGGGCAAATGCGAAAAAAAAGGCGCCTCAATTTGAACAGACCCACCCGCTGACGCCCGACCAGGCCGCCCTGGTGCAGAAGGCCATTGCACAGGAAAAGATTCTGATTAAAGCCATCCAGCAGCGGACGCCTCTGGTTGAAACCTACATTCAGGACACGCGGCCCGATGCCAAGCTCTACGAGATCCCTGTGGACGACCAGTACACGCTGAGCCGCGTGGACTTCGGCAAAGCGTTCTACGACAAGACCTACCAACCGCGCGAGAGTTCGGCAAGGCGCGGTTTCTTCAAGGGATCGCTTGCGGCCATTACGGGACTGACAAGCGCGCTGGGGCTGGACAAGCGGTTTACCTACAATCCCACCGGCTTTATGCAGATGATGTTCCTTGATCCGACAGGATTTGACCAGCAGCATTACGAGTTCACCTTCGTGCGGCGTGAGTTCCTGGGTTCGGTGCGAACCTGGGTGTTCGATGTGCACCCGAAGGTGAGCGGGATGGGCCGCTTTTACGGCCGCATATGGATCGAGGACCAGGATGGGAACGTGGTTCGTTTCAACGGAACCTACACAGGCCCATCGTCGGAGAACGACTCGCGCTACTACTTTCACTTCGACAGTTGGCGTATGAACGTGCAGCCGGGGGTGTGGCTCCCTGTAGCCATCTACGTGGAAGAGAGCAACCGGGGCGAGGGGCAAAAGCAACTTGGTCTGAAGGCGCAGACGCATTTCTGGGGCTACAGCCTGAAGCTACCCACGCGCGACAGTGAAAACGTCAGCATGAAGATTGAAGACGCCGTGGACAAAAGCGACGACTCGCAGGACGTGAGCCCTCTGCAGGCCACGCGCGAATGGGTTCAACAGGCCGAAAATAACGTAATCGACCGGCTGGAAGAAGCAGGCCTGGTAGCGCCATTGACCCCTGATGGCTACGAGCAGAAGGTGCTGGACCAGATTGTGGTGAACCTGGCTGTGCCGAACAATCTCGCGTTCACAACGCCGGTGCACTGCCGCGTTCTGCTGACCGACACCATTGAAGCGACGACAGTCGGCAACACCATCCTTATCAGCAAGGGCCTGCTGGATACGCTGCCGAGCGAGGAGGCGATTGCATCGGTAATCTCGGTGCAACTGGCCCACATCGTGCTGGGGCATCACATTGACACACGCTACGCGTTCAATGACCGTCTGCTGTTTCCTGACGAGGCGAGCTTTTCGCGCATCAGCATGTATCACTCAGACGCGGATAACGTCGCAGCGGTCAAGCAGGCGCAGACGTATCTGCAGGCATCGATGTACAAGGACAAGCTTCCGAATGCGGGGCTTTACTGGGAATCACTCGCCGATCGCGGGAAGGCTCTGCATGCTCTCAACACACCCAAGCTCGGCGACAGCCTGCTGAAGGCTGACGGCACGCCGTGGATGGATCAATTGGCCCAAGGCGCACCCAAAATCAACTGGGATGACCTGAGCCAGGTTCCGGCGCTGCCGCTGGGAAGCTGGTTGAAGACGGACCCCTGGGACGACAAAGTGCATATGCTGAACGCCAAGCGCTACGCACCAATGAACGCGCGAGACAAGATGCCGTTTGAGGTGACGCCGATTTACTTCAAGCTGCAGCGCTACACGGAGCCTACCGCGGCCCAGGCTGCGCCAGCACAACCTGCAGCAGGCGGAGATGCAACGCAGCCCGCGGCAGTCCCCGCGGCGGCCGGCCAGCAGCCTGCCGCACCGGCAGCTCCTCAGCAATAAAGAAGGTGATCGAACATTCTCTGGGCCACGCCGAAAGGTGCTGGCCCGGAAAATGCCTGTGGAGGGCCTGAAAGAGGGTCCTCACATATCAATCAAGAGAAGTCTGAAGAGAGAAAGCTTTTTCTCCCGGAACTGGATATCATACGTGCCGATCAAACGATTTCTTTTCTGTATCGCTGCCAGCCTTTTTGCGCTGACCTCATCGAATCTGCCCGCGCAGGTGGCCCCTTCTGCGCATCGAGGAGAACTTGCCATCACTGCCGGCGGTCTGTTCTCTGCCTTTCAGCCCGAGTACAAGGGCAGTGGCATCGAACAAGCCAGCCCAAATGAACTCTACGGCGTAGGCGTATATGTGGACGTTCACATGCGCCGCTGGCTGGAGGGCGAGTTCGAGGGCCGCTGGGGCCGCTTCAACGAGTACCTGAACATCAGTGAGGATAACTACCTCGTCGGGCCGAAAGTGCCGATTCACGAATTCAGCTTCATGCACGCGACACCGTACGGCAAGGTGCTGATCGGCATGACGAATATGAACTTTGAATACAACTACGCCTACGGCCGCTTCACGACCGTGGCCTATGGCGGCGGTGTGGATCTGAAGCTGACGAAGCGCCTCTCATACCGGCCAATCGACTTTGAATATCAGCAGATGCCGAACTGGGTACGAGGTACGCTGTCGCCCTACGGCTTCAGCACCGGCTTCGGCTACAGGATCTTTTAGACCGCAAACATTTCGTCGCTGAAAAGATGAGGCCGCTCCTGAGGAGCGGCCTTCCTGTTACGTGGTTCTGATGCTTTGCCTACGCCGGCGAAGGAGAACCCTCGGGCATTGTGCCCGATCCACCGCGGCTTTCCGGCTTAAGCACCTGCTGTCCACCGTTGCCGCCGGAGTCACTGGGCGAGGCCAGCACGGAGCGGATTGGAGGCAGCACCTTGCCCTCGAGCAGCAGCTTGACCTCTTCGGCGTCGATGGTTTCGCGCTCCAGCAGAGCGGCGGCGATGCGATGCATCGCGTCCTGGTTCGATTCGAGGATGGTGCGCGCCGACTGGTACGCCTCATCAATCAGGCGGCGTACTTCCTGGTCAATCTGGCGGGCGGTCTCTTCGCTGAAGTCGCGGTGCTGAGCAATCTCGCGTCCGAGGAAGATCTGCTCCTCCTTCTTCCCGAAGGTGAGCGGGCCGAGCCGGCTCATGCCGTACTCGCAGACCATGCGGCGGGCAAGGTCGGTCGCGGTCTCGATGTCGCTGCCCGCGCCCGTGGACATCTGGTTGAGGAAGATCTCCTCCGCCACGCGGCCGCCATAGGCCGTAGCCAGGCGCGTTTCGAGATACTCCCGCGTGTAATTGTGGCGATCGTCGGGCAGATAGACCGTGACGCCGAGCGCCATGCCGCGCGGAATGATCGTGACCTTGTGGATGGGGTCGGAGTGCTCGCGCAGCATGGAGACCAGCGCGTGGCCGGCTTCGTGATAGGCCGTGACGCGCTTTTCTTCATCGGTGAGCAGCATCGACTTGCGCTCCGCGCCCATCAGCACCTTGTCCTTGGCCAGCTCGAAGTCGTACATCACGACCTGCTTGCGGTTGGCGCGCGCGGCGTTCAGCGCAGCCTCGTTGACCATATTGGCAAGGTCTGCGCCGGAAAATCCCGGAGTGCCACGCGCCAGAGCATTAAGGTTCACGTCGTCGGCCACAGGGACCTTCTTGACGTGAACGCGGAGGACTTCCTCGCGGCCGCGCACGTCGGGCAAGCCCACCACCACGCGGCGGTCAAAGCGGCCGGGGCGCAGCAGTGCAGGGTCCAGCACATCGGGGCGGTTGGTGGCGGCGACGAGAATCACGCCGTCGTTGGACTCAAAGCCGTCCATTTCGACCAGTAGCTGATTCAGCGTCTGCTCGCGCTCGTCGTGACCGCCGCCGAGGCCAGCCCCGCGATGGCGGCCCACCGCGTCGATTTCATCGATGAAGATGATGCAGGGCGCGTTCTTCTTGCCCTGCTCAAAGAGGTCGCGGACACGGCTTGCGCCCACGCCGACAAACATCTCGACGAAGTCCGAGCCGGAGATGGAAAAGAACGGGACGTTGGCCTCGCCGGCTACGGCACGTGCCAGCAGGGTCTTGCCGGTTCCCGGAGGGCCCACCAGCAGCACGCCCTTGGGGATGCGCCCGCC
>JBBIVH010000043.1:0-16661 GCA_037439805.1 Acidobacteriaceae bacterium
CGATTCCCGGCAAGGGCGGATCGAACTGGAGCTATGCGGCGATTCCGGTGGCGGGGCCGCTGGTGGGCGGCGCGCTGGCGGGTGCGCTGCTGCGGCTGGCGCATGTGTAGGGGTGCGGGCGGGGATGGGGGCGTTGCCATCCCACCCATGACGCCTGCTGCGCAGACGCCTTGGAGGGGGCACCCGAAGTTTGTCGCGGCTTGAGGTTTTGATTTCCCCGGTCTCAAGAGCGAGACCGGGGGCACCCGGCACGCGGCTCCATCTCGATCCAAGAGATTGTGCTCTCCCAGATCGATGGCTCGTGAGGTCCGTTAGCGGACGTCAATCATGATTTTGGTGAAGTGGGCGGGGTCGCGGTCCCATGCGGCGAAGATGGCGGGCGCTTCTTCGATGGGGACGGTGTGGGTGACGGCGTCTTCAACGGGAAAGCGGCGCTCTTCCAACATGCGGATGACGGAGCGGAAGTCTTCAGGCTGCGCGTTGCGCGAGCCGAGGATGTCGAGTTCCTTCTGGACGAAGAGGCGCGTTTCATAGGCGACGTGTTCTTTGGCGTAGCCGATGTAGACGACGCGGCCTGTGAAGGCGACCTCTTCGACGGCGGCGCGGAAGGTGTGCGGGAGGCCGATGGCCTCAATGATGACGTCGGGGCCGCGGCCGCTGGTGAGTTCGGCGAGGCGGGCGTGGAGGTCTTCGCGGGCGGTGTTGATGAGGTAGACGGCGCCGGCCTTCTGCGCGGTGGCGAGCTTGGCGTCATCGAGATCGACGCCGATGACGGTGGCTCCGCGAAAGGCTGCACCGGCGACCGCTCCGAGGCCAACGCCACCGCAGCCGATGATGACGACAGTATCGGCCGATGCGACACGGCCGCGGGCGGCGGCGTGGAAGCCGACGGTGAGCGGCTCGACGAGGCAGAGTTCCTTGAGGGTGAGGCTGGCGCTGTAGAGGCGCGATACGGGGACGGTGATGTATTCGGTGAGAGCGCCGTCGCGCTGGACGCCGAGGGTCTGGTTGAACTGGCAGGCATTGGCGCGACCGCGCAGGCAGGCAGGGCAGTGGCCGCAGTTGGAATAGGGCGAGAGCGTGACCTCCATGCCGGCGGTCCACTGCGGATGGGCGGGATTGGCTTCGACGACGGTGGCGGCGACTTCATGGCCGGGGATGCGCGGGAAGGCGATGAGAGGATTGCGGCCGCGGTAGGAGTTGAGGTCGCTGCCGCAGAGGCCGACCTTGTGAACGCGGAGAAGGATGTCGTTTGCGCCGGGCGATGCGGGTTCGGCCACGGAGTGAAGGGCGGCTTGGCCGGGAGCTTCAAGAACGAGGGCTTTCATGAGAGCGTCTCCTGCGGGATGAAGAGAATGAAAGAGCGATGAAAGATTGATGATACGGCGCTGGATGCTGAGCGTGCGAGGCTGCCGGTCGAGTGGTGCCTATCGCGCGTTGTATGCTGGGCAGTGGTGGTTAGACCACCGAGGATGTTGTTGCAAAGGAGTGGCATGGCGGAGAGCGTGCTGCAGATTGATCCGCGGGATAACGTGGTGGTGGCGCTGACGCCTCTGGCGGCAGGAAGCACGGTGCGGTGCGGCGCGATCACAATGCAGGCAGCGGAGGCGGTTCCCGCGAAGCACAAGATGGCGCTTACGGATCTGACGCCGGGCGATGTGATTCGCCTGTATGGCATGGTGGTGGGCGAAGCGACGGCTCCGATTGTGCGCGGAACACGGCTGACACAGCGCAACGTACGACATCGCGCCGAGGCGTACACAGCAACGCGGCATCCGGTGGCGTATCACCTGCCGGATGCGTCGGCTTGGGCGGGGCGGACCTTCATGGGCTACCACCGCGCGGACGGGCAGGTGGGCACGCGGAACTACTGGCTGGTGCTGCCGCTGGTCTTCTGCGAAAACCGCAACGTGGACCAGATGCGCGAGGCGCTCGAAGAAGAGCTGGGGTATGGCAGCGCGCGGAGCAGCTATCGAAAACATGTTCGCGAACTGGTGGCGCAGCATGCAGGCGCGAGCGCCGAGGAGATGAGGCAGGCGCGGGCGGAGCGGGTGTTTCCGCATCTGGACGGAATTCGCTTTTTGACGCACCAGGGCGGATGCGGCGGAACGCGCGAGGATGCGCGGGCGCTGTGCGGGCTGCTGGCGGGGTACATTCATCATCCCAATGTGGCGGGCGCGACGGTGCTGAGTCTCGGCTGTCAGAATGCGCAGGCCTCGATGCTGATGGAGGAACTGGAGAAGCGCGACCCGAAGCGGACAAAGCCGGTGCTGATCTTCGATCAGCAGAAGACGGGGCGCGAGAGCGCGCTGATGACACGAGCGCTGGACGAAACCTTTTCTGCGCTGGAAAAGGCGAATGAAGCGCGACGCGCGGCTGCGCCACTGAGCGCGCTGACGGTGGGATTGAAGTGCGGCGGGTCGGATGGGTTCAGCGGGATTTCGGCGAATCCAATGATCGGATATTTATCGGATGTGCTGGGCGAGCTGGGCGGCACGACGCTGCTGAGCGAGTTTCCGGAACTGCACGGCGTGGAGCAGGAGCTGATTAACCGCTGCGCGACGGATGCGCTGGCGCAGAGATTTTACGACCTGATGCAGGCGTATGCGGCGCGGGCGCGGGCGGTGCATTCGGGATTTGAGATGAATCCCTCGCCGGGCAATATCGAAGACGGGCTGATTACGGATGCGATCAAGTCCGCGGGCGCGGCGCGGAAGGGCGGCGTGGCGCCGGTGAAGGATGTGCTGGACTTTCCGGAGTATGCGACGACTCCGGGGCTGAATCTGCTGTGCACGCCGGGCAACGACGTGGAAGCAGTGACGGCGCAGACGGGCGCGGGCGCGAGTCTGGTTCTGTTCACGACGGGACTGGGCACGCCGACGGGAAATCCGATTGCGCCGGTGGTGAAGATTGCGACGAACTCGTCGCTGGCGGCGCGAATGGACGACATCATCGACTTTGACGCGGGCGGGATTGTGACGGGAGAAACGACGATTCCCGAATGCGCGGGGAAGCTGATGGAACTGTGCATCGAAGTGGCGAGCGGCGCGCGGCAGACGAAGGCGGAGCTGCTGGGGCAGAACGACTTCATTCCGTGGAAGCGGGGCGTGTCGCTGTAGGCCGCGGGCGCTGGCGGTAAGCGCGCTACTCCAAAAACGAGGCGAGGATGGACAGGGCTGCGATGGCCGCGGTTTCTGCGCGGAGGATGCGCGGGCCGAGCGAGACGGCGCGCCAGCCACTGTCGTCGAAGAGGGCTTCTTCATTGGGAGCCCATCCACCTTCAGGACCGATGGCGATGTGGAAGTCGGGAAGCTCGGACTGCTCGGAGCGGAGCGCGTTGTCGAGTGCGTTGCGCAGCGTGGTGGAGCGCTCCTGCTCGGCGAGGACGAGGCGCACGGCATCGGAGGGAGCGGCGACGACAGCGTTGAGCGGCTGCGGATCGTGGATGACGGGAACGTCCGAGCGGCGGCACTGCTGCGCGGATTCTTTTGCGATGCGACGCCAGCGCTCGACGCGCTTCGCAGCGGCGTGGGCGAGATGCTTTTCAGTTCGGCGGGCGATGACGGGAGCGACGGCGAAGACGCCAAGCTCTGTGGCTTTTTCGATGGCCCACTCCATGGAATCGAACTTGTAGACGGCCATGACCAAAGTTACGGGCAATGCCGGGTCGGCTTCGAGCTCGGCGATGAGATTGAAGCGGACCTCCTGCGGAGAGACGGCTGCGACCTCGGCATGAAAGACGTGACCGCCGGCGACGACATCGGCTTCAACGCCCGGCTGAGCGCGCAGGACGCGGGCGAGATGTTCGGCCTGTGTTCCGGTGAGGGTGGCGGTTGCATCATCCCAGTGTTCGGCGATCCAGCGGCGGCGTGTCATGTCGGGCAATCCTTCAAAAACAACTGATGTTCAGTTTACCCGCATGGATAGCGGGCTTGCGGTGCTGCCGGATACAGGACGCAAAAACACTTCGGGGGACGCTGGATGCGTCCCCCGAAGTGCTGCCTTTTGGTTGGTTGACCCGTTACTTCTTCTTCGCGGCTTTCTTCGCGGCTTTCTTCGCGGGTGCCTTCTTGGCTGCTTTCTTGGTTGCCATTTGCCTATTCTCCCTTTTCGATGGGTTGCATCGATCCTGCAATTGGAATTGCAGTTGAGGAATGTATAGATTCACGAATGCTCAGTGTCAAGAAAAAAACGAACGAAGAGTGGAAAAAGTGGCAACAATTTTTCCGGCGATACGAAGCGCGCGGATGAAAGAGTCACGCAAGATGATGCAGCTTGAGGACGCCGAGCGCGAGTCCGGCGATGAGATCGTGCCAACTGTGCGCGAAGATGCAGGGACGCAGGCTGCGACGAAAGAGCGCGAGCGCGCTGAATAATGCTCCGAAGACGACGAGCAGAAACATGCTGCGCAGGCCCTGATAACCATGGGCTGCGCCGAAGAGCACCGCAGAGAAGACAACGCCAAAGACGACATTGCCGCGCGCCCATGCAGTGAACTGACCTTGAAAATAGCCGCGAAAGACGGACTCTTCGACGATGCCGACGACGATGCAGAGCAGCGCCCAGGCAGCGGCCTCGCGCAAGTTGGAAGGGGCAACCTGCAGTACTGCGCGCGTGGCCTCAGTGTGCACGGGCGCGAATGGGACGGCTGCTCCATGCCATGGAGCGATGCCGTGGGCTACGAGCGTTTCGATGCCGGTCCACATCATGCCGACGGTGCCGAGGACCATCAACGCGCCAAGCCAGAAGACGAGCGCGACGATGGAGTCCGCGAAAAAGGCGCGCGGGCCGGAAGCGAGATGTCCGAAGAGCGTGCGCAGCGGAACACGCCGCAGTCGCAGGCCGAAGGCAACCCACGCGAGCATGAGCAGCTCCATGACGCCGGTGGCGGCGTACGTGGCAAAGCGGTTGTGCACGACCTGCGACTGGGCAGCGCGGAGAGAACCGGCAAAGGATAGTACGGCGATGACGAGGATCAGGACGACGGTGTGCCATGCGGGCGCAAGCGACGCGGGCGCAGAGGACGCCGGAGGCAGAGCTGCGTCCATGGGCGGCTGGAGGGTTGGTTGCGTCGCGTCGGGTGTGGGTTCCATGGTCGTCCTCAGAAGGAGATGGGTACGGCGTCCGGTTGCGCGGTCAACAGGCGATGACGTTGAGAGCGAGGCCGGCGAGGCTTGTCTCTTTATACCGCGACTGCATGTCGAGGCCGGTGAGATACATGGTGCGAATGACCTGGTCGAGGGAGACTTTGTGCTCTTCTGACTCGCTGAGGGCGATGCGCGCGGCGTGGACGGCCTTGGCTGCGCCCATGGCGTTGCGCTCGATGCAGGGAATCTGGACGAGGCCGCCGATGGGATCGCAGGTCATGCCGAGGTTGTGTTCCATGGCAATCTCGGCGGCGTGTTCAATCTGGCCGTTGGTGCTGTCAAGCGCGGCGACGAGTCCGCCGGCGGCCATGGAGCAGGCGACACCGACTTCGCCCTGGCAGCCGACCTCTGCGCCGCTGATGGATGCGTTCTCTTTGTAGAGGATTCCAATGGCGGCGGAGGTGAGGAAGAAGCGGACGATGCCTTCGTGATCGGAGTCGGGGATGAAGCGGTCGTAGTAGTGGAGGACGGCGGGGACGACGCCGGCGGCGCCGTTGGTGGGCGCGGTGACGACGCGGCCTCCAGCGGCGTTCTCTTCATTGGCGGCCATGGCGTAGACGGTGACCCAGTCGAGTGGCGCGAGGGGATCGCCGCGCAGGCCGGTGGCTTCTTTCTCGCGGAGGCGCTCGGCAAGGCGATGCGCGCGGCGGCGGACATTGAGGCCGCCGGGCAAGATGCCTTCGGTGGCGATGCCGCGCTGGACGCAATCCTGCATGGCCTGCCAGAGGCGGTCGATGCCGGCGCGCACTTGCTCGACGGGCGACTGCGGGTGATCGCGCGGGACGAGCGCACATTCGTTTTCGAGCATGAGCTGGGCGATCGAGAGCTCGTTGGCGCGGGCAGTGGCGAGGAGTTCCGCCGCGGTGTGAAACGGGAAGGGGACGGACGCGGGGGGTTTCTCTTTCGATGCATCGACGCCATCTTCGGTGATGAAACCGCCGCCGATGGAGAAGTAGGTGCGCGTGTCGAGGATGGCGTGGCCGGCGTCGTAGGCGGTGAGGCGGAGGCCGTTGGGGTGCTGCGTGTGCGCGCCGGGAGGGTACATGGTCTCGCGCTCGAAGAGCAGGTCGGTGTCTTCTGTGAACGGAATGGAGTGGATGCCGGCGAGCGGCAATGCGCGCGAGGAGCGAATGGCGAGGACAGTGGATTCGATGACAGCAGGATCGATGGTGGCGGGCTCGTGACCGGCGAGGCCGAGGAGGACGGCGCGATCCGTGGCGTGGCCTTTGCCGGTGAGGGCGAGCGAGCCGTACAACTCGGCGCGGACACGAGCAACGCGTGGGAGCAGGCCGCGGTCCTGGAGCAAATGCGCGAAGCGGCAGGCGGCTCGCATGGGGCCCATGGTGTGGGAGCTGGATGGGCCGACGCCGAGTTTGTAGAGATCGAAGAGGCTCGTTGTCACGGATGGAATTGTACTGCGGTCAGGGGTTGGCAAGTTGCGCGGCTGCATTGGCCTGGACTGGAGAGGTATTTGCATACGAGATAACTCCACACCTTGCCCCGAGGAAGTGCAGGGTTGGAACGCACAGAGCGTGGTATGGTATGAAAATCACGGCACTCCGGCTACCATTTTCCGATTCCTGAATCCTGGTTTATTGGGCCCCGCATTTATTTACCGATCTTTTCTTATTGTGACCTTCGATTCAGGTTTGGTGCCGAATGCGGTTTGTGCTGCAACTTTTTCGCTACTTTGCGAGCTTGATTGGCTTCGATCGATCATGGCTTCTGAAGTCGACGGCAATATGCGCGTCGATGCTTGTATTTCTTGCGCCATGCGGGGCATGCGCCGAATCGGCGCCGGACTCCCTTACAAAGCCGGAGATGAACCCCGCTCTCAAACCGGAGACGAGCGATCTGTTCTTCGAGACTTATCTTGCGGATGACGTATTCAAGTTCTCCGGCGGCGAGATCACCTCGATGATCTATTACGGGGGTGTCGAGTATGACCGGCATTCGTTGACGATTTACAGGAATCGATTCATCCGCATCTGGAACTTTCCTGCGGGCCTTGCGCATGCGCGTGTCAGCTACGTCATGGAGGTGCTGCCGGTGGTGCTGATCCGTCAACCCACCCAGACCGATGTGTGGGGAGATGCTCTGGTACCGACACGAAAGACCGTGCCGGGATTTGCGGTTTCGCCGCTGGGGTTTCGCTGGATGTGGCGCGATCGCAAGGCCGTGCGGCCGCTGTGGGTCGTGAAGGTGGGCGAGGCAGTCTTCACCCAGAAAGCTCTCGGGAACAATGCCACCTATGAGAATTTCCTGATCAATTCCGTGGTGGGCCTTCAGACGCGTCTGAGCGCTCACTATGACCTGCGGCTGGCATATGGGTATCAGCACGTCTCGAACGGATACTCGAACAACAGCAATCCGGGCCTGGACACGCTGGGCCCCTGCTTCGGAATTGTCTATCACATGAAGAGCTGGGGCAGGTGGTAGGACAAGCTGCGCGGGCTGAAGATGGTGGCCTCCGAACACAACGGGGCGGATGGAACACACAGGCAAGAGCTCCCGCACCTGCCTGTCTCGGGAGTGCTGGGATCTGGAGCTGGATGGGCCGACGCCGAGTTTGTAGAGATCGAAGAGGCTCGTCATACCGTCTGCGATTGTAGACGCGGCGAGGGGGACGTGGACACTGTCGCGGTGCGTATCCACGCAAAGTCAGTGTGCATGTGACCAAAGGGTGTTGTGGCCGGTCGAGCATCACGGGTGAATGACGCGCGGCTCTGTTAGACTCGCAGCAAATATTCATCATGCTCTATAAAGCTCTCAGCGCAGCCGTTTACGGTATTGACGCCAACCTCATCGATGTAGAAGTGGATTACAGCGGCGTCGTCGCGGACAAGGATCAGTTTCATACCGTGGGGCTGCCGGATGCGGCGGTGCGGGAGAGCCGCGACCGGGTGCGCGCGGCGATCAAGAACTCCGGCTACCTGATTCCTCCGACGCATATCACCATTAACCTGGCGCCCGCAGACCTGAAGAAGGAAGGCTCGGGGTTTGACCTGCCGATTGCGTTGGGGATTCTGGGCGCGTATGGCGCGCTGCAGACGAGCGACGTGAGCCGGTGCCTGATGGTGGGCGAGCTGGGGCTGGATGGCAGCGTGCGCGCGGTGCCGGGGATGTTGCCGGTGGCGATTCTGGCGCGGGAGCGCGGGATTCCGAATCTGATTGTGCCGGCGGCGAATGCGGCCGAGGCGGCGGCGGTGGAGGGTGTGAACGTCTACCCGGTGACGTCGCTGCTGGATGTGATTGAGCTGCTGAACACGATGGTGCTGGGCGCGATGCAGCGCGAGCCGTTTCGGATTTCGACGGAGACGCTGCTGGGCGCGCTGGAGCAGTTTTCCGTGGACTTCAAGGACGTGCGCGGGCAGCAGACGGCGAAGCGCGCGCTGGAGGTGGCGGCGGCGGGAAGCCACAACATTTTGATGATCGGGCCGCCGGGCTCGGGCAAGACGATGCTGGCGAAGCGGCTGCCGTCGATTCTGGCGCCGCTGACCTTTGACGAGGCGCTGGAGACGACGAAGATTCACTCGGTGGCGGGCGTGCTGGATGCGGCGGCGGGGCTGGTGACGCAGAGACCGTTCCGGTCACCGCACCACACGATCTCCGACGCGGGGCTGATTGGCGGCGGGATTGTGCCGCGGCCGGGCGAGGTTTCGCTGGCGCACAACGGGCTGCTGTTTCTGGATGAGCTGCCGGAGTTTCCGCGAAACGTGCTGGAGGTGATGCGGCAGCCTCTGGAGGATCACACGGTGACGATTGCGCGGGCGTCGATGTCGCTGAGCTTTCCGGCGCGGTTCATGCTGGCGGCGGCGATGAATCCCTGCCCGTGCGGGTACTTCAACGACAAGGCGCGGGAGTGCCTGTGCACCCCACCGATGATTCAGCGGTACATTGCGAAGATCTCGGGTCCGCTGCTGGACCGTATCGATATTCATATCGAGGTGCCGGCGGTGCAATATAAGGAACTGCGCGGCGGGGCGGCGGCGGAAGGATCTGCGGAGATTCGAGACCGGGTGCTGAAGGCGCGGGAGCGGCAGCGGGCGCGATTCAAGCAGCATGGAGAAAAGATCTACTCGAATGCGCAGATGACGACGCGGCAGATTCGGTCGTACTGCGAGCTGGGACCAGATGCCGAGCGACTGCTGGAGCGGGCGATGCAGCAGCAGGGGCTGACGGCGCGGGCGCATGACCGGATCCTGAAGGTGGCGCGGACGATTGCGGACCTGGAGGGTGCGGATGGACTGACGGTGGCGCACCTGGCCGAGGCTATCCAATATAGGACGCTGGACCGGAGCTACTGGGCGTGAGAGGTGGCGGCGAGGTCCGAAGGGGCAGGATGCACGAACGATTGTGCAAATTGGACCACATCGTGAGATGCGACAAAGTGGGGAAGTCTCGGCACTGTTCAGATAAACGATTGATTTTCAGATAGATGCGCATAGTTCTGAGGATTTGCACGGATGGGTTCGTCAATGATGGAGATTGCGTAAAAAAGTGTTGACCCATAACCGGGTTCGATATACATTCAAGGGTGCCATCCGCAAGGGCAGATTGCACAGCGCGGTCAAGCGTATCTCTGTCGTACTCCGCATCACTCCTGAGCCAGGGCTCTTTAGTTGATGGATTGGTGTGTTCCAAAAGGCACATTAATACGGAACGATGGGGCGAGCCAGGTCTGGCTCGACGATCTGAAACCCTGACAGGGCGTTTTGCCTGTACCCTTTTTGCACCGCGCCGCGTCAAAGGTTTTAGAGCTTGAAGTGGTTGTTTTGCGTCTAAGTAAGTGGACCGGGGCCGTGGGAGCGGCTCGATGATCGATTGACTGCCAGTTGAACCGGCGGCGCCAAGGAGTTCCAGCCGGCTGCTGATTGACTAAAGGAGAAACAAATTTATGCGCTCTGATCTTGTTTTTGGAGCATTGACTTACGTGACGAATCGCTACCAGCTTTGCCAGTTGGCAAGCAAGGCGGCCCGCAAGCTGCACAAGCCGAATTCGCGGCTGCAGGATACGACGAACGAAGTCATGGCTCGTTTTCGCCACACCAATCCAACCTCGGCGGCTCCTGTGAAGGCAGCTGCTGAGCAACCGGTGCAGGCGCGTCGCGCGGCCTGACCGTTCCTTCCACGCATATCCCGTCCAGCTACAGACAGGTTGAGGGCAGCCAATCCTAGAGACTGCGCCGTGACCTGCATCTGTAGCCGTGAATGGCAAGAATCCACTCAAAGCGAGCTGTCGATCGCAACCCGATTCACCCCCGCCTTGAACGTTCCGGAGCACTTCCCCCTCCTGAATCCCAACTGCCTCCCATCCATTCCCACCGCAGGTGAATATGACCATTGCAGAACTTAAAGAGAAGAACATCACGGAACTGAGCCGTATTGCGCGCACGCTGGAGATTCCCGGCGCGAGCGGCCTTCGCAAGCAGGACTTGATCTTCAAGATTCTGCAGGCGCAGAGCGAAAAGGAAGGTCACATCTTTGCCGATGGCGTGCTGGAGATCCTGCCGGACGGCTATGGCTTTTTGCGCTCGCCGGATTACAACTACCTGCCGGGACCGGACGATATTTATGTGTCGCCGTCGCAGATTCGCAAGTTCGACCTGAAGACGGGCGACTCGATCAGCGGCAATGTGCGGCCGCCGCACGAGGGAGAAAAGTACTTTGCGCTGGTGAAGATCGAGGCGATCAACTTTGAGTCGCCCGAGGAGACGCGCAATAAAATTCTGTTCGACAACCTGACGCCGCTTTACCCGCAGGAACGCATCAAGCTGGAGACGACGCGCGAAGCCGTGAGCGGCCGCGTGATGGACCTGCTTACTCCGGTGGGAAAAGGACAGCGCGGCCTTATCGTCGCTCCGCCACGGACCGGCAAGACAATGCTGCTGCAGTCGCTGGCGAACTCGATTACCGCCAATCAGCCCGAGGTGGTGCTGATTGTGCTGCTCATCGACGAGCGGCCGGAAGAAGTGACGGACATGCAGCGATCTGTGAAGGGCGAGGTGATCAGCTCGACCTTTGACGAGCCGGCGGCGCGGCACGTGCAGGTGGCAGAGATGGTGATCGAGAAAGCGAAGCGCCTGGTGGAGCACAAGCGCGACGTGGTGATTCTGCTGGACTCGATTACGCGCCTGGCGCGCGCCTACAACACGATTGTGCCGCCTTCAGGCAAGGTGCTCTCGGGCGGCGTGGACTCGAATGCGCTGCAGCGGCCGAAGCGGTTCTTCGGCGCGGCGCGCAACATCGAGGAAGGCGGCTCGCTGACGATTATTGCGACGGCGCTGGTAGATACGGGCTCGCGCATGGACGAAGTCATCTTTGAAGAGTTCAAGGGCACGGGCAACATGGAAATCATTCTGGACCGCAAGCTCGTGGACAAGCGCGTCTTCCCGGCGATCGACATCCAGCGCTCGGGCACGCGCAAGGAAGAGCTGCTGATTCCGAAGGAAGACCTGCAGCGCATCTGGGTGCTTCGCAAGGTGCTGAATCCGCTGTCGCCGGTGGAGGCGATGGAGCTGCTGATCAGCCGGCTGGAGAAGGTCCGCAACAACGCGGAGTTCCTGCAAAACATGAATCAGCTCTAGTGCAGGGTCTGGGTGGTACGGACGAGACTGGAGCGGTCAGGGCCGGGGAAGATTCCCCGGCCTTTGGCGTTTGGGATGGGCGAATGCGCGAAGCGGACTGGCGGTGCAGATTGCGGCGAGCGTTGACGAAGTGTCATGCTCAGAGAATGACGAGACGGGTGGTTCGGAGTGCGGTGGGTGGGCTTTTGCTGGCGGGGGCGCTTGTGTGCGGCGCACAGGAAAAGGGCTACTGGCGGGCGGCGAGCTCGAATGCAAATGCGATTACGGGGGATCTTTCTCTCGCTGAAACAAAGGCGACGATCGGCTTTGTGACCTATCCAATCGCGGAGATTCGCAAGATCACAGCGGAGGAGGCTGCGGCGGCCTTTGACGCGGAGGCGGATGCCGGGGGCGTGGGCAAGCTGTACCGTCTGCGCGTGCCAGCGGAGCAGAAGTTCGCGCACCACAACACGCTCTGCGGCACGGAAGAGACGGAGTGGATGGTGACCTACGTGGAGGGCAAGACACTGCGGGTGGCGTTCTTCTCTGGAACGACACAGCCGGCGCTGACGGTGGACGCGCTGGCGAACTCGTCGGATGTATGCGGGATCTTCACGTATGCGCGATGAGGGGTAGGCCTGTTTCCGGTCCCGTCGTATTTCCCTGCTACACTGCTTGGCGGGAGAAAACCATGAAGAAGGTTGTTGCCTTGTTTCTTTGCATCCTATTTCCTACGTGCGGGGTAGCCGCGGACAATGCTTACAAAGTTGTCTACGATGGAGGTTCGATTACCGGGCATAAAGCCGGTGAAGATATGAAGCTCTCCGTCGATAGCAGCACCATCCACATCGTCAAAGGTTCGGAAGAGGTTGCCAAGATTCCCGCCTCCGCAGTTACGGAGATCAGCTACGGGCAGGACGTGCATCGCCGAGTCGGCGCAGCCATCGGCGTCGCTGTCATTTCGCTCGGCGTTGGAGCGCTTCTGGCCCTGACTAAATCGAAGAAGCACTTCATCGGTCTCACCTGGGATGACAGCGGCAAGAAGGGCGGAATCGCATTCCAGGCAGACAAGAAAGACTATCGGGGATTGCTGGCAGGCCTGGAAGGCATTACTGGCAAGAAGGCCGTGGATTCCGACACGATGACGGTGAAGAACTAATCCACACGCGGAGCGAGCCGGGCTGAGCAGCACGGTGCGCCTGTGTTTGCAGCGGGCAAGTGGTGAAGCCTGACGATCTGTCTGCGTTCGCCTTCGCCGCACTTTCCGTAAACGGTCTGCGCTGGTAAGATAAGGGAGTCACCTGTGGGGCTGTAGCTCAGCTGGGAGAGCGCCTCGTTCGCAACGAGGAGGCCAGCGGTTCGATCCCGCTCAGCTCCACCAATCCCCTTCACAAACCTCCTTCCGTTCCAGATTTTTGACTCTGCGGCTGAACAGAATGCGCCTACCCCGAGAGCTAAAGCTCCCGGCTCCTTCCGCTTTCAGCTCTTGACGGCCTTCGTCTTAACTGAAGAGATCTTTCATCTTGTCGAGCAGGCCGGGGGCGGTGGGTTTGTTCTCGACGGATATGGTTTCGGCGAGCTGGGTGACGAGATCGCGCTGGGCGCGGGTGAGTTTTTTGGGAATCTGCACGATCACCTGAACGACGAGATCGCCCCGGCCTTTTTCGTTCAGGAAAGGCACGCCGCGGCCGCGCACGCGCAGCTCTTTGCCGCTCTGCGTGCCCTCGGGAACTTTGACCGTAATCTTGCCGTCGATGCCTTCCATTTCAATCTCTGCGCCGAGCACGGCCTGCGGAAAGCTGATGGGGATGACGCAATGGAGGTCAGAGCCGTTGCGCTCGAAGAAGTCGTGCGTGCGGATGGAGAGAACGATGTAGAGATCGCCGGAGGGACCGCCGGAGCGGCCCGCGTCGCCCTCGCCGCCGTAGCGGATGCGCGTGCCTTCTTCCACGCCGGGCGGCACCTTGACGTTGAGTTTAATCTCTTTGGTGACACGGGTCTCGCCGCGACAGGTCTGGCAGGGATCGGTGACGATGACGCCGGCGCCACCGCAGGCGGTGCAGGTGCGCGCGACGGAGAAGAAGCCCTGCTGGTAGCGAATCTGACCGCGGCCCTGACACTGCGGACAGGTGCTGGGGCCGCGTCCGGAGGCGCTGCCGGAGCCTTTGCAGGTGACGCAGGACTCGTAGCGGCGAAGCTTGACCTCGGTCTCCTTGCCGAAGATGGCGTCTTCAAAATCGATGGCGAGATCGAAGCGGAGGTCATCGCCGCGGCGCTGGCGCGTCTGGCGCTGCTGGCCGCCGCCCATGTTGAACATTTCGCCGAAGAGATCGCCGAAGATGTCGCCAAGATCGACGCTGCCGGAGAAACCGCTGAAGCCTGCGCCGGGACCGCCGCCGTTGACGCCGGCGTGGCCGTAGCGATCGTAGGCGGCGCGCTTGTCGGCGTCGCTGAGCACCTGGTAGGCCTCGCTGGCCTCCTTGAATTTTTCTTCGGCTGTGTGGTCGCCCGGATTGCGATCGGGATGGTACTTCATGGCCTGCTTGCGGTAGGCGCTTTTGAGTTCCTGATCGCTGGCATCGCGGGAGACGCCGAGCACTTCATAGTAGTCCGCTTTGGTCACGTCGGTATCGATTCTCACTCGCTGGTCTGTTTGGGGTTGGAGGCGACGCGGACCATGGCCGGGCGCAGCAGGCGCTCGCGAAGCTTGTAGCCGCGGCGAATCTCCTCTGCGACATGCTGGTCGGGCAGGTCGTGGCGCTCGACCGTGCCGAGGGCCTCATGGTGGCGCGGGTCGAACTCTTCGCCTACAGTGGGCACAGGCAACACCTGAAGCTGGCGCAGAACATCTTCCATCTGCTTGACGATGAGCTCGACACCGGAGCGCAGCTGATCGGTAGAGCCGGTGGCCTTGAGGGCGAGCTCGAAGTTGTCGAGCACGGGGAGGAAACGCTCGACGACGTTGCCGGTGGCGTAGTCCTTGAAGTCCTGACGCTCGCGCTCTGCGCGCTTGCGGGCATTTTCAAACTCGGCCTGCAGGCGAGCGACGCGATCGACGAGCTGGTCGCGCTCGGCCTTGAGCTGATCGTAGGCCGCCTTGAGCTGGTCGAACTCTTCGCGGCGAACGGGCTCAGGCGCGGCTGAGTCAGCGGCTTGCGGCTCAGGCGCGTGGGCTGCCACGTCGGTTTCCTGCTCGGCGAGAGCGGTGGCAGAGTCCGGGGGCGCCGCGCCGAGGTCGATTTCCTGGTGCGGCACGTCTGGCTTGTGATGGGTCATTCCTTTACGCATACTCCGTAGGGCTTTCGTGATCTTCTTCAATGATAAATTCCGCGGCAGGCGCCGCCGTGCAGCAGGGGTGCGGGACCGCCTCGATTTTGGTCGCCGGCTCGTTCACCGTACCACGTGTTGGATGCGGCAGAGGGCAGCGAGGGCGCAGGCTCACTGAGCGGGCGGGTCGAGGAGGCGATAAGAAAGGCCGGCGATGTAACGGACGGCGTGAATCATCTCCTGATACTGGATGCGGGTAGGGGCGATGACGGCGACGGCGCCGAGGTTTCCGCCGCCCAGCCGAGCGGGAGCGCCGATGAGGACGAGATCCTGCATGGCGGGCGAGGCATCGTCGAGGCCGACGACGACACGAACCTCCTGCTGGCGGCCATCCACGTAGGCGCTGAGCAGGTCGATGAGGCGCTGCTTGGCTTCGAGGGCGAGCAGCATCTGGCGAAGGCGCTCGCGGTCGAGTTCGGCGGCGATGAGGTTGGCCATGCCATCGACGTAGATGGATGGAGCGGCCTCGGCAGGGGTGAGGGCACCCTTGCGGCAAAGCTCATCCACGGATGCGAGCAACTGATGGTAGGCGGCGCGCTCCAGCTCCATGCGACGGGCGACCTCGACGCGGATGCGCTCGATGGGCCAGCCGCGGAAGTTCTCATTGAGATAACGCGCGGCGGTTTCGAGATCGAGCGCGGAGAGCTCGTGGTCGATGGCGAGAACGCGGTCGAAGACGGCTCCGGCCTGAGTGACGAGGACAGCCAGAACGCGGCCCTGGGAAAGCCTGGAGAAGTGAATGTGCTCGAGGACCTGTGACGCGGTGGCGCTGGCGAGCGCGACGCCGAGTCCGCTGGAGATGAGCGCGAGGACGTGCGAGGTGCGCTCAAGATATTCGGAGCTGGTGGCGACACCGGTGTAGGAGTCTTCAATCTGATCGCGGCGCGCTGGGCTGAGCGCGGATGCATCCGGAGCGGAACCGGTGGAGTTGGTGCGTGGCGCGGGCGCGTCAGCGCGGGTGAGCTGCTCGACGTAGTAACGGAAGGCGGCGGGAGTGGGCACGCGGCCGGCGGAGGTGTGGGGCTGGTCAAGCAGGCCGGAGTCGCCGAGGGTGGCCATGACGTTGCGGATGGTGGCGGAGCTGAGGCCATCCTTATTGGCAAAGTAGCGCGCCACCGCCTGCGAGGCGACGGGCTCGCCTGTGGCGATGTAGAGCTCGATGATGGCGGTAAGGACCAGCCGTTCTCGCGGACTGACGCGAACTTCGGGCATCTGTTCCGCTCCTTTAGGGCCAGGTTCGGGGCCGGATGAGCAAGTTGCGCAAGGCCCAGGTCCGGTGCTCAGACCAGGGTCTGGAACCCGGGCTTCGAGCGAGGTTCTAAGTGTTTTCTGCTCTGCAATCTACAGGAAACAGCGGGCAGAAATCCACTGACTTATTGTAGTCAGGCTAAAAATGGGGCGTCAAGGGAGAGCGTGCCACGGGAGGGATGGGGACTGGTATAGTGCGGTGGGGAAAGAAATCGTTTTCAATTCTGCCCGACTGGGCGGGAATGGGTGATGGAGATGATTCGACGCGACTTTCTAAAGACGGCGGGCGTGGCATTGGCCGCGACTGCACTGCCGGATGCGGGGATGACGCAGGAGAGCCGCGGCGGAGGCGGGCGATTGGTGCTGCCGATGA
>JBBIVH010000044.1:0-4002 GCA_037439805.1 Acidobacteriaceae bacterium
CAGCAGGACGCGATAGGGAACGATTTGCGTCGCCAGGCCTGCGGCACGAAACTTCTCCGCAACGTAATCGGCGGTGCGGCGATCCTCTGGCGACGCGGCAAGGTGGGGCTCGGCAGTGAGTGTCTTTAGCTCTTCACCTGCGAGCTTCGCGCTGGGCACGGCGAGAAACTTCTCTTCAATCGCCGCTTCCTCAGAGAAATCGCCATAGCCGGAGGGAGTTGCCGTGTGCTGAGCACAGACGCGGGAAGAGTGAACCGCGGCTAGGAGCAGAAGAAAGACGCTCAGGAGGGCAGAGGTACGTGGATGCATCCTGCAAGTCTCCTCAGTGAAGATGCCTAGCGGAAGGCGTGCCAACTTCTGCTGCTCGGGCCCGGCCCATCGCAATTCAGCCACAGCTTACACTAGAGACCGGAGGATGCCGCGCTGAGCGAGATCGAACCCCAGCAGACCATCGAAGCCACGAGTGAATCAGCGCGAGTGACGGCACAAGCCCTTGCCAATGCCGAGGAGGATCGTCTGCCTCAGGTGGTGAAGGCGCTGCGCAACCAGAACTTTCGCCTCTTCTGGAGCGGTAACTTTCTCTCGAACATTGGCACGTGGATGCAGAATGTAGCGCAGGGATGGCTGGTGCTCGAACTGACCAACTCTTCGTTCTGGCTTGGAGTGGTCGGCTTTGCCGGATCGATTCCGTTTCTTCTGTTCACGCTCTTCGGAGGCGTCGTCGCAGACCGCGTGAACAAGCGCAGGCTGCTGCTGGGGACGCAGACGGCCATGATGATCCTGGCGTTTGTCCTGGCCGGCCTGGCATGGTTCAAGATCATTACGGTGTGGGAAGTTGCGGTGATTGCTTTCCTGAATGGGACCGCCATGTCAATGAACGCGCCGAGCTACCAGGCACTGGTGCCGCGGCTCGTCCGCAGGGAGGACCTGACGAATGCGATCGCTCTGAACTCGGCGCAATTCAATTTGTCGCGGATTCTGGGGCCCACGCTGGGCGGCTATGCGATGGTTCTGTTCGGCGTGGCTGGCAATTTCTTCCTGAACGGCGTGAGCTTTCTTGCAGTGCTGTGGGCGCTGGTGAGGATTCGCTATCCGGAAGAGGAGCACGTGCATCCCGCGAGCATCTGGGAAAGCCTTCGCGCCGGGTTCGCGTATCTCCAAAGCCAGAAGCAGATGACGGTGCTGATGTGGATGACGGCGACGGTGAGCCTGTTGGGCATTCCGTTTCTCACGTTCATTCCCTACTTTGCCAAGGTGCAGTTAAACGCGGGTGAAAGCGGTCTGGGCTGGCTGCTGGCTGGTTCCGGGTCAGGAGCGGTTCTCGGAGCGGTGACGATTGCGGCGAAGGGAAATTTGCGCCGGCGCGGCTTCATCCTCACCGTGAGCGGAGTGTTTTTCTTCGCTGCAATCATCGCCTTCTGCTACTCAAGCCGCTTTGCGCTCTCTGAGGTTCTCGCGCTCTGCGAAGGCTACAGCGGGATTCTGATGATCTCCTGCTTCAATGTATCCATTCAGCACCTCACATCCGACGCAATGCGAGGGCGCGTGATGAGCATTTACGCGACCAGCTTCCTCGGCCTGCCTCCACTAGGGGCTTTGTTTGCAGGAGAGCTTTCACGTCATATCCCGACGGGCCATGCGCTGGCGATGATGGCGGGCATGGCAGCCACGTTGTTCCTTGGCTTTTTTGCCTTTTCGCCCGCCCTGCGTTCGCTGGATTAGGCCACAGGCTGCGTGCAATGAGCGCAGCGCCGGGCGGCGACTGGAATCTCACTCAGGCACTCGCTGCAGGTCTTGGTAGCCGGAGGAGCCTCTGGCGCCGGCTTTTTCAGACGAGCCAGGACCGCATTCATGGGCAGGACAATGGCGAAGTAGACCACGCCGGCCACTATCAGGAAGGAAACAATCGCATTGAAGAAGTTACCGACCTTGATGGCTCCGCCACCAACGTGGAGAATGACGCCGCTGAAGTCCGGCTTGCCGATCGTGGCTGCGATCAGCGGGTTCAGGACATCGCTGACCAGCGAGCCCACTATGGCATTGAAAGCGGCGCCTAAAATGACTGCGACCGCGAGGTCAACCACGTTTCCGCGAAGAATAAAATCTCGAAATCCCTTCAGCATTGCTTCCTCCTGAACAGGTCTTGAGCCGCAAAGGTCGCGGCCTATTAAGATCGCAGGCGATGCCTCTGTAAGTTGTTGCGAACCGCTTGCAATCCCGTGCTCGCCATAGTACAGGATGCGCGGACGAGTTGTACTCAGATTTTGCGTGAAAAGTACGATTGCCGAAAGTTTCGAAGTCAGCGCGTCCCTCGCGCGGGCTTCCATTGCACCGGCGCAGATGTTCGACAGGATCCTGAGATCTACGGGTAAACAACTAGAAAGGCAATCATGACGAGAATCATCAGATTGGCATAGATCAGCAAGAGGATTCCCGCGTGGTAAAGGTTCCAGCGACGATTGAGACAACGAACGGTTTCAGCGAGGCCGCCCAGGCCCAATATCAGCGCTAGGAGCTGCCAATGGGAGCCGTGGAGGTCCTCGATATGCGGGAAGCCGGCCAGGCGCAGGCTGAGAGCGAATGCGACCAGCGAGAGCACGAGGCCGCGCGCAATCGACTTGCGTCGCAGAAAAATCAAGGAGGGGCGGGGAAGCTCCACTCCACTACTGTAGCCGCTCAGGCCGACGCAGTGTCCGATGCCATCTTTTGAAGCGACTCTGCGATTGGTGCTCGCAAGACCCCACGCTCGGTAATGATGGCCGTGACATAACGGGCGGGCGTCACGTCAAAGGCTGGATTACAGATACCGACGCCGTTTGGCGTGAGTTGCTTTCCGCCATGATGCGTGACCTCAACCGGGTTGCGCTCCTCAATCGGGATAGCGTCGCCGGTCGCGGTTGCAGTGTCAATCGTCGACCACGGCGCCGCGACATAAAACGGGATGCCGTGTTCCTTTGCGAGGATCGCCACATTGTAGGTTCCGATCTTGTTCGCAAAATCTCCATTGGCGGCGATGCGGTCTGCGCCGACGACGACTGCCTGAATGCGGCCGGCTCGCATGAGGCTCGCAGCCATGTTGTCGCAGATCACGGTCGTGTCGATGCCGTCTTCCATCAGTTCCCATGCTGTGAGGCGCGCGCCTTGCAGGAAGGGACGGGTCTCATCGGCATAGACGTGAATTTTTTTGCCTTGTTCAACTGCAGAACGAATGACGCCGAGTGCGGTTCCGTAGCCGCAGGTGGCCAGCGCTCCGGCGTTGCAGTGCGTCAGAACGCCGCCTTCGGCAGGCAACAGGTCTCCACCGAACGAGCCCATCGACTTGCAGGCGGCGATGTCTTCGCTGTACATGGCATGCGCTTCGGCAAGAAACCTCTCGCGGATCTGGTCCATCGATGCGCCGGCCGATCGTAGCCGGCCGAAGAGATGCTTCATGCGGTTAATCGCCCAGAAGAGATTCACTGCCGTGGGGCGGGTGCCAGCCAGGCGAGTGCACACTCTTTCAAACTCCGGCGCGAACCCCTCTGCAGTTTTCGCATTGCTGCGCAGGGCGCCAAGCGCGACGCCATAGGCCGCCGAGACGCCAATCGCCGGAGCTCCACGGACCACCATGGTCACAATCACATCGGCGACCTGTTCATAGTTGGTGGCGAGCACGTAGCTCTCTTCGAGGGGCAGCCGGGTCTGATCGATGAATCGGACACCTTCGGGCGTCCATGCGAGGGTAGGAATCATGGGCACTTTTAGTGTAGCGTGTGCCGCGCGCGGGCGCTTCGGGCGGCCCTGAAAACATTTTCATTTTCCGCTGGACGGTCCTTCGTTTCTCTGCGTAGAGTGATTGGGTACCGTCTCTTCCGAACAAACTGCGCGGCGAGGACCCGAATTGAAGCTCACGTGGATTGACTGGCTCATCATGCTGCTCTACTTCGTGTTTGTGCTGGGCATTGGTTTTGCGCTCAAGCGCTACATGAAGACGAGCAAGGACTTCTTTCAGGCGGGACGTGC
>JBBIVH010000044.1:4102-16634 GCA_037439805.1 Acidobacteriaceae bacterium
TACAACGAGGTGCTGCAGTTCTTTCTCATCATTGCCGGCTTTCTTCCGCTGGTGCTGCTGGGGCTCAAGAATATCGGCGGATGGGCAGGACTCAGGGCTTCGCTGCCGGTGGCGTACATGCATGAGTGGAAGGGCGTGATGCATGCGAGCACCAATCCCATGGGCATCGACATCATCGGGATCGGAATGGGACTCGGGTTCGTGTTGGGATCGGGCTACTGGTGTACGGACTTCCTCGTCATCCAGACGGCGATGGCGTCCAAGGACATGGAGTCGGCACGGCGCGTCCCTCTGATTGCAGCAATCCCGAAGATGTTCTTTCCGTTTCTCGTGATTCTGCCTGGACTGATTGCAATTGGACTGCAGACGCCGCACACAACCACCGTGCAGCACGAGATCAACGGCGCGATCTATCGCGAAACTGACGTGGTTCCCAAGCAAGTGGAAGAAGGCCGGGGACTGGTACCTGCCAAAGTGAATCCGGTGACGGGGAAGCCGATGCTCGACGCCAGCGGAAAGCCGCTGCTGGACTACGATATGGCGACTCCGAACATGCTTCTTCACTATTTCCCGACGGGCATTCTAGGCCTCGGTCTCACGGCGCTGCTGGCGAGCTTCATGAGCGGGATGGCAGGCAACGTGACGGCGTTCAACACCGTGTTTACCTACGATCTGTATCAGTCGTACATTCACAAGGGCGCGCCAGACCGGCACTATCTCGCGGTAGGACGCTGGGCTACAGTGGGCGGAATTTTGCTATCGATTGGGACGGCCTATGCAGCCATCAACTTCAACAACATCATGGACACGCTGCAACTGGTCTTCTCATTTGTCAACGCGCCGTTGTTTGCAACGTTTCTTCTCGGCATGTTCTGGAAACGCGCGACCGGACATGGCGCCTTTGCGGGTCTGATATCGGGTACCGCGGCGGCGATGCTGCATCACGGCCTGACCCTGCCGATCGAAGCGCACACGGGCATCCACGGCGGCTGGATTATGGTGCTGCATCGCTATCCGAGCGATATGGCTCAGAATTTCTACGGCGCAATTGTTGCATTCGGCATCAACCTGATTGTCACGATTCTGGTGAGCCTGATGACAAAGCCGCATCCGGAATCTGAGCTGGTCGGGCTGGTTCACTCGCTGACGCCGAAGCCTTCCCATGCGCATCTTCCATGGTGGAAGCGGCCCGAGGCGTTGGGCGTTGGAATTCTGCTTGTGGCTGTTGCCCTGAATCTGTTCTTTGCCTGATGACGGAGACGATATGATCCTCGATTTGCGCGTTCCGATGGGTTTGATGTTCTCGATTACCGGCTTCATTCTTACTGTGTTTGGCCTGGCAACGGCGGGCAACCGCGAGCTCTATGCCCGGAGCATGGGCATCAACGCGAACCTGTGGTGGGGGCTGGTGCTGCTGGCATTTGGAATGACGATGTACCTGACGGGCCGGCGCGCGCAAAAACAGATGGAAAAGAATCCTCCGCCTCCATCCGAAGAAGGAAGCGTACGGCGCGGGCATTGAGCAAGCAGCGCGCGCGCTCTGCCCTCGGACGGCAGGCACAATGCAAATCGACGAGTGCCTTCAGTTTTCAGGCGATGCCGGAAATTGATACGGCCCTCATTTGCTCCTCGCTACACTAGTCAGGAGCGATGAAGCGAAAGACAATAGGACATTACGAGATTCAGCGGCGTCTGGGCGCCGGCGGTAGCGGCGTGGTCTATCTTGCCAACGATACGCTGCTGCAGCGGCCTGTGGTGCTGAAGATTCTGCGCGCGGGCCTGCTCTCTGCGGAGCAGATGCGGACGACCGTGCTGCGGGAAGCGCGCATGGCATCTGCAATTGAGCACCCGAATGTATGCGCGATTTATGAGGTTGGCGAAGCGGGCGATGAGGGCTATATCGTCATGCAATTCGTTCCCGGCCAGTCGCTCGACACGTTGATCGAGCGAGGCCCGGCCAAGCCGCAACTGGTCCTATCGGTCGGGATTCAGATTGCAGATGGGCTCAACGCCGCACACGTTCTCGGAATCTTTCATCGAGACCTGAAGCCGCAGAACGTGATGCTCACCGACGGCGGGCTGGTGAAGATTCTAGACTTCGGGTTAGCACGGCGCTTGCGGCCCGAGGATGCAGGGTTCGATCCCGCGCGTGCGGAACTGGCCAAAGATGCCTCGCTGGCGGCGACCTACACGGCGCGGGGCGGAACGATTCGCTATATGGCGCCGGAGCAATTTGTCACCGGACAATCCAGCGTGCAGTCGGATATCTGGGCGCTGGGCGTGATCCTTTACGAACTTGCCAGCGGACGTCATCCGTTTGCGCGGCCTGACGCGGAGGACTTTCAGGCGATTCGAGGAATTCAGTTTCTGGACCCGCCTGACCTTACTGAGATCGTTCCTGGCATCGCGCCAGAATTGAAGAGTGTGATCGCGACCTGCCTCGAAAAGAATCCTGCGTCGCGCTATGCGTCTGCAGCGGACGTTCGCGAGGCGCTCAAGACGATCATGAAGGCTCAGCAGCTTGAGACGGGGATTATTCCCGGTGAAGCGGCCGCCAACCTGCCCATGAACGAAGCCGAAGCCGAGAAGCGCACGACGGGCTTTCTGTCGATGCTCGCGGAGCGGTTTCGCGAATCGAGCGCCGACCGTTCCCCGCAAAATTCTCTGGTTGTCCTGCCCTTTGTGAACCTCGGCGCCACTGAGGTGGCTCCGCTGTACGGGTACGCCCTTGCAGATGCAGTGGCGGCGCGGCTGGCGCGGATTCCGGATCTGATTGTGCGACCATCGAGTGCGTTGATGTCCCTGCCGATTGCGCAGATGGATCCGCTGGCGCTGGGACAGAAGCTGCTTGTCTCGTATGTGCTGGCCGGCAGTTTTGTGCGGTCGGATACCGGCTTCGATCTGAACTGGCAGCTCCTCGACATCGGCTCGCAAAGTGTGCGCTCCGGCGGCGCTATGCAAGTGGCATCGCTGGATCTGATTGCCGTGCAGACCGAGATCTCGAATGAAGTCTTCGCGGTGTTGCATGGAATTGGTCCGACTGGCCGCATGGAGGCGCCGAAGGCCGAAGCGCCGCGCACTGCGTTGCGTGCAGCGTCTTTGCCGGGGCAGGTGAGCGAAGACTATCTGCAGGCAAGAGCATTGCTCAGCTCTTTCATGGTGCGAACCGGAGCTCGCGCCGATCTCGACAAAGCGCACGCGCTCTTCAGCGGCGTGACGGTCAAAGATCCTGGATTCGCGGCTGGGTGGAGTGGGTTGGGAATCGCGGAGCTGCAATATGTCCGGCACGGATTCGGCGGACAAATTCATGTGATGCATGCGCGTCGCGCGTTTGACGAGGCTCTGAGAATCGATCCCGGCTCTGTCGAGGCCAATCTCTATCGCATCTACATGCTGCTGTCGCGCGGCGAGAAGGAGTCCGCGCGACACGGCATCGCGAACCTTTTGACGTCTGCGGCAAATGACTGGAACGTGCATATGGTGACGGGTCTGGCTCTGCGCGGAGATGGGATGTACGATGAGGCGCTTGCGCAGTTCAGCCGGGCGTTGAAGCTGAATCCCGCAAACGCTGCGATTCTCTATAACCATCGTGCGCGCGTCTACCACTACCAGAACCAGATCGAGCTTGCCGGAGATGAGCTGACGAAAGGGCTCGCACTCGAGCCGCGTCATCCGCTGCTGCGTACGTCTTTCGGCTATCAGCAGATGCGCATGGGCGAATTGCGCGAAGCGATCGCAACGCTGGAAAGCGTGATCCGAGACGATGCCTCAATGCGCATCGCCGTGCCGACACTGGCGATGTGCTATGTGCAGGTGGGTGAGCGAGAACAAGCAGCACGCCTGCTGAAAGATGAAACGCTCGCTGCCGCCGAAGCTGATAACGAAATGGCGTACCGCCTCGCAACGTATTTTGCCGTGGAAGGGGACGCAAGCGAGGCACTGCATTGGCTGCGGCGCGCGATATATCTCGGCAATGAAAACTATCCCTGGTTCCAGAAGAACCCCGCGTGGAACAACCTGCGCACCAATGCGGACTTTGAACGAATTCTCGAAGACTTGAAGAAGAGTTTCCGGCGGAACCAGAAAACCTGGAAGCGGCTGCTTGAACAGGTGCCGCCAGACAACGACTGAGCGCCTACAGACAGAAGAACCCGGCACTCACTCGGAGCAGCCGGGCTCTGTTGTGTGCGAGGTGCAACTCTATTGCACAGTAAGGGTGGCTTTGAGCGGAAGGCTCTGGGAGGACCCGCCGACCATCAGGGTGTAGACGCCGGGCAGCAGCGTCCAGTCGTTCTTTTCCTCGTCAAAGATCGAGAGATACTTCGGATCGATTTCAACGGTGACGGTCTGCTTCTCCCTTGGTTCGAGCTTGACGCGCGCGAATCCGACGAGGCGCTTCGGCGGTTCCTGCGCCGCAGCGGGGAGCGCGGCGTAGACTTCGGCAATTTCCGTGCCGGCGCGCGAGCCAGTGTTCGCCACTGTGAAGCTGGCCTTGATGGTCTGGCCCTTGTCCACATGCAAGCCTGAGTAGTTGTATGTTGTGTACGAGAGGCCGAAGCCGAACGGGAACAGCACGGGCTTTTTCTCTGTGTCATACCATTTGTAACCAACCTTCACGCCTTCGTCATAGGTCACGTCGAAGGGCGGAAGTCCCGCGGCACGCTGTTCTGGCGAGACCGGGCCGGAGAAATGCTCGGAGGCGGGCGGGGGCATCGTCACCGTGGCATGGGGCAGGTCTGCTTCGCTAATCGGGAAAGTGTTCGGCAGTTTGCCGCTGGGGTTCACAGTGCCGAAGAGGACGTTGCCGACGGCATCGGCCCCATCACTGCCGCTATACCAAGCTTCCAGAATTGCAGCGGGCGCTTTGACCCACGGCATCGTCACGGGACTTCCGGATTCCAGCACTACGATGGTATGCGGATTGGCCGCGGCTACGGCGGCGACGACGTCATCCTGATGATGAGGCAGCGAGAGGCTCGGCAGATCCATGCCTTCACTCTCCCACTGATAAGCGAAGACGATTGCGACATCCGCGCTCTTTGCGGCTGCTGCTGCGGCGGCGGGGTCCGTGCCCGGATCGTACGTGACCTTCGCGCCAGGTGCACGCGCCTGAATCGCCTTCAACGGCGAGGTCGGGAACCAGATCTCCTCTAGCCAATGCGTCGCGCCTTTGCCGTGCGGCATGATGGCGTTTCCGCCGATGGGATCCACCTGCGCGGAGCCGCCGCCGGAGATCATACCTACATCCGAATGTGAGCCGATAACGGCGATGGAGTGCAACCGTGCCGGGCTGAGCGGCAGAGTGTTGTGCTCATTCTTCAGGAGCACGATGCCGCTCTCTTCGATTTTGCGCGCAGTCTCAAACCCTGCAAAGGGATCAACAACGCTGCGCTGGCGTAGATTGTCCACAGCTCCCACGGCAAACATCGAGCGGAGGATGCGGTGCGCGTGATCGTCCAGCTCGGCCATCGGAATCGCGCCGGACTGCACCGCTGCTTTGTAGCGCTCGTCGAAGAAGAAGCGGCCCGGTTCTTCATTGTCCAGGCCCGCAGCAGATGCTTTTTCAGTGGAATGCGTGCCGCCCCAGTCCGAGAGCACAAAGCCGGGGAACTTCCAATACTTCTTGAGCACATCGTTCAGAAGGTATTGATTCTCGCATGCAAAATCGCCGTTGACGCGATTGTAAGAGCACATGACCGCGGCAGGGTGCCCCTGCTCCACGCCAATCTCGAAGGCGAGAAGGTCGCTCTCGCGTGCGGCGCGCTTGCCGATGTGGATATTCACGGAGTTGCGCCCGCTCTCCTGGTCATTGAATGCGTAGTGCTTGATGTCGCCAATCACGTGCGCGGATTGTGTGCCTTGAATGAGGTGCGCGACCAGAGTGCCGGCCAGCACGGGATCTTCGCCCAGGTACTCGAATGTGCGGCCATTGCGCGGCTCGCGCGTGAGATTGGTGCCGCCGCCGAGCGTCATGTTGTAGCCCTGTGCGCGCAACTCGCGGCCAATGAGCGCGCCGTATTCGAAGGCCGCATCGGGATCCCAGCTTGCAGCCGCAGCCACATTTGCTGGCAGCGCAGTGGAGTAGCGGCCGTTGACGCCGCTTGATCGCACGCCGTAGGCTGCGTCGCTCATATCGATGCCGGGAATGCCAAGACGTGGCACTCCCACCACATAACCGACGCCGCGATTCGATGCTGCATTCTCCGGTGTGACCGGATCATCGGTGGGCATGCCTACGCCGTGCAGCAGGGCAATCTTTTCATCGAGCGTCATTTCCTTCATGACAAGGTCAGCCCGCTGATCCGGTGTGAGAGTCGTATCCATCCACGGCCCTTTGGCATGCGTGGAGGTTTGCTGAGCCATGGCAGGAAGACTGAAGACGGCGCTGGAAAGCAGCAGCCAGCCGGCGAGAGAAACTAGGCTGCGGCGCGGAGAGTGATTCATGGAACCCCCTAGATAAAACGTTTATCCTTGGACGCTCCCATAGTATCAACTCTCCTGCCGGTTGGGCTTTCTCGGGTCAGCGGATGCGTTCGTAGGGCAGATAGACCGGATTCCACACGTACCTCCGAAACATTTCGGGCAACAGCGAGGGGTCCTCGATCTCAGCGACTCCCTCCACGATGGCTTGCCTGCCGACTGCCTCCGCGACAACCAGGCTGAGGTTGCGCGACTCCGCGATGGGCGGCAGCAAAGGTGCGTTTTTATCACGCCGCGCTGGTGAAAGCCCCGCGAGCGCTTTGGCTGCGGCCATCATCATGGAATCTGTCACGCGACGTGCCCGGCTGACGAGGATGCCGAGCGCCAATCCGGGGAAGACGTAGGAGTTGTTGACCTGCGCGATGGGAATCGCACCGTTGCCGAATGGTACGGGTGCAAAGGGGCTCCCGGTGCCGATGATGGCTCGGCCATCAGTCCAGCGCAAGAGATCTGCCGGGATGGCTTCGGACTTCGAGGTGGGATTGGAGAGCGGGAAGATGATGGGTCGCTCCGTATGAGCGGCCATCCTCCGCACCATCTCCTCGGTGAATGCGCCGGCCTGCGCGGAGACTCCGACGAGCACAGTGATGCCTGCATTCTGCACCACATCGAGCAGGGAAATATCCTCACTGCCGGAGAGTTTCCAATTGTGGACGTCGGACCGCTTGCGGAGCAGTGCCTGTTGGCCCATGCGAATACCGCGGCACCCCTCAATCAGTAGCCCATAGCGGTTGAAGGCGTAGAAGCGGCTGCGAGCCTGCTCTTCCGTCAGGCCCTCCTCGCGCATGGCGCTGATCAGCAAGTTGATGATGCCGATACCGGCGGAGCCCGAGCCGAACATTGCGATGGTCTGATCCTTCAGGGGCACGCCGGTTGCGTGGATGGCGGCGAGCAGAGTGGCGGTCGTGACGGCCGCTGTTCCCTGAATGTCGTCGTTGAAGGTGCACAAGCGCGTGCGATAGCGATCGAGCAGGGTCAGCGCATTCTCGCCTGCGAAGTCTTCCCACTGCAGCAAAATGTGGGGCCATCGCTTCTCAACTGCGGCGACAAAGGCTTCAACGAATGCATCGTATTCGGGGCCGCGGACGCGCTTGTGTTGCCAGCCGATGTACAGAGGATTGCTAAGAAGCGCTTCATTATCTGTGCCAACATCGAGCAGGATGGGCAGGCAATGCTCCGGCGGGATGCCCCCCAGCGCGGTGTAAAGAGCCATTTTGCCGATGGGAATGCCCATGCCGCCCGCACCCTGATCCCCGAGTCCGAGGATGCGCTCGCCATCGCTGACGACAATGCAGCGAATGCCATCGTACGCAGGATCGGCGAGAATCTGCTCGATACGATGGCGGTTGGGATAGCTGATGAAGAGTCCCCGGGGTCTCCGCCAGATCTCGCTGAAGCGCTGGCAGCCTTCTCCCACGGCAGGTGTATAGACGATTGGAAGAAGCTCTTCGATGTGGTGCGCGATGAGCGAATAGAACACCGTCTCTGTCGTATCCTGCAATTCGCGCATGAAGGTATATTTTGCAAATGGCGTAGGCTGAGAGTCGAGCGCTCTCTTGCGCCGTTCCCGTTGTTCATCGAGTGTTCCCACATGCGGCGGGAGCAGTCCGTGCAGCGCAAAAGCGTCCCGCTCGGACTCTGTAAACGCGGTTCCCTTATTCAGCCGGGCATTTAAGAGTAGTTCGCGACCGTGGAACTGGGTCCGGACGACCGTTTGTTTCTCTGGCTCGGTCAGCGTCTCAGTGCTCATCTGGATCTTCTCCTTCAATTCGCCCGTCCACGTTGTGGATTCCTGGGCAAACTCCATCAAAGCACTGGGAAGCTGAACCTACCATGGCGTCCATCACACATGTCGAAGAATTTCTTGTAGTGGTATCGAAACTCCGTTCAACTTTTACTGTTCTTCGATGATGGCCAAATCCCACGGCGCGAGAGTGAGTGTTTCCCCTTTGGTGACTGGCTTTTCGTTGAGCAGGTTCTTGCCAGTGCCATAGGAATAGGGCCCCTGGACCTCGGCGCCCGAGTAGTTGAAGAAGTAATGGACCTGTTTGCCGAGCCGGCTGACGCCATGCTGCACGTGGACATGCGCGGGTAGCTGCTGGTCAGAGGTCGTCAGGCCCGCGCTTTCGAGGGCGTGCAGCAGGACGGCCCGCTGCAACTCGCCCGAGAGGTACGTTCCCTCATACAAAAGCGTGCCTGCGCCGAATTGGTTCTCCGTGATGGCGGGCCACTGGCCGAAAAAGGGATGATCATAGTAAGCAAGCGCCTTTGCATGTTCGAGCATCAGGAACTCGGCCCAGTAGGAGACTTGATTGGCGCTTCCAGCGTGGAACGGATCGCCCTTGAGAGCGAGCGCATGTTCGAGATTGGAAAACTCCTGATAGTTGAATCCTGCAGCCTCGCGCAGCGGTCCCGGAGCGCGCTCCCAGCGCACGGCTGAGCTCTCGTTGGCAAACCCGCTTTTGAAGGTCATGACGACATGGCCGCCATTCTTCACGTAGTCCGAAATACGCTGGAGCAGGGCATCGTCCGAGATATACAAGGCAGGCACGATGAGCAGCTTGTAAGCGGAAAAATCCTTCGATTCAGGAAAGACGAAATCCGCGCCCACGTTAAGGTCATAAAGGGAGCGATGCATCTGCTGTACGAGTGAGTCGTAGCCCTGCGGCTGATGGGTCCAGCTCCACGCAGGAACCGGCCCGCCGTAGGGCATGAAGTCGATGGCGTTGGCGGAGTCGCGACTCCACAGGATGGCAACCTGATTGTGAATCTGCAGGCCGACAAGATGCGGCCCGATCTTCTGCAGCTCATGCGCGGTGCGGCTCATTTCGGCGTAGGCGCGATTCGGCTCAAGATCGTGGGACAGAATGCCCTTCCAATAGGTCTCCTGATTGGCAGCGATGGAAGCCCAGTGCCAGTACTCAACCATGTTGGCGCCGTTGGAGAGATGGGTATACACATCTTCGCGAAGCTGGCCATCGTAGGGAGGAAATTGCCCTTGTGAGCTCCAGCCGATGGTTTGTGCGTTGGTCTCGGTGATGAGGAAGTTGCCGTGCTTCAGCGATCGAGTAAAGTCCTCCTGCAGCGATTGAAGGGAGCCGTCGTAGTGGTCCTGCGTGGCGTGGTATACGTTGTCGGCCGGTATGTCGAGGAACGCCGCGACCGCTTCTTCATTCACGTCATGGCGCATCATGCCGCCGTAATCCGTCGTGACGAACTGGCCTGGCCCGGCACATTCCCGCACCAGGGCCGCCTGCCATTGCAGAAAGTCCGTGACGCGCATCTGGCTCCAGCGCGTCCATTCCAGCTTGTAGCCGGTGCTCTGCGCGCCGCTTCGTTCCGGCAGGTCTTCCCACGTGTGCAGGTTCTCGCCCCAGTAGTTGAGGAACCACGCTTTGCTGAGCGCTTCGGGCGTGCCGAATTTCTTTTCGAGATAGTGCTGGAAGCCAATGAAGACGTCTCGATTGGCGGCATCGTAGCTGGAGGTTTCATTGTCGAGTTGCCAGCCGATGACGGTGGGGTTGTCCTTGTAATGGGCTACGATGTTCCGGATGAGGCGCTCGGCGTAAAAGCGGTAGGCCGGCGAATCGGTATCCATATTCTGGCGCATGCCGTAGGAGTTCTGCATCGTGGGCCCGCCATGCATGTCGGGATTCACGCGCTGCGCAAGAATCTCAGGGTGCTCGTGCGCCATCCACGCGGGGATGGAGTAGGTGGGGGTGCCGAGAATGACCTTAATGCCGGCCTTGCCCATCGCATCCACAATGCGATCCATCCATGCGTAATCAAACTGGCCGTCTTCCGGTTCCCAGAGGCTCCAGGTCGACTCACCCATGCGGACGACATTCAGCCCGGCAGCCTTCATGAGTTCCACGTCCTTCGTGAGGCGCGCCTGCTGGTCTCCGGGCATGTACTCGTTGTAGTACGCGGCGCCGTAGAGCACGGTGGGGAAGTCGAGTGCGGCGTTGACGGCCCTGGTCCTGTCGGATTGCGCGGCCGGCTGAGCCGCAAAAGCGCATGAGCGGGCGAGGAGAACCACGGACAGGATTGCAGGAAAGCGTTTGCTGGTCGGCAGCATAAGAAGCACCTTTCAATGCGGAGTTCGCGACGCCTGATTGCGAAAAGCTATCAGAACACGTTCATTCAAAGGTAAGCAAGACCACCTCGGGATGGGTGCCGACGCGCATGGGCGGCCCCCACGTGCCTGCGCCGCTCGATGTATAGACCTGCAGCTTTCCGTGTTGGTGCAATCCGTAGGTAAAGCGGCCAAAAGCGCGATAGGTGACCCAGCTGAACGGGAAGATCTGCCCGCCGTGCGTGTGGCCGCAGATCTGCAGACTGACTCCGGCGTCTTCGACGATCGACAGGCGATTCGGAACATGCTGGAGCAGGACGCTGGGCGAGCCATTCAGCTGAAGCCGTTCCAGGAATCCTCGCAGATGAACGGGCCGCGTCGATTGGCGATAGGAGACGCCAATGAGCGTCAGGCCATCCACTTCCACGCTCTCTTCCTGCAGCACATGAAAGCCGCCATTTTGCATCGCATGAGCGCAACGCAGGGCGCCGGCAAACTCGTCGTGGTTACCGAGAACGCAGTAAGTGCCCAGCGGGGGCTGAAGTGCAAAGAGCGGCTCTGCCAGCCACTCCGGCGGAGTCCGGCCGCCATCAAAAACATCACCTGGGATAAGGATGATTGCGGGATCCAGTCTGCGTGCGACTGCGGCGAGGCGGCGCGCAAAGCGCTGCCGGTTGATGTTGCCGAGATGAAGATCGCTCATCACCAGCGCAGTCCGGCCTCGCCACTGCGGAGGCAGGTTCGGCAGCTTCACTTTCAGCACACGATGGCGAATGATGCGCGCATTGATGAAGCCGTAGAGGGCAACCAGAAGAGCAACGGCGGAGAGCAGGGAGATCAACAGCGGGCGCAGGGCCTTGACGGCCGCACTGCCAACCACCGGTGAAAGCAGGAGATCCGCAATCCATGCGATCCACGCGGCGACAAACAGAAAGTTCAGCAATCCGAGCCAAAGCGACGCAATCCAATAAACAACGTCCACCAGGAGGTTGGTATAGCGAAAGCTCAGCAGCGCGGCAACCACGAATGTGGAAGAGAGGACTAACAGCGCGGCGCGAAGGCTCTCATCTGCAGCGGGGCTCATGGGCCACCAGAAGTGAACCCACGTGATGTAAAGAAACCAGTGCGCCAGGCACAGAATGACTTGAACCGCAAGAATGCCCAGAACAGGCCACGCTTTCAAGCATTATCTCCTAACGCCATTGTGGCATGTTACCGTTCGATTCGTCTCTGTGCTGGGTAGCGGGCGGCGTGAAACAATCTTCCTATGGAGTCCGAAGCGGCAGACACGGTGGGGCTTTATCTCTCGTTCCCATTCTGTCGTTCAAAGTGTACCTATTGCAACTTCGCTTCGGGCGTTTATCCCGCGAGTGAGCACGAGCGTTATCTCGCACGGCTGGTGGAAGACGTCAGGTTGTCTGGTGTCTGGGCCGAGGGCATGGGGGTCGAGCTTCCCAAGACTGTAGACACCATCTATCTCGGCGGCGGGACTCCGAGCTTGCTCGAACCTGAATTGATTCACCGCCTCTTCGGCGCAATCGAGGCGGCATTCTGCGTGGAGCGAGACGCGGAAATCACGATGGAGTGTGCACCGGGGCAGTTGCCGGACGCAACCCTGAGCGCCATGGCTGAGGTTGGGGTCAACCGCGTAAGCCTCGGGGTGCAGAGCTTCATCGACAGCGAAGCAAGCGCGTGCGGCCGTCTGCACAGTCGGTCGGAAGTGCTGGACGATCTGAAGCGTCTTCGCGCTGCAGGTATTGGAAACCTCAACATCGACCTCATTGCAGGTCTGTCCGGGCAGACTCTGTCCAGTTGGGATGAGTCCCTCGCAGTCCTGGTCGATACAGGGGTTCCCCATGCGAGCGTCTACATGCTGGAAGTTGATGAGGACTCGCGGCTCGGCAGGGAACTGCTGGTTGGCGGTCACCGGTATCACGCGGATCTCGTGCCTACAGACGAAACCATCGTTCGCATGTA
>JBBIVH010000045.1:0-2788 GCA_037439805.1 Acidobacteriaceae bacterium
GGCTCCGCGTGATTGACTTGGGACCGGAGTGCGGGGGTGAGGATGGCGTACATCTTGGCGCTGGACCAGGGGACGACGAGTTCGCGGGCGATTCTGTTTGATGAGGCGGGCGCGATTGCGGCGGTGGCGCAGCATGAGTTTGCGCAGCACTATCCGCAGCCGGGCTGGGTGGAGCACGACGCGGAGGAGATCTGGACGAGCCAGATGAGCTGCGCGGTGGAGGTGCTCGGCAAAGTGGGCGCGCGGCCGCGGGATGTAGCGGCGATCGGGATTACAAACCAGCGCGAGACGGTGGTGGTGTGGGAGCGCGCGACGGGGAAGCCGATTCATCGGGCGATTGTGTGGCAGGATCGGAGGACGGCGGCGGAGTGCGCGGCGCTGGAGGCTGCGGGCGCGGGTGAAAACGTTTCCGACCGCACCGGGCTGGTGCTGGACCCGTATTTCTCCGCGACGAAGGTGAAGTGGATTCTGGACCACGTGCCGGGAGCGCGGGCGCGGGCAGAGCGCGGTGAGCTGGCCTTTGGCACGGTGGATAGCTGGCTGGTGTGGCACTTGACGAGCGGGCACAGGCACGTGACGGACGTGACGAACGCCTCGCGGACGCTGCTCTTCAACATTCGCAAGGGCGCGTGGGATGAAGAGCTGCTGCGGCTGTTTGGGATTCCCGCGAGCATGCTGCCGGAGGTGGCGTGGTCGAGCGAGCGCGTGGGCGAGGTGACGACGACGCTCGGGCTGGGCGGGATTGCGATTGCGGGAATGGCCGGCGACCAGCAGGCGGCGCTGTTTGGGCAGACGTGCTGGCAGCCGGGGCAGGCGAAGAACACGTATGGGACGGGCTGCTTTCTGCTGCAGCATGTGGGCACGGAGTTTCGGCGGTCGCGGCACCGTCTGATTACGACACTGGCGGCGAGCGCGCACCGGCGGCTGGAGTATGCGCTGGAGGGCAGCATCTTTATTGGCGGCGCGGTGGTGCAGTGGCTCCGGGATAATCTGCGGCTGATTGGCTCGTCAGCGGACGTGGAGGCGCTGGCGGCGAGCGAGCCGGACACGGGCGGGGTGGTGTTTGTGCCGGCGTTTGTAGGGCTGGGCGCTCCGCACTGGGATCCTCATGCGGCGGGGATGCTGATTGGGCTGCGGCGGGAGACGCGGCCGGGGCATATTGCGCGCGCGGCGCTCGAGAGCATTGCGCTACAGGTTGCGGACGTGCTGGAGGCGGTGGAGAGCGAGACGGGCACTCCGCTGGAGGCGCTGCGCGTGGACGGCGGCGCGGCGGTGAACAATCTGCTGATGCAGTTCCAGGCGGATGTGCTGGGCGTGCCGGTGGTGCGGCCCCGTGTGACGGAGACGACGGCGCTGGGCGCGGCGTATCTGGCAGGATTGGCGACGGGCGTGTGGGGCAGCGATGCGGAGTTGCAGGCGCGGCGGAGAGGGGATGTGCGCTTTGAGCCGCGGATGAGCAAAGAGGAACGCGCGGCGCGGCGGAAGCAGTGGCAACGGGCAGTGGAGCGGACGAAAGGCTGGAGCGAGTGATGCGCAGAGACGAGATGATCGCGAAGATTCGCGCGCGCGCGGCGGAGGGTAGGCCGTGGGATATCGCCGTGGTTGGCGGCGGCGCGACGGGCATGGGAGTGGCGGTGGATGCGGCGGCACGCGGGCTGGATGTAGTGCTGGTGGAGGCGCATGACTTTGGCAAGGGCACGAGCAGCCGGTCGACGAAGCTGGTGCATGGCGGCGTGCGCTATCTGGAGCAGGGGAATGTGTCGCTGGTGATGTCGGCGCTAAAGGAGCGCGGGCTGCTGCGGCAGAACGCGCCGCACCTGGTGCACGATCTGGCGTTTGTGGTGCCGAACTACTCGTGGTGGGAGGCGCCGTTTTACGGGATTGGGCTGAAGCTGTATGACATGCTGGCAGGCAAGTATGGGTTTGGCGCGTCGAAGGTGCTGAGCAAGGAGGAGACGCTGGCGCTGTTGCCGGCGCTGGAGCCCGAAGAGCTGCGCGGCGGCGTCATCTATTATGATGGGCAATTCGACGACGCGCGGCTGCTGATTCACCTGGCGATGACGGCGGCGGACCACGGCGCAACGCTGGTGAACTATTGCCCAGCGGTGCAGGTGACGCGAGATGCCGACGGTTATGTCGATGGCCTGGTGGCGCGCGACGCCGAGACGGGAGACGATTTGCCGATTGCGGCGAGGATGGTGGTGAATGCGACGGGGGTCTTTACGGACGAGGTGCGGCGGCTGGCTGACCCGGACGCCGAGCCGCTGATGGTGACGAGCCAGGGGATTCACCTGGTCTTTGACCGGTCGTTTTTGAAGGGCGAGACGGCGCTGATGGTGCCGCGGACGAGCGATGGACGGGTACTGTTTGTGATTCCGTGGCACGGGCACGCGGTGGCTGGAACGACCGATACGCCGGTGGACGGGCCTAGCCTCGAGCCGCGGCCGTTTGACGAGGAGATTGATTTTATTCTGGATACCGCGGGGCGGTATCTGACACGGCCGCCGAGCCGGGCCGATGTGCTGGCGGTGTATGTGGGGCTGCGGCCCTTGGTACGGGGCGAGGGGAAGACGTCGGCGCTGTCGCGGGACCATACAATCCACGTGGATGGTTCGGGGCTGCTGACGATAACCGGCGGCAAATGGACGACCTACCGGCACATGGCGGAGGACTGCGTGGACCACGCCATCACACTGGGCAAGCTGCGCGAAGAGCCATGTACGACACGCAATCTACGGATTCATGGGTACTTAGAGGATGCGGAGTCGCTCGAAAGCCTGGCGGTGTA
>JBBIVH010000045.1:2888-16484 GCA_037439805.1 Acidobacteriaceae bacterium
CCTCGGCACCGAAATCAGCACGGTGTTCAGCGACATCAGCAGCACGCTGGCCAGCGCGGTCTAGTTGATGAATGCCCGCTGCGAAGCGGGAGAACGACAACTTCCTCTCCCGGCGGAGGGAACCAACACATAACTGGGTCGGTCTCTTGCCTGGAATCTAAATCGCGCGGAGATATGTGCGAGGCGCATGTCTTTGCGGAGAGCGTGGAATCCGTTTGATTCCGGCTCCGAACGATTGAGATTCCGGGCAAACGCCGTAGTCGGCCTTGCTTGTTGGGCACGACAACAAGCTGAGCGGTATCCGGGTCGGACGTGTGACTCGGAGAGCGCAGTTGACTGGAATCGCTCGTTTTTCTTGCGGTCGATGGAATACGGGCGGACGTAGCAGGTGGGGTTGCATGGTGGAGGGGTGGCTATGGAGTGGACAAGACTACAGCTTGACCTAAGTATGATCGCCGCATACCTGCGGCACGAGGACGGCCAGGACATGGTGGAGTATGGGCTGGTCATCGGTTTGATTGCATTTGGAACGCTGACCGGTCTGGCGTCAGTCTCGACCGATATCAGCATGATTTATTCAGCGATCAGCAGCACGATCATAGGTTCGCTGGGCAGTTAACGAGGGCGACTTCAGACCGAGTTGCACTTGTATCGAGCAGCTCTCGCAGAGTAGCCCGGACCAGAAGTCCTGCCAAGGCGCAGGACTTTTTCTTTTCAGGCGCGAAGATCAACCGGCGAACGAGGCGGGCGAGCTGCGGAGAATTTTCTGTAAGATTGTCTTGCGTTGAAGCTGCCTGAATGCGAAGCCAGTACGTACCGTGAATCTCGATGATGATGGAATCAGGGAGCGGACAGACAGGCCTGAGTCTGGAGTTGCTGGAGGGCAGCCTGACGATGGCAGGGATCCTGCTGGCTCTGGCGCTTCCGCAGACATGCGCTGCCCAGTTTCGAGCTATTGAGCGATTCGTTGGAGCGATAGCGCTCAGACGGCGTCTGTCGGTTCTGCTGGTGGGACTCTCGGTTGTCGCGCTGCGCGTTGTGATGCTTCCGCTGCTCGCAGTCCCGCTGCCGTTTACACCAAACGACTTCAGCTTCCTGCTGTCCGCCGATACGTTTCTCCATGGGCGGCTGACCAATCCGACACCGGCGCTGTGGACGCACTTCGAGACGATTCATGTCACGATGGTGCCCACCTACAATTCCATGTACTTTCCAGCGGTGGGTCTGTTGCTTGCCGCCAGCAAGATTATGTTCGGGCATCCGTGGTTGGGCCTACTTGGCGCAACAGGTTTGATGTGCTCAGCGGTCTGTTGGATGCTGCAGGCATGGGTTCCACCACAGTGGGCTCTGCTAGGCGGATTGCTCGCGGTGGTGCATCTGGGACTTTTCAGTTATTGGGTGGACTCCTATACAGGCGGTGGCTCGATAGCAGCGCTGGGCGGCGCCTTGATTCTTGGAGCTCTGCCGCGGATGCTACGGGCAGTTCGTCTCCATCATCTGATGCTCATGGCGACCGGCGTCATTCTGGTTGGTTTCACGCGGCCTTATGAGGGAACGCTGCTGTGCGTACCCGTTCTGGCGCGGTTCGTCGTTTGGCTAAAGCAAGGCAGAAATGTTCCATCGCGCGGCGTGCTATTACGAGCGTCTGTCCTGCCTCTGGCGCTTGTTGTGGGAGCAGTCTGCTGGCTTGGCTACTATGACTATCGGAACTTCGGCAGCCCGACCACGCTGCCGTACACAGTGGACCGGGCGACGTATGCGATTGCCCCATACTTCATCTGGCAGAAGCCGCGACCTGAGCCGCATTATCGTCATGAGTCGATCCGGGAGTTTTATGAGGACGAGGCCCGCCAATTTTATCCTGCATCCAGCGTAGGGGTGTTCTTAAAAGGACGCCTCTTGATGGCTGTCGGTGAAGTTCGATTCTTCTGCGGACTGGCGTTGCTGCCTGTACTGCTCTGGCTGCCGCTGGCTATGCTGGATCAACGAATTCGATTTCTCTCCATTTTGCTTCTAATCCTGTTGCTCGGATTCGTGCCGGCCGGCTACGCGATTCCACACTATCTTGCTCCGTTCACGGCAGTCATGTACGGGATCGGCATTCAGGGGATGAGGCACCTTCGAGTTTGGCGAAAGGATGCGGGATCGCCCGGGCTCAGCCTTTTGAGAATGTCGATCTTGGTCTGCGCCGTCATCGCTCTCCTTCGTCCCTTCGACAAGTTTCTCGGCATGCCTGTCCGAGGGGTGGAGTCCTCAGATTGGAATTTTACGTGGTATGGCCCTGACCATTTCGGTACAGAGAGAGCGAACGTGGAGCGGAGGCTGGGGGAGTTGCCTGGAAAGCAACTCGTTCTTGTGCATTACGCCAAATCCCACTTGCCATTGAATGAGTGGGTGTTTAACTCTGCTGACATCGACACTTCGAAAGTGATCTGGGCGCACGACATGGGGCCGACGGACAATCAAGAACTCATCCACGCGTACTCTGACCGGACGGTATGGATGGTGGCTCCGGACCAGTCACCAGTCGGCTTAGTGGATTACACAAGCGCAGCATGTTTAAGCCCAATAGCGCCGGAATCCCCTCTAAAAAGTGCGGGGAGTGTTGCAGGGGTGGAACGACCGTGACTGGTGGCGAAGGCCCTGACGAGCTTGTGCTTGAGTGTGGTTCGCAGTTCTTTGCCGATGGGCCTGAATAGGTGCGCTGCCTGTGGCGGACAGGTTTCGCGATCGAAGCGTAGCCGCCACAGCGAGTTCGAAGTTGGGCTCACAGATATGTCCAGGCAAGCGGGTGGATGCGAAGCAGAGTTTCCAGGACGGAAGGGCTTAGTCGATGAGAGACGGCAGGGCGATCATCATCGGTGCGGGACCAGCGGGCCTGACGGCAGCAGTGGAGTTGCTGCGCCGCTCCGGGATCAAGCCGGTGGTGATCGAAGCCGGCATGGAGATTGGCGGCATCTCGCGCACGGTGCGGTACAAGGGCAACCGGATGGACATAGGGGGGCACCGGTTCTTCTCAAAGTCAGATCGCGTGATGCAGTGGTGGCTGGACATGATGCCAGTGCAAAAGATCGATGACGGTGAGATTCAGCTCCAGTATCAGGGACAGAAGCGAGAATTCGAACCCTCGCATCAAGGGCGGGATCCGGCGGTTGAGGACCGGGTGATGCTGATTCGGCAGCGAAAGAGCCGCATCTACTTTCTCCGCAGGTTTTTTGATTATCCGATCCGCCTGAGCGCAGACACGCTGAGGAAGTTGGGGCTCGTACGAACCCTGCGCTCCGGTCTGAGCTACATGCGCGCCGCGTTGCTGCCCCAGGGGGAAGAACGCACATTAGAAGACTTCCTGATCAACCGATTCGGGAAGCAGCTCTATCTCACGTTCTTCAAGTCCTATACGGAGAAGGTGTGGGGAGTGCCCTGCGACCAGATCAGCGCGGAGTGGGGAGCGCAGCGCATCAAGGGGCTATCGCTGAAAGGCGTGGCGCTTCATTTTCTGAGAAAAGTGCTGCGCCGTGGAGACCACGGCCGAGGTCTGGCTCAAAAGGATACGGAGACTTCTCTGATCGAGCGATTCCTCTATCCCAAGTTCGGGCCGGGCCAGCTCTGGGAATATGCAGCGGAGCTCGTCCGCGGTGGCGGCGGCGAGATTCATCTCGGAGTTGCGATCGACCGTGTGTACGTTCAAGGCGAAAAGATCGTTGCGGTCGAAGGCGCCAATCGCGATGGTGAGCGGGTGCGCTTTGAGGGCGATTCCTTCTTCTCTACGATGCCGGTGCGGGATTTGATTCGTGCGCTCTCTTCGCCAGCGCCCGCAGAGGTCAGAGAGGTCAGCGAAGGGTTGATGTACCGCGACTTCATTACGGTGGGCTTGCTTGCCAGGCGGCTTGCCGTGACCGAGAAGGATGGGAGCCCACTGAAGGATAACTGGATCTACATCCAGGAGCCGGACGTGAAGGTTGGCAGACTGCAGGTCTTTAATAACTGGAGTCCGTGGCTGGTGGCGGACACCAGCAAGGTCTGGATTGGGCTCGAATACTTCTGTAATGAGTCGGATGAGTTGTGGCGGCTTTCCGAAGATGACATGAAGGCGCTGGCGATTGCCGAGGTTGAAAAAATCGGCATCCTGCGAGCCGAGGACGTCGAGGATGCGCACGTTGTGAAGGTGCCCAAGACCTATCCTGCGTATTTTGGAACCTACGACCGGTTCGGAGTCATCCGCGAGTATTTAGACCGATTTGAAAACCTGTTTCTGATCGGGCGCAACGGGATGCACAAATACAACAATCAGGACCACTCCATGCTGACGGCGATGACGGCGGTGGATAACATCCTGAACGACATCCGGTCGAAGGACAATATCTGGGCGATCAACACTGAGCTGGAGTATCACGAGGAGAAGCAGTCGCAGGACTCCCAAGCCGTGGCCCAGGCAGAAGTTGCACCTGTGCCATAGCTCTCCTGAGCGCGAGTGCAGATTTCACTCTCTACTCGAACTGAAGAGAAGATTGCACATCCAGACGCAGTTGGTTGCCGAGTCCGCATCGGATCCATGCCTTTGGCGTGGCCTGGATTATCCCCCGATGTGGACCATGGAGCGGGAGGGCTTGAGGAAGCCGGGTTCGCCGATGTGGTGGCGGGCTTCTTTGCCGTAGACGGTCTGCGCAATGTAGGCGGAAAGCTCGGCGTCGCTTTCTCCAGCGCGCATGCGGCCGTAGAGGTCGTGCTCGACCTGCGAAAAGAGGCAGGTGCGAATCTTGCCGTCGGAGGTGAGGCGGACGCGGCTGCACGCTCCGCAGAAGGCCTGGGTAACAGGAGCGATGATGCCGATTTCGCCGATGCCGTCAGGGAAGGTGTAGCGACGGGCGGTTTCACTGGCCTCGCGCGGGGGCAGCGGGCGCAGCGGCAGAACGCGGCTGATGCGCTCGACGATTTCGTTGAGAGGGACCACGATCTCGGGCGTCCACAGGCGGCCCTCTTCCAAAGGCATGAACTCGATGAAGCGGACGATGACGTCTTCTTCGCGGGCGAAGCGGGCGAAGCCTTCGATCTCCGCGTCGTTGAAGCCGCGCAGCAGGACGCAGTTGATCTTGAGCGGAGTGAGGCCGGCGTCGCGCGCGGCGCGGATGCCGCCGAGAACCTTTTGAAAGCTGCCGGGGATGCGGGTGATGCGTTCGAAGGTGGGCGCATCGACCGCATCCATGCTGACGGTGATGCGGTTGAGGCCGGCTTGTTTGAGCGGCGCAGCGAGCGAGTCGAGCAGATGGCCGTTGGTGGTGAGGGCCAGGTCGAGCGGTTCGCCGTGGAGGGTGCGAAGCTGCGCGAGCTCGCGGATGAGATCGAGGAGGCCATGGCGCAGGAGCGGCTCGCCGCCGGTGAGGCGGACTTTCTCAATGCCAAGGCCGACGAAGAGGCGGATCAGGCGAAGATATTCCTCGATGCCGAGCTCGGGATACTGCGCTCCGTGCTCGCCGGTGCGGCAGTAGACACACTTGTAGTTGCAGCGGTCGGTGATGGAGACGCGCAGGTCATGGATGACGCGGCCATGGCTGTCCATGAGCCGTGTGGCGGCGGTGACTGCGGGCGACGGGCTGGAGGAAGCTGCGGCCATCGGTACCTATCAGGCTATACCGTTGCGGCCTGTTTTGCAGAATCAGCATCCACGGCCCGATGCGGGCCAGTGAAGGGAGTGCGCAATCGAGGGCAGGTCCGCTTAGTCGAGGCGCGGGGTGCCGCGGCGCAGAATGAGGCCGGTGGCGCCGCAGCCAATGACGATGCAGACGGCGAGCGCGAAGTAGTACGCCATGGGGTGCGCCCAGCCTGGCGAGTAAGTAAGATCCTGGCCGACCCAGAGCAGCAGGACCGTAGCGATCGCGGTGAACTGGCAGGCAATCACAAGCAGAGTGTGGCCGAGTTCGCGGCGGTTGTCGAGGGCTTCGACCTGGTCAGGGGTGAGATTGCGTTCTTCGGGGGGAAGAAGGGCGTTTGCCATCCGAATTCTCCTGGTACTGGGGGCCCGCTTGCGACCTCGGAACCCACTGCAGATTGCACTCTTGATTCAATCACATGCGGAGGGCGGCGCGCCAGTGTGTGTGCGTCAAAAAATACTTTGGTAAGAGGCGCGAATCCGGAACAGCACCGCAGTCGATCCACGCGCGGCGCGGGGCGAGCCGATTCAGTCCGTGAGGAAGGCGAGCGACTGGAGAGAGGTGATCTCGAAGGGCTTGCGGCAGCGGATGTTGGAGCAGGCCAGTTTGTCGTCGCGGCGAACCATGTAGGACTGTGCCTTGGCGAAGCGGGCGCGGTCGCGCTCATCGGCGTGGCGGGGCAACTGTGCGCGCTTGCGGCGGACGACCCAGGTGACCTTGTACTCAGCGGCCTGGCCGCATTTGGGGCAGGTGAGGGTGTGGGTGCGCATCTCCGTGGTTTCGTTGAAAAACTCCCGCTCTTCCATGATTCCGGTAACTCCTGAGGGACGTTCGCGCGTGGTCTGCGCGACCGGGGACTTTCGCCCGGCGCGTCCTCTATTCCATACTCGACCTTGCTATGAGGAAACGCAAGCCGGGCAAGTTCAGTGCAGAGAAGGCGGTGAAGGCGCTGGCGCGGGAGCGCGTGGGGCAGCCGAAGCCGGTGCGTGTGGTGGAGAGCGAGCCGAGGACGGGTCGGCTGGCGAAGCACAAGCCGAAGCTGGAGGAGATGGTGCGCGGCGAGGAGTGAGGCGAGGCGGCGGCCCGAAAGCGGATGGCTGTAAGACGCGACGACCCGTGTGTCTTACGGACGCAAGACTGCGGTCAGACGAAAGGAGCGCCTGCCGTACAAGATCTGTGCGCGCTGAGGCTTTGTCTTACGTGAATGGGGGGCGTAGGACGCTGGACCTGGCCGAAGACTCCTTGGAGGACGCCACCCGGGAAGCAGGAATGCTGGACGACATGCAGGACCGCGATGTGGCTTACGGCTGTTGGACGCTGTACGGGCCAGGGAGGCCGGGGCCGGGGGGTGTGGGTTCCGTGTCTGGCGACGAGGCAGCGGTGCGCTTGGAGTAGATGCGGAACTGCACCATGACATCGAGGAGGACGGGTACGGGTTTGCCGTCTTTCATGGCGGGCTTGAAGGCGGCCTTGCGAATGGCATCGACGGCGTTTTCATCGAGGCCGAAGCCGATGGGACGGCTGATGGCTACCTGCTGCGGGTGGCCATCCGGTCCGAGGACGAGGTGGTAAAGGGCCATGCCTGCGATGCCGTTGGACTGGGCAAACTCGTTGGAAGGCGGCTCGACCTTGGCAAGGAGGAGAGCTTTCTGGTCGACGGTGGACTCACGAAGGATGGAGGAGTCGGCCGGCTGGAAGTCTGTGTGCGCGGCGGCGGCGCGGAAGTAGAGCTGCCAGTAATCGGGCAGTGAGGCGATCATGCGGTCGTCGAGGCCCGGAGCAAAGATGGTGTCGAGAGCGAGATCGAGAAGTTGGGCAGCGTGGGCGGGCGAGGTCGTGGTCGTGACGGCCTCGTCTGCGTCCTTGTTAGGCAAGGTGTCGGAGGCGTTCAGATCTGCGGACTGAGGGGCAGTCGTGTTGGATGCGAAGGACTCGGCGTTCTCTTTCTTCTTCTTCTTGGGCTTGACGACAATTTCGCGCTCGATAGAGATGAGCAGGTGTTTTTTCTTCGGCGTGATGTTGACAGTGTCGAAGGCGCGGGTGGGGTCTTCGTTTGGGCTGGCGCCGAGGAAATGGACGCCGTAGCGCGCACCCTGCAACTCGACCTTACGGCGGGTAAGGCGCACGCGATCAATTTGAACGAGGCAAAGCGTGTAGGAGCCTTGCGGAGAGTGGCCGATGAGATGGCCATGTTCGTCAAACGCGAGGATGTTGTCGAGATAGCCGCTTCGCAGATAGAGAGACTTGCCGGTGAGACGCCGCCGCAGGCTTTCTTCAGTCGTGGGTTCAGACGCTGCGCTTGCGCGGTTGCCGGCGGCCACCGCGGATTGAGTTGCCGGATCGCCACTACCGCTGGCCTGACCATGCGCACGAGCTACCACACAGCCGGGCAACAGGACTGCGAGCGCACACGCGAAGGTGACCCAATCAACACGGATTGATCCGAAACGACGCAAGAGAAACCAACCGCCCGGAAGGGCGAAGAAACGCAGCGGACCCGGTAGAGCTTCCTTTCCCGCTACTGTATCAGGATTGTTGATGAACGGCAGGAAAAATCATGGATGCCGCAGCGCGGTGATTAGAGATGCGAGCCGGCATCGCGGCGCAATCGGAAGAGGATCCGTCGAAAGAGGCCCATCATGCGGCGCGCGTCGAGCGGAGTGGGCGCAAGGCGGCGCAGCAGCACGAGAAGGTCATGGCGGTTGGCGGGCTGCATGGCGCGGGGCGAGTAACCGGCGGCGGCCATCGTCTGCTCGATAAGGGCGCCGAGGCGATCGAGCGTGGACGACGGCGCAGGCGCTGGCGCGGCTGGAACCGACGCTGCCGCAGAGCCGGCGATGGAGGGATGGCCACAGCGCGTGACCAGCTCGTAGAGACAGACGGCAGCGGCCTGGCCGAGGTTCATCGAGGGCTGGCGTGAGTCGGTCGGGATCTCGACGAGCGTGTGGCACAGGGAGAGATCGTCGCGGGTGAGGCCGTGCTTCTCCGGGCCCAGCACGAGCGCGATGCGGCCGTTGGCGGTGAGGGGGTTATCGATATGCGGCGCGAGCGCGGGCAGCTGGACGACGGGCTGATCGGGTCTGCGATGGGTAAGAGAGCCGGTGCCGAGGACGAGAGTGCAGTCTGCGACAGCTTCGGCGAGGTGCTCCGCACGCTTGGCGTTTTGGAGAAGACTCTCGGCTTCGACCGCGGACCTGGCCTCGCGCCAGTGCGGCTCATAGGGCGCGACAACCGTGAGATGCGCAAAGCCGAAGTTGGCCATGGCGCGCGCGACGGCGCCGATGTTGAGCGGGTTGCGCGGACGGACTAGAACGACCGTGATGGCGTCGCGTTGAGCAGCGGTGAGCAAGAATTGATTGTAGAGCGGAGGCCGAGCCGCCGGTGCGAGTTCACGGATGAGCCTTGGCGTCGAATGGGATCTCCAGTGTGCCGACTTTGCTGCTCCTGAGATCGTAGACGCCAGTGGCGAGCCGCAATGGCTCATCGGGCAGGTCGAGTTGCAGCCGCAGCGGAATGCCGGATTTTTGTGCGGCTGCGAAGGATGCGGGGGTAAGGTCGATGGCGGTGGCGCCGCCGGTCCAGTTGACGGCCTTGCCGCTGGGGTCATATGCGACGAGCGCGAGCTCGATGTTGCCGCTGCGCGAGCCATCGGGCCTGGAGGCCAGATCGAGGCCATCGGTGGGAACGGTCAAATCGACGAGGTAACGGGTGCGCGGACCGGAGAGATTGCGGTTGCCGCCGGAGACCGGGGCGCCTGCGACGGGTTGCGGCAGCGCCGGCAGGGCTCGGACGCGATAGATAATCTGCGTTGCGCTGGGTAGGCCATCTCTCAGCAGAGAAATGAGCGGGTCAGCACTGGCGGTAGGTGCAGCGCCGCTGTCAGCGAAGTAACCGCGGCGATATTCGAGCTTTTCGTTGTGCCCTGTGAGCTTGACTTCGATGCGGTGGTAGCTGCCATCGGGCTGCAGAGTAGAGGGAGTGTAGGCCAGCGTGTAGTAGTGCGCGCCGTTCTGCATCGCGTCGGCCGCGGCTTTGCCCAGGTCGTTGGTCGAATACATCGCTCGCCCGCCGGTGTCTGTTGCGATCTGCTCCATCGCGGCGATGTTGGCGGCGCGCGCGTTCTGGTCGCGTGCGCTCTGTTGAGTCATGCCATCGATGCTGGAGTTTTCCGCGGTGTTGGAGGCCTGGGTCCAACTGTCATTGGAGATGCCCGCGGCGCTGACGGGATAGACGGCGACGCGCGCTGCTGCCAGCAAGCCGGTGGTGGTGCGCACCTCGGAGCCGAAGGCCTGGTTCTGCGCGAGCGTCTGTCCGATGCGGTCATCGGGAAAGATGGCGAGCGGAAAATCGCTGGCGTACCAGATGAGATTCTTGCGGCCGGGAATTCCGGCCAGATAGCGGGAGAGCGCATTGAGGGCTTGCAGCGTGAGCGTCGAGCGCTCGTTGGCGCGGAGCTGATTCATGGGTGCGACGCTGTTGTCGCGCATGCCGAGGCTCTCTGCCAGACTTGCAGCCTGCATCTGATCCATCGCGTCGTCCTGCGCGGTGTGGGCGATTGCGGTGGTTCCGGCTACGGGCGCGCCTTTTCCGCTCATCGAGGCCTGCAGCTTCGCGGGATCGCCGGTAAAACCCTGCACAAGACGAAGCTGCGAGGATAGCGTAAAGACCGCTATCGGCGTGCCCGGCCGAAGGCCGCGCACAAAGGCGCGAACTCCATCGATGAAGGCTGCCTGGTCTGCGGCGTGGGTGTTGAGCCTGTCAAGGAGAAGCACAGTGACCTGATCTCCGGGTTGCGTTGCAGGCTGGTTCGTGAATTCCTGCGGCGGCATTGGCGGAGTTGCGGGCGTGGTTGCGACAGGGGGCGCGGCGTTCTCCTGAAAGAAGTCAATGGTCTCAGGCGTGCCGTTGTCGAAGACCCGAAAGTCCTGCTGCTGGAGATGAAGAGCGGGCTGTTTGCCTTTGGCGACGACGACGTCAATGAGAACGGCGTGCGCCTGAACTTGGAAGGCTGGTGGTTGCGCTGCAGCAGGAGACGTACCGTTTTGCGCGTATGTACTGGGAACAAGCAGAAGAGTTGAAGCGGTCAGCAAAACCCGGCAAAGAAACCAGCTACGCATTATGAACTCCCGCAGGACAAGCCAGTATAAGCGTGGGATGCGCTGGCGCGGCGGTTGGTACACTGCCAGCATCGCATGATGGACTGGACCAACCCGGCGGCGACCGCGCTGGAGCAGATTCGCACGGCGCCGATCGTGCGCTTCAGCGTTCTGGCGCTGAGCTCAATCTTCTTTCTTGTCGATCCGTTTGCAGCGATCCCGTCGTTTCTGGCGATTACCGACCGCTGCGATGCGGCGCGGCGCAAGCGCATGGCGCGCAAGGCGGCGCTGACGTGTTTTGTGGTGCTGGCGAGTTTTGCGCTGGCCGGGCAGGTGATCTTTCGGCTCTTTGGCATTACACTGCCGGCGTTTGAGATTGCCGGCGGGCTGATTCTGCTGCTGATCGGGCTGGACATGCTGGAGGCGCGGCGCTCGCCCACGCAGGAGGCGACCGGCGATACGGAAGAAGCCGCGGCCAAGGAAGATGCTGGAATTGTGCCGCTGGGCGTGCCGATGCTGGCCGGGCCGGGCGCGATCTCATCCGTGATGGTGCTGGTTGGGCCGGTGCCCGCGCTCTGGCACTGGCAGATGGCGGCGATTCTCGGGGCGATTGCGTTTACGTGCCTGGTGAGCTACTGGGTGCTGGCCGGAGCGGGGCGTGTGCGGGCCTTCATGGGTGAGACGGGCATTCGTATCCTTGTGAGAATCATGGGGTTACTGCTGGTGGCGCTGGCGATGCAGTTCTTTGTAAACGGGCTGACGGACCTGGGGATTATCGCGAAGCCGTAGGGGAACATCTCGCGTCATGAAGCCGTCTCGGATTCTCAGAAGAGGCAGCCGGAGGGAACGAAAACGTGCGGAAGGCTCTTGGCTCCATGGTCGTTAGTCTCTTCCTGTTGCCCGCGTTTGCACACGCGGCGGACAAGTCTGCGATGCGAGCGGCTGAGAGTGGGTGTGGCCCGCTGGATGCGCGCTTTAAAGCGGTGCCGTTACCCGAGCATACGGGTATGGCGCCTCCCACCGCGGGCCAGGCGACGGTCTACATCGTGAGCTTCTCTTTCGGGGTTCATCCAGCGTACAAGCTCGAGGCCGGTCTAGACGGAACGTGGGATGCGCTGATCCGCTCATCCGGGCATATTCAAATTGCGCTGACGCCTGGACCGCATCACGTCTGCGTTCGTATCGCAAATAATCTCGTGGGCTACAAAGACAGGCGGATTGCCGTGGCCAATATTGATGTAGAGGCCGGGCACACGTACTACCTTGCTGCATCGGCGGGTTTGAACTTCGTCGGATTGGATGTGGGGTGGCCGATCATCGCTCTGCGCCCAATCAACAGCGATGAAGGCGCATTTCTTGTGGCAACCACGCGCGCCTTCGGTCTTCGGCGGACGCCCTGAGGAAGCCATGAACCTTGTGAAGCGCCAGATGTCGTTAGGCGGACTGTTGGCAATCCTGTGTTGCCCAAGTTTGCATGCTCAGAATTTAAATCCGATTCGAAAGGCCATGGGAGCATGTGGCCCCGCTGATTCGCGATTTGATGTGTCGCTCAACGCGCAGCCGAGTGTGAACCTCGCGACATCCGATCGGGCAATCGTCTATGTGATCGGGAACTGGTTCGGTGGAATGCTGGCGGGCCCGACCGTTCGCGTCGCGGTCAATGGCAGTTGGGTGGGGGCGCTCAGAGGTGCGGCGTACTTCGCGATTTCATTGAGGGCGGGCACGTATCACTTCTGCGTGCAGGGACAAGGGCACACCCCTCCAGGCCCGAAAGAAGTGGCCTTGAACGTCCTCCAATTGAAGCCGGGAAGTACGTACTATCTCCTGGCAGATTCGGCCCGCGTCTCGACGAGTGGCCTTCTGGGGCTCGAAGAAATTAACGCAGACGAAGGCAAACTGTTGCTCGCACAGTCGAAACCAGTGGTGGCGGCACCAAGAGCTGCGAAGGAGCCCTAAGATCCTCGGTACGAACTGTTCATTCTGAACAGGTTAGATACATGCGCCGTCTACGGATGGAACTTCCTCGGGACATCTGAAAACTAGCGGGCGAAGAACTCAACGAATCCTTGAGGGAGCCCGAAGGTGTGTTTCCCACAGATTTGGGTAGCTTTCCACAGGCTGCGGCGCTTGCCAAGAATCGGGTCCGTTGATATTCTCAGAAAGTCGCAACCGGGCGGCGCGCCTGAGAGGGAGCCGCTTGCAACTAAGTTTGCCTCATGGTACTCTTAGTGAGTTGCACAGGAAGCAGTGGAGCTTTCCAGTGGCCGTAGGGCCTGCCCAATGTGGGACTTGGAAGGCTGGTTCGTTGGGTCAGGTGAGGCAAGTGCCCCTGGGCCCCTGTAGGGAATCCCTAGAGAGAACAAGCCATTGCATGACCCGGGAGCTTGCTCCCGCGAGCCATATCGGCTCGGGCGATGTGTCGCTGGTTGATCTTTGAGAATCTACGCTGCGCGAAGCCGGAACATCGGGCAAGCAAGAAAATGCGAAAGATGCATTGACAAGGCTTGAATGTTTCGATAGTCTTAAAAAGTTCGCGCAAAAACGCTGCAGCCTGCTGCGATATGCAGATGCAGCCAGCGTAACAAGTTCGAGGACACCCTGACCGAATGGTCCGGGCCTCGATCCAAAGGGGCGCCGCCCAGGCGGAAGGCTCTTACGGATCTTTGACAAAATGGTTGAACGTGCCAGTCGTGAGATGCGATCGAGTTTGGCTTGATCCTTCTCACAAGGTAAGGCGTCCGGGCTTTCGAGCTCGCGACGCGGCCGATCCCAACGACCTCCGTCGAGTGGGTGAGGCAACAGGTTTCAAACGAGAGTTTGATCCTGGCTCAGAATCAACGCTGGCGGCGTGC
>JBBIVH010000046.1:0-10921 GCA_037439805.1 Acidobacteriaceae bacterium
ACGAAGGCCGCTTCCCAGTGGGAGGCGGCCTTCTTGTCTAGGTAGGCTTCCGCGTTACTTGCGGCGCGCGGTCGTCTTTGCAGGCTTGGCGGCGGGACGCTTTGCCGCGGGTGCAGCCGCAGCAGCGGGCGCCGTGGTTGCAGGAGCGACGGCAGGCTTTGCAGGCTCCTCGTGCGTCGCCAGAAAGCGCGCACCCTCCAGGCTCTGCTCGCCCAGCACATGCAGCCGCAGGAAGTTCGTCGATCCCGACTTGGTGCGTGTGCCTGCAACAATCGCGATCACCTCGCGCGCGCGCACGTAGCCTTGCTGCTCCAGCAGGCTCTCGGCGACCTCCACCAGCGCCTCGGTCGTCGTGACCTTGGGGCAGCGGATGGGCGTGGTGCCCCACAGCAAATTGAGGCGATTCACTGTGACCTCAATCGGGCTGAGAGCAAAGATCGGCGCCGCGGGATGATACTTCGAGAGCTGGCGCGCCGTCGTTCCCGATTCCGTGAAGAGGGCGATGCCGCGCAGGTCCAGGTCTTCGGCCGCGTGCGCCGTGGCTTCGCAGATGGTCTCCGCGATGGAGAGGTGGCTGGCGCGCGAACGATGTTCCTTGCGCGTGTCCTTCATGTGGCGCTCGGCCTCCGAGACGATGCGTGCCATCATGGCCACTGCCTCGACCGGATATTTGCCCACTGCAGACTCGCCCGAGAGCATCACCGCATCCGTGCCGTCATAGACCGCATTCGCCACGTCGGAAACTTCCGCGCGCGTAGGCCGCGGATTCTCAATCATCGACTCGAGCATCTGCGTTGCGGTGATCACCGGCTTGCGATATTCCGCTGCACGGCGAATGATGTGCTTCTGAATCGCAGGAACCTTTTCCGGCGGCACTTCCACGCCCAGGTCACCACGGGCCACCATGATACCGTCGGCCACCTGCAGAATGTCGTCGAGGTGGCGAATCGCCTGCGGCTTTTCAAGCTTGGCAATAATCCAGGTCTCGCCGCCATACGCCGCCACGCGGTTGCGCACCAGCCGCACATCTTCCGCAGTCCGGACAAAGGAAACGGCGATCGCATCCACGCCGTTCATGATGGCGAACTCCAGATCCTCGGCGTCCTTTTCTGTAAGTGACGGAACGCGCACGGGAATGCCCGGCAAATTGATGCCTTTGTTTTCTCCCAACATGCCGCCGTTGATGATCTCGCAGATTACGTCCGCGCCATCGACTTCGTGCACGCGCAGCTCAATCAGTCCATCCGACAGCAGGATGCGCGAGCCCTGCTCAACATTCTCCGCGAGCGTCTTGAATGTCGTGCCCACGACCGCCGCAGTGCCCGGTACCTCGCGCGGCGTGATGGTGAGCCGTGCGCCCGCCTTGAGTAGTACGGGCTGATGGTCCTTCAGCTTCGATGTGCGAATCTTCGGTCCCTGCAGGTCGCCGAGGATGCAGAGGGGTTTGCGCTCTTCGCGGCTCACCTTGCGAATCATGCGAATGAGGGCCAGCTTTTCCTCGTGTGTCCCGTGCGAAAAGTTCAAGCGGACAACATCGATGCCTGCGCGGACCAAGTCGCGGAACGCTGCTTCGGTGTTGGAAGCCGGGCCGAGGGTGGCAACAATTTTTGCACGGCGCTGGATAGGGGATTCGGTCAGGCTTGTCTCTGCAAATGACATGAAATGGACTCCAGAAAGGGCTAAATCGAACAGGGATTTGTACGAGTTGCGGCCAGATTTATTGTACACGCGGTGCTTGACCACAACGTGATGCGATGCTCCTGTTGCCGGTTGTAACGGAGATACAAAGTGAGGCGCGCGCGGTCAGATCCGGCTTTCCGTTTGCACTGGAGCTTCCTCTGGTACGCCCTGGCGCTCGCGGAAGAGCACTCCGTTCAACTCCGCGCCGAGCAGGGCGCTGAAGAGCGTGATGTAGAGCCACACCAGAGTCGCGATGCCCGCGCCAAACGAGCCATAGAACATCGAATAATCCGCGATGCGCGTCACGTAGATTCCGAACGCAAGCGTAGCCGGAAACCAGATGACCGTAGCGCCGATAGCTCCGGGCATCACCCACACCCAGTGCTCGCCGCGCTTGGTGCCGAAGTGATAGAGCGCCGCAAGGACCGTAACGCTGGTGGTCAGCGCGATGGCCCAGCGCACGAGCCGCCAGCCCACCAGCACGATGTGGCGCAGCTCGTGGCTGGATCCGCTGATCATCCAGCCTTCAATCTGTCGACCGAAAACGAGCACCATGGAGGCCAGAGCCAGCGGAACGAGGACAATCGGCACCAGCATCAGAGCGCGCATTCTTCGCTGCCAGAAGCCCCAGTCGCCACGCGGCAGGCGATAGGCGCGGCGAAAGCCTTCCATCAGCGAGAGCATCAAACCGAGCCCCGCAAAGACCGATAAGCTGGCCGCTGAAAGGATGAGTTGCACCGAGCGCAGATGCCGTGCCTGCATATACGTCTGCAGCATATCCAGCGAGCCGGTGGGCACCAGCGGCTCAAAGGCAGACCGCATCTCGACGATGAGCCGGCTCCCCTCAGGCACCATGGCCAGTATGGTTGCCGTCACAATCAAGGCAGGGAAGAGCATGAGCATGCCGCTGTACGCAGCGGCCTTCGCCGTGTCGAGCACATCGTGCTCGAGCGCGAGCCAAAGAGCCTTGCGAAACTGTGCAGCCAATCGAGCCATCGTCTTCTCTTTGAGAGTAGAGCACGGCCGCTGGGTTCTGCGAACTGTTGCGTTTGTAAAAGGGGCCCAGGATTGCAACCGTCCGATCGACGCCGGTCTCGTGCGCTCGGAGCGTCTCGCGTCAGACTGCCCGCGCTGACTCGCGCACGATCAGTTCAGGCGCGACGACCACGTCTTCCATTGCCGCATCCTGCTTCTGAATGAGCTGCAGGAGCAGCCGTCCGGCAAGTTCGCCCATGGAGCGCACCGGCTGGCGCAGCGTCGTCAATCCGGGCAGGTGGTACGCCGCGGAAGGAATATCGTCGAAGCCCACAACCGATACATCGCCGGGCACGTTAAGGCCGGCCTCATGAAACGCGCGCATTGCGCCCAGTGCAGTCAGGTCGTTGAAGGTGAGCAGCGCAGTGAACGGCAGTCCGGTTTGCAGCAGCGCTCTGGCGGCCCGATAGCCCTCCTCGGGTGCAAGCGCCACCTGCCCTTTTCCGGGGGACTGAAGAGAGCGGACAAGCTGTGTCCTGATCTCGATGCCGCGCGCGCGCAGCGTGCCGGCAATCCCTTGCCAGCGCTCTTCGGTGGCCGGGCGCCAGTCATGGCCTTTGATCACGGCAAATTGCCGGTGGCCGAGCGCGAGGAGATGCTCGACCGCCATCTGCGCTCCTAGGCGATTGTCGAGCAGCACGCGACTCATCGCACCCACTGCCGGGAATCCCCCGATGGAAACGACGGGGCCGTCCAGCGGCTCGTCCACCGGAGTGTTCAGCAGGATGAAACCTTCGACCGCACGCTGCGCCAGTCGCCGCGGATACTCCCGGATCAGTTTCTTGTCGCCGTGATGAACGGCCAGGAAAAATGCATAGTTCTCCGCATACAGGGCCTGATCGATGCCGCCGAGCACCGCAGCCGAGTAGCTTTCATCGATTGCAGGCAACAGGATGGCCACGGTGAAGCTGCGTTGGGAGGCGAGATATTTTGCGTAAATGTTCGGCTGGTAATTCAGCTCGCGCGCCGCACGCAAAATGCGCTCCCGCGTCTCTTTGGGAATTCCGGCGGCCAGCGGCGCATTGTTCAGCACGAGCGACACCGTGCTCGGATGCAGGCCCAGATGCTGCGCAAGCGCCTTCTGCGTCATCCGGGGGCGAGTTCTGCCGTGCGTGTGCATCGGATCGAATCTCTCGTCGTTGGGTTCAGGCCGCGACACAAAGGAATGCCGGTGTCATGCTTCGGCAACGCGAGGCTCAGAGAATCCTGCGCGGATGACGCCGACCAGCATCGTGACGCTGCTCATCCGCGCAGTGGTAAATCAGTGGCAGCTTGCGTTGCCGGCTTTGGGTATTGCAAAGAAGCTGATGCTGGCCGGTGGCAGCTCAATCGTACCCGCCGCAACAGGCACTCCAGCCATTGCAGGCAGATCGCCGCTGGGCGTGAGAGCGAGTTCTTTGCCATTGAGTTGTGCTGACGTGCTCATAAGATCCGGCGAGGTGAGCTGGTAGCGCACCGCTCCCGCGGGCAGGTGAATGGCTTCGGGGGCAGTGCGATCCGTATTCATAGCCAGCAGCGCCACGCCTCCCCGCTGGTTGCGCAGGCAGTGTGCATACAGGTAAAGATTCTGCCCGGCACCGTCTCCTGCATCGAGCACCGTGGTTCCCATGAGTCTGCGCCAGAGTACGGCAGCCCAGTAGTTGGGCCGCGGCTGCAGCGTGGCTTCATCCAGCAGGCCGTAATCGCTGGCGTCCAGCGTGTTGTGAATTACGACCTTGACGCCCTGCTTCGCGAGGATGCCAAGCTGATTGAGATAGCGGAAGCTGTCAATAAAGTCGGAAGCCCAGGGGTCGCCGCCGCACGCCGTCTCTGCCGTTTCTGTGTTCCATATGGGTGTCCCCGGCGCGAACCGGTCCCGAAGCTTTGCGTAGAACTCCTCTTCCTTTGCCGTGGACATCAGCCATTCGCGCGTCAGCGCACGCTCCGGCGAGGTCTTTGCGACCGCTCCCATGGCCGCGCAGCGCTGCGACACGCCACCGTAAAAATGGTACGCGAAGACATCGAGGCCTGGCCCTTCTGCGGCGAGCATGTCTTCGGTGCGGACGAGCCGCATCGATGCGGGCTGCTGGCCCAGCGATCCGCCTTCCCCAACAGAGTCCGGCCCGATGATCTTCGTCTCCGGAGATGCCTCCCTGATAAATGATTCAAAGACCTTGAAGTCGCGTCCGTACTGCGCGGCGTCGTAGCCTTTGGGCGCTCCGCCCATCGTGGCAAAAGTGGGCTCGTTAAAGTACTCGATTCCGTCGATATGGCCGCCGGCGCTGTGCGTGTAGTCCAGCACCTTCTTGAGTTCAACCGGCGTCCATACGCCCGCGGCGTCGCGCACGCCGGGGCTGATGGCAAAGGAAGTGACGAGGCCATCATCGACAGCGCGGGTAAAGTCCAGCACGCCCTGCCACTCCTGGCGCGTGAGAACGCTGCGGAAGCCGTCCGGCGGATTTGCAGGCGCCGGGCCATCGGAGTCATCAAAGTAGGTCGAGTTGGCCCAGGTTCCGCTCACGCGCACATATGCAGGACTGAGCGCCGAGGCCAGCTTGCGCAGTTGCGGATTCGCGAGGTCAATCGGCTTGCGATAGCGATACATTGAGGCGCTCATGCCCGCCGGAGAGGAGCCCGGCGCAGTGTCCGCCACAGCCGCTGGGCCCGAAGTCGCCTTCTTGTAGGGAGCCCAGAAGCGGCCGCCGGTCACCTCGACCATCTCGATGTTGTAGGACTGATAGCGCTCACTCACCGTGCCGATACTGGGCAGCTTGGAGGGTGCAATGGCCACCGGCTTCGGCGCCTGGGCAAGCAGAAGAGATTGCGCCGCGACGAGCACCGCGGCCGCTGAAAATTTCCGGAATTGCATCATGTCCGCCTTGTAGCGGCGCATTCAGGATTCGCCGCTCGTCTCTATTCAATCGGTTGAATAAACCTAAACCATGGTTGAGCCAGGAGCTTCTTCTTGTCAAGAAGATTGTGACTGCGAGCGAAAGAAATCTCGCGATTGGCTGCAGGGAAGCACGCCGCAGGTGAAATGAGCAGTGCGGTTTGACTCGAACGCATCGATGCGAATGCGTCTGTACGATGCGAGGCGACTGGCGCGCAAACCGCTTTGCATCAATGCGATAATGAATCAAAGCAGTCGAATGTGCGGATGGCGCGGCGCGAGGGTGGCAGGCGCAGCAGCCATCGGGTTACGGCATCGGCTCGCTTCATCGGCAGGCGCGGATTCGGGCGGTCCCCGCGTAGTTCCGCACCGAATTCAATGTCTGCCTGGATGCCAGCATACCTATGAGCAAAACCATCGGAAACACGCTCGGCAAGATTCTCGAAGAACGCATCGCCATCCTCGACGGCGCGATGGGAACGACGATTCGCACCTACGGGATGAAAGAAGCGGATATGCGTGGCACGCGCTTCAAGGATGCGCCGAAGGAGTTGCTGAATAACGGCGACCTGTTTGTGCTCACACAGCCTGGCATGATTGGCGATATTCACCGGCGCTTTCTTGAGGCAGGCGCGGACATCATTGAGACGAACACGTTTGGCGCGACAAGTATCGCGCAGAGCGAGTTCTTCGTCGAAGATCCACGCGAGCGTGGAGGCCGCAAAGATCCGGCGTTCTATCAGAAGGTCATCGACGACTCGTTCCTGAAGAATCTTGCATGGGAGGTCAACGAGACCTCCGCACGGCAGTGCCGCGAGTGGGCCGATCGCGTAGCCAATGCAACCGGTCGCCCGCGCTTTGTCGCCGGCTCCATCGGGCCGCTCACGGTTTCGCTCTCCAACTCGCCCGATGCCGACGACCCTGGATTCCGTGTCGTCACGTTCGACCAGGTGCGCACGGCCTACAAGGAGCAGGTGCGCGCTCTCATTGCAGGTGGATCGGATCTGCTGCTTGTGGAAACCATCTTCGACTCGCTGAATGCGAAAGCTGCGCTGGTCGCCATTCGCGAGGTCTTTGATGAGGACGGACTGACGGCAGCGCAGCGCGAACTGCCCATCATGATTTCGGCTGCAGTCGGGCGCGGCGGAGAGACGATGATCTCCGCGCAGACGGTCGAGGCCTTCTGGAACGCCGTCGAACACGTGAAGCCGTTCTCCGTGGGGCTCAACTGTTCGCTTGGCCCTGACCTGATGTACCCGTTTCTCGAGGAGTTGGCGCAAAAGTCGAACACCGCCATCTCGTGCTATCCCAATGCGGGTCTGCCCAATCCGCTCTCGCCGACGGGCTTTGACCTGGAACCGGAAGACATGGCGCAGCGCTTCAGTGAGTTTGCGCGCGGCGGGCTGATCAACATTGCCGGCGGCTGCTGCGGCAATACGCCGGAGCACATCGCGGCGATTGCGAAGGCGCTTGAAGACAAGCCGGCGCGCGCGCGTCGAGCAACATCGATTGGCGCCTCGGGGGCTGTCGCGGCGCAACCCGCGTTTCGTCCGCTGCGACTCTCGGGCTCGCAGCCGTTCACGCAGCAGGCTGGCGTCTTCATCATGATTGGCGAGCGCACCAACGTGGCCGGCTCGCCGAAGTTTGCGAAGCTCGTCAAGGAAAGCAAATACGAAGAGGCCGTAAGCATTGCACGGCAGCAGGTGGAGAACGGCGCCAACGTCATCGACATCTGCATGGACGAGGGCATGATTGACGGCGTCGCAGCGATGTCGCGTTTTGTGCAACTGCTTGCGAGCGAGCCAGAGGTCGCCAAAGTTCCTTTCATGATCGACTCGTCGAAGTGGGAGGTGATTGAGGCTGGACTGAAGTGCCTGCAGGGCAAAGGCATCGTCAACTCGATCTCGCTGAAAGAGGGCGAAGAGAAGTTTCGTCAAAACGCGGCTACGGTTCTCAAATATGGAGCGGCGGTCGTTGTGATGGCGTTCGACGAACAGGGGCAGGCCGCGACCTACGAAGACCGGATCCGCATCTGCGAGCGCGCCTATCGCATTCTCGTCGATGAGGTCGGCTTTGCGCCGGATGACATCATCTTCGATCCCAATATCCTCACCGTGGCCACCGGCATGGAGGAGCACAACAACTATGCCGTGGACTTCATCCGTGCGACAAAGTGGATCAAGGAAAATCTGCTTCACGCAAAGGTGAGCGGCGGCGTCTCCAACATTTCATTTAGCTTTCGCGGAAACAACAAGGTCCGCGAGGCGATGCACGCGGCGTTTCTCTATCACGCCATTGCCGCCGGCATGGACATGGGCATTGTGAACGCGGGCATGCTGGAGGTCTATGAAGAGATCGATCCAGTTCTGAAGACGCTTGTAGAGGATGTGCTCCTGAATCGCCGCGCAGACGCGACCGAGCGGCTGATTGAATTTGGCGAGAAACTGAAGGCTGAGGGCGCGGGCGTTGCCGCGACCGAGAAAAAGACCGAAGAGTGGCGCAACGGGACGGTGGAGGAGCGCCTTTCGCACGCACTGGTCAAGGGCATCGACACGTACATCGACACGGACACCGAAGAAGCGCGCGCGAAACTGGGACGCCCTCTCGCAGTGATTGAAGGTCCGCTGATGGATGGCATGGGCGTGGTCGGTGATCTGTTTGGCGCGGGCAAGATGTTTCTCCCGCAGGTGGTGAAGTCGGCTCGTGTGATGAAAAAAGCGGTCGCCTACCTTACGCCGTTCATGGAAGCTGAGAAGGCTGCGATGGCCGCTGCGGGCCAGGAGGTGCGCACGCAGGGCAAGATCGTGCTCGCCACAGTGAAGGGCGACGTGCATGACATCGGCAAGAACATTGTGGGCGTTGTGCTGGCCTGCAATAACTACGAAGTCATCGACATGGGCGTAATGGTGCCCGCGGAGAAAATTCTGGAGCGCGCGCGGCAGGAGAAGGCCGACGTTGTAGGTCTGAGCGGTCTCATTACGCCATCGCTCGACGAGATGGTGCATGTGGCGCGCGAGATGGAGCGGACGGGTCTCAAGCTGCCGCTTCTCATCGGCGGCGCAACCACAAGCCGCGCGCACACCGCTATCAAGATTGCGCCGCACTACAGCCAGCCCGTCGTTCATGTGCTGGACGCGAGCCGCGCGGTGCCGGTGACGACGAGCCTTCTCAGCAAAGATGGCAGAAAGGACTTTGTTGCGCAGTTGCGCGCCGAGTATGATGCCGTGCGCAAGGCTCATGCGGCTCCGCGCCTGCAGACGGTGACAATTGAAGTGGCACGCGCACGACGTACTCCGATTCAATGGCGCGCGGAGGATCTTGCTGTGCCCGCGTTCACAGGTGTTCGCGTCCTTGAGGACTTTCCGCTGGCAAAGCTGCGCGAGTTCATTGACTGGACCCCGTTCTTCCACACGTGGGAGATGAAGGGCGTCTATCCGCGCATTCTGGACGATCCGGAAAAGGGCACGCAGGCGCGCCAACTCTTTGAAGAGGCCAATGCGCTGCTCGATCGCATCATCGACGAAAAGCTGCTTCGCGCGCGCGGCGTCTACGGGTTCTTTCCTGCCAACGCGGTTGGCGACGATGTGGAACTGTACACGGATGAGACGCGCACGAAGGTGCTTCAGCGGTTTCATTTCCTGCGCCAGCAGTCGGATCGTGAGGGCAGTGAGCCGTGCCGTTCGCTGGCGGACTTCATCGCGCCGCGCGAAACAGGGCTGCGCGATTCTCTCGGCGCCTTTGCGGTCACCAGCGGCGTGGGCCTGCAGGAACTGCGCGAAAGTTTCCGCGCGCAGCACGACGACTACAACGCGATCATGGCGGAGGCTCTCGCCGACCGGCTCGCCGAGGCCTTCGCAGAATGCCTGCACAAGCAGGCGCGCGAAGACTGGGGCTACGGTCGTGCTGAGGGTTGGGCGAACAGCGAGCTCATTCAGGAGAAGTATCGCGGCATCCGCCCTGCGCCCGGCTATCCCGCATGCCCGGACCACACGGAGAAGGGCACGCTGTGGCGGCTTCTCGACGTGGAAAAGAATACGGGCATTCAGCTCACGGAGTCCTTCGCAATGTGGCCGGGGTCGAGCGTCAGCGGTCTCTACTTCGCGCATCCTGAGTCGCGGTATTTCAGCCTGGGCAAGATCGAGCGCGATCAGGCGGTCGATTATCACTTGCGCAAGGGCATGAGTCTGGAAGAAGTGGAGCGGTGGCTCGGGCCCAATCTGAACTATGCACCATCCGCGCTCCAGATCGCGGGCTGATTTGCTGGAGCGCGCACATCGCACTCCTCGTATAATCAGGCCCATGAGCGATGTGCCATTGGTCGGCGTGGTCATGGGCAGCAAAAGCGACTATGAGACGCTGTCTGCTGCCGTGGAGATTCTGTGCGAGCTGAAAATTCCTTATGAGGCGCGCATCGTCAGCGCGCACCGCACTCCCGATCTTCTCTACAAATACGCAGAGACGGCACGAGACCGCGGCCTGCTTGTGATCATCGCCGGCGCTGGCGGCGCCGCGCATTTGCCCGGCATGCTCGCGGCCAAAACGCTTGTACCTGTTCTCGGAGTGCCGGTTCCGGCAACACATTTGAATGGATTGGATGCACTGCTTTCCATTGTGCAGATGCCGAAGGGCGTGCCGGTGGGTACGCTGGCCATCGGCAAAGCCGGCGCCGCCAATGCTGCGTTGCTCGCCGCGGAGATCCTCGCCAGCCACGACGCTGCGCTTCACGAGCGCTTGGCGAGCTGGCGTAATGCCCGCATGGAGGAAGTGCTGAAGCAGGAGCTGCCGGGTTGAGCGGCGAGATCGTATCCTCCACCAAATCTGAGGCTCGTGTGGTCCTGCCCGGTGGCCTCATCGCGATTCTGGGCGGTGGCCAGCTTGGCCGCATGACTGCGATGGCCGCGCGCACCATGGGATACCGCGTGCGCGTGATGGATCCAGAGGCTGCGTGCCCCGCAAGTTTTGTTGTGGATGAAACGATCGTCGGTCGTTGGGACGATGCAGAGGCCGCGAGGCGGCTTGCAGGCGGAGCCGATGCGGTCACTCTCGAAATCGAACAGATTGGCGTGGATGCTCTGCGCCACGTGGCGCAACTTGCACCTCTTCGACCCGGGGTGGAGCCGATTCGCATCATTCAGGACAAGACGCTCCAGAAATCATGGCTGGCAGAGCATGGCTTTCCCGTGGGCGCTTTTCGCGTCGTGCGCAGCGAGGCCGAGTTGCAGGTAGCCGTACCGCAACTGGGCGATCGCGTCTTTCTCAAGATCGGTCGCGGCGGCTACGACGGCCGTGGGCAGGCTCGCATCGGCGTGGATGCGCCCGCAACGGAAGAGGCCATCC
>JBBIVH010000046.1:11021-16205 GCA_037439805.1 Acidobacteriaceae bacterium
GCGCTTGGCATCGAAGGGCTGCTCTGTGTGGAGATGTTCGTCACGCGGGGTGGCGAGTTGTTCGTGAATGAACTCGCTCCGCGGCCCCACAACAGCTATCACCAGAGCGAGCGCGGCTGCGTGACCAGCCAGTTTGAGCAGCTCGTGCGGACGACGTGCAATCTTCCGCTGGGCGACACGGCGCTGCTGACGCCCGCGGCCATCGTGAATCTGCTCGGGGAAGTGTGGCTGGATGGTGCGCCGGACTTTGCCGCCGCGCTCGCGGTTCCGGGCGTGCGCCTGCATCTCTACGAGAAGCACACGCCGCGCAAGGGGCGCAAAATGGGGCATCTTTCCGCTGTCGGATCTACAGCTGACGAAGCCCTTGAGCGCGTTCTTGAGGCGAAGCGACGGTTGTAGCTCCAGTCGGCTATCTCCGCACCCCGGACCATACATGGGAAGCTGCATTCACGACATCGTTTTCGTTGAAAGTCTGTTCCATCCAATGTGAACCAAGAATGCACTCCTTACCTTGTCTGCCAGCCTCGCTGCGCTACTATGGTAACGAGCAAGAACACCTTGCTCGCAAGCCAACGCTGAACGGCATTCCCTGGCGCGCGGCAGAGACCCCTTTCTCTTCCGATTCGTGCCGCTGTGAACGGTGGCGGGATAAGTGCGCTTTTCCGCTGCGTAACTGAGAGTCGATTTCCGCCTGCGTGGACCTGTCTGCGTCCGGCCTGCGGAGCAGGTGAGTTATGCGAACAGTTGCCCAGGCTTTTGCTGCTTTTTTTTCCATTGCAGTTCTACAAACCGCTCACGCGGTTCCAAGTTTCGCCCGACAGACAGGCCTGTCCTGCAATGTCTGTCATAGCAATCCGCCGGAGCTTACGGCGTTCGGCCGGAACTTCAAGCTGCGCGGCTACCTGCTGACCGATACCAGCCGCAAGGACAAGATTGGCAATGTCAGAGATCTCTTTCTGACGCGGTCCATTCCTATATCAGTCATGGTCCTTCTTTCCAACACCTCCTACCAGGCCAATCAGCCGGCCAGCCAGAACAACTCTGCGGGTTTTCCGCAGCAGTTGAGCTTCTTCTTCGCAGGTGCGTTCGCAACGCACTTCGGCGGACTTGCGCAGGTGACCTATACCCATGCCAATGACCATTTCGGCATGGACAACACTGACCTGCGCTATGCCAACGATGCGAAGCTCGGGGGCAAGGATCTCGAATACGGGGTGACGCTCAACAACAACCCCACCGTGGAAGATGTCTGGAACAGCGCGCCGGCATGGGGTTTCCCGTGGATTCAGACCGCCTCGGGCGTGAGTCCGATTGCGTCTCCTATCATCAATGGAACCCTGGGTTCCGATGTGGCTGGCGTCGGTGGATATGGCTTGTGGAACAGCCATCTTTACGCCGATGTGACGGTGTATCGATCCGAACATGCCGGCGCATCTTCGCCTGTGAACGGCGCCGGTCAGTCCTACAACATCAGCGGAGTTGCACCCTACTGGCGCGCGGCCTGGCAGCAGACCTTCGGCAGCAACTATCTCGAAGTCGGCACCTATGGCATCTACATGAACTCATTCCCTGGCGGTATCTCCGGACCCGAGGATCGCTACGTGGATCCATCCTTTGACTTTCAGTATGAGCGGCCGCTTGGCGCGAATCTTCTGGATGTGCATGGAACGTACATCCACGAAAAGTCGAACCTGGGCGCGACCTTTGGATCTGGAGGCGCCACCATGGCGCAGAACCATCTGAACACGCTGAAGCTCGACAGCACCTATCACTGGCGTAGCAAGTACAGCGCGACGGGTGCGCTGTTCTCCACTACGGGCAACAGCGATCCCCTGCTCTATGCTCCGGCCGCGCTCACGGGCAGCAACAATGGCAATCCGGCAACCAAGGGATACATTGCGCAGTTCGGCTGGTGGCCGTCGCAGAACATCGATATCGACTTCAACTACTCGGGCTACTTCAAATTCAACGGCGCCAGCACCAACTATGACGGTGCGCTGCGCAACGCTTCAGACAACAACACCGTGTACATGGCGTTGTGGCTCAACTTCTAGGAGTGGTCGTGGAACAGCAAATTGAAAAGATAAATGCGGCAGGTCAGAAGGATGTCATCATCATCAATCGCCGATCTTTTTTTGGCGCGCTGATGGCGATCGGGTCGCTGGGCATGGGGGCGATTCTTTCGGTCCCTGTGCTGCGGTATGTGCTGTACCCGCTCTACGCAAAGGCCTCTGGCACGGAGTGGTCCGACGTAGGCGAGATGAGCGAATTCGCAAACGCGACTGGCCCCGTGCGCAAGACCATCACCTTCGCCCAGCGCGACGGCTGGCGTGAGGTCGTCTCCGCGCAGTCCGTCTATGTGAGCCGCAATGCCGACGAGCAACTGGAAGTGCTCTCGGCGATTTGCCCGCACCTTGGCTGCAGCGTGAGCTGGCAGCAGGCGCAGTCGGAGTTTGTGTGCCCCTGCCACGGCGGGCGATTCCAGGCCGACGGGCAGCACGTCTTCGGTCCACCGCCGCGCGCAATGGACAAGCTGACCACACGCGTGCAGGACAACAAGCTGCAGGTGCGTTTCCAGTATTTCCGGTCGAACGTGCCCAACCAGGAAAAGCTGAGCTAATCCGGAAAAGAGTGGAGCCGTGGAGAAAAAAGAAAAGTCAGCTTCTGCCGAGCCCGTGAGCGGCGGCACTGCCAAGCGCCTCTTCCATTGGATGGACAGACGCGCCGGCGTTGACAAATTGATGAAGGAGTCGCTGGACGAGCCGATTCCAGGTGGAGCGCGCTTCGCCTATGTCTTCGGCTCAGGTCTGCTGTTCATCTTCATCTCGCAGATCATTACCGGCCTTTGCCTTGCCTTGTATTACGTTCCATCTGCCGAGACTGCACACACCAGCGTCGCCTATATCACCAAGCAAGTGGCCGCGGGCGCGTTTCTTCGCAGCCTGCACTACTACGGCTCCAGCGCGATGATTATCGTGCTTGTGCTGCATTTTCTGCAGACCTTCCTCTTCGGCTCCTACAAGGGGCGGCGGGAACTGCTCTGGATGTCCGGCGCGACGCTCTCGCTGTTTGTGCTGGGCATGGGCTTCACCGGCTATCTGCTTCCGTGGGACCAGAAGGCCTACTTTGCCACTGCAGTCGGCACCAACATCGTCGGCGAGGTGCCGCTCATTGGCGAGTGGATGACGCGCCTGCTGCGCGGCGGCGACACCATCGGCACGCTCACGCTTTCGCGCTTCTACGTCGCGCACGTGTTTCTGATTCCGGGCATCATCATCGGATTCATCGCGATTCACGTCTTCCTGTTTCGCAAGGCTGGCGCAGCCGGCCCGATTGATGAAGACCCCATCGATCCGAAGATGGTCCCCGAAGGCTTTTATCCAAAGCAGGTGCTGATGGATATGGCTTTCGCGCTGCTCCTGATGATTGGGCTTGGATTCCTGGCGTACTTCCATCCCGTGAGACTGGGCCCGATCGCCAATCCGGCGGACACGCACTTCCTGCCTCGGCCGGAGTGGTACTACCTGCCGATGTTTGAGTGGCTCAAGTTCTGGGAAGGCCCCAAGGTAGTCTTTGCCGTGGTCGTGGTGCCGGGCCTGCTGGCGGCGCTCTTCTTCCTGCTGCCGTTTCTTGACCGCAGCCTGGAGCGCAAACCGTGGCGCAGGCCGATTCCTGTTCTCGCTGTGGCAATCGTGCTCATGGGCACGATCTATCTGGGCGAGCGCAGCCACATGGACGACGAGAGCGATCCCACGACCGCCGCGCAGCTTGCGCTGCAGGCTCAGCAGGAAGAGGAATACACGCACGCGCCCTTTGAGCCTTATATGGAATCGCCCGGTGGCACAGGCCCGCTGGCGCTTCCGGTCGGCCCGGTCAATCCGCTGGTGGCGCAGGGGCGCGGCGTCTTTCAGGCGCATGGGTGCTCAGGCTGTCACGGCGATGTGGGCCTCGGAACCACGGTTGCCCCCAGTCTGAAGGGGATCACCACCAAGTATCCTGAGCCGCAGCTCATCGCGCTTCTGCACAACCCCAACGCGCAGATGCGCGCCGGACACATGCCGGCGGTAGACGCCTCGCAGTCCGATATGACTGCGCTTCTTGCTTATCTTGGCGTCATCGGAACTCCGATGGCGAACGTACAGGCCTCTTCCGGCGCATCGCTGACGACAGCGGCGAGTCACGTCGGTGAGGCTCCCGCAGGCGGAGAAGCAGGCGCAGAAATTGCTGCCGCGCCTCTGTCCAGCGCGGCCACTGAAGGGCAGCAACTCTTCCAGCAGCGCGGCTGCTTTGCCTGCCATGGACAGGCCGGGGCCGGAGGTCGCGCGCCGTCGATGGCGCCGATGATTGCGCACTTGAACGATGCGCAGATCGCGCAGTTGCTCACGCATCCCAACGCGAAGATGCAGGCCGGCGGTATGCCTCCCTTCTTTGGGACCGATGAACAGAAGAGCGCCGTGATCGCCTATCTGCGCACACTGCGCGCTCCGCAGACGCCGCAGCCGGCGCAGGCAGCAGCGGCTCCCGCAACGGAGCAGGGCGGCGGCGTACCCTATCCGGATATGCCTCCCGCGACGGCGGCAGCGGCTGCTCCCAGCACAACAGGGCCCGCTGCGATGAATACTGCGCAGGCTTCGGCGGCTGCGGCGCCGCCCAGCCCCGGACGCGCTCTCTTCCTTTCGCAGGGCTGCGCAGCGTGCCATGGGCCTACGGCGCACGGCACGCAGTTTGCGCCTTCACTCATCAACATCAGCAAGAAATTTTCCGGCGACAAACTGCCGTATCTGCTCCATCATCCGACGGCGAAGATGAAGGCCGGCGGCATGCCCACGGTCGCGCTCCCTGACCAGCAGTTTTCTCAATTGATCGCGTATCTCGATGGCCTCACACCCGAATCCACGCCCCCAGCGGCGGCAACTCCTGCTGCGCAGGCTGGCATGGGTGCGTCCGGAGCAGGCGCTCCTGCAATGGCCTCAGGCATTGCGGGCGTCCCGGCCGCAGCGCCTGCGGCCGCGCCAGCCCAGTTGAGTCCTCTGGAGCTGCACGGCCAGAAGATCTTCCAGAGCATGACGTGCGAAACCTGTCACGGCGTCGGCGGATTGCATGGAACCGTCGCCGCTCCGCCGCTGGCGGGCACCGCATCGCTGCTGCCCCCGGACGTGCTGGAGAACCTGCTGCGTCACCACA
>JBBIVH010000047.1:0-16097 GCA_037439805.1 Acidobacteriaceae bacterium
ACGGGCGTGCTGGCGGTGATTGTCGCCACGCCGTGCACGGGTCCGTTTATGGCGGCGGCCATCGGCTATGCGCTTGCTCAGCCCGCCGCAGTCACATTCGCCGTCTTCACGGCGCTCGCGCTGGGCTTGGCTGCCCCGTATGTCACACTCACGTTTCAACCGGCTTGGACAAGGTGGCTTCCGCGCCCCGGCGTGTGGATGGACATTTTGAAGCAGGCGACCGCGGTGCCAATTTTCGCTTTCGTCATCTGGCTGGCGTGGGTGCTTGCGCAGGCCTACGGAACGGCGCTGCTCGCCGCGCTGCTGAGCTGCTTTCTGCTGCTGGCAATTGCTGGCTGGTTCCTTGGCCGCTGGCAGGGCAAGAGATGGGCAGGCGTGGTTGCTGCGGTTCTGCTGGTCGTGGTGGTGCTGGCCGCTTTCTACGCGCCGCAGAAGTTGACGAGCGAATCCACATCCTCGGCACAGGCTCAGAGCAGCAACGGATGGCAGCCGTGGTCGGCGGATTCGGTTCGGCAGTATCAGGCGCAGGGGCGTCCGGTCTTTGTGGACTTCACGGCAAGCTGGTGCCTGAGTTGCCAGGTCAATGAGCGGCTTGCTCTGGATCAGCCCGAGGTGCAACAAGCCTTCGCGCAGCACCATGTCGCTCTGCTGCGCGCCGACTGGACCCGGCACGATGAAGCCATTACCGAGGCGCTCACGGCTCTGGGGCGGGATGGTGTGCCCGCCTACATGCTGTATTCACCGGGGCAGAGCAGCCCCACCATACTGCCCCAGGTGCTCACGCCCGGCCTGGTCCTCGATGCAGTGAATGGCCTGCCCGCAGTCTCCGCGCAGAACCAGTAACAACGCTGCGCAAGTGGGTCGCGCGCGCAAAGAATCAGCGGCCGCGCTTGCGGGACCTGATGCGGCGAATCTCCTCCATCCGCTGCGCCAGAAGCTTTTCGCGGCCCTCTTGCGTGGGCTGATAGTAGCGCCGCCCGCGCAGCGCGTCCGGCAGACAATCCATGTCGGCGACGCGCCCCTCCTCATCGTGCGCGTAGCGATAACCCTTGCCGTAGTCCAGTTCCTTCATGAGCCGCGTGGGCGCGTTGCGCAGATGCAGTGGTACGGGCTCCTGCCGGGTGTGCTCCACCTCCTGCTGCGCCTCGCCATAGGCCGTGTAGACGGAGTTGGATTTGGGCGCAAGAGCGAGATAGACCACAGCCTCGGCGAGCGCCAGGTCGCCTTCCGGCGAGCCCAGAAACTCAATAGCTTCTTTCGCGGAAAGACACAGGTTCAGTGCCTCGGGCGCTGCCAGGCCGATATCCTCGACAGCCATCCGCACCACCCGCCGCGCCAGGTAAAGCGGATCCTCTCCGGCCGCGAACATCCGCGCCAGCCAGTAGAGCGCAGCGTCTGGGTCGGAGTTCCGCACGCTCTTATGCAACGCCGAGATCAGGTTGTAGTGCTCCTCGCCGCCCTTGTCATACACAAGAACGCGCTGCTGGATGGCCTCTGTCGCAACGGTCCGGTCGATGAGCTTGTTGCCTTCCTGCGCCAACTGCGCCGCGACCTCCAGCGTGTTGTAGGCATTGCGGCAATCGCCGCTGGAGTAGCTGGCGATGAGAGCGAGCGCCTCGTCTTCGGCGGTCAGTTCCTGCGCTCCCAGGCCTCGCTCGCGGTCCTGCAGGGCGCGCCGCAGCAGCGCGACGATTCGCTCCTCGCTCAAGGGCTTGAGAACGTAGACGCGGCAGCGGGAAAGGAGAGCAGAGATAATCTCGAACGACGGATTCTCAGTAGTTGCGCCAATGAGGCGAATCGTGCCGCGCTCCACGTACGGAAGAAATGCATCCTGCTGCGCCTTGTTGAATCGATGAATCTCATCCACGAAGAGGATGGTGCGCGAGTGCAGCTCCGCGGCCTGTGCTGCTGCGGCCATTACCTGCTTGATTTCCTTGATGCCGCTCAGGACGGCGGAGAATTCGATGAAGCTGGCCCGCGTGGTCTCAGCAATGATTTTGGCAAGCGTGGTTTTGCCAACTCCGGGCGGTCCCCAGAAGATCATCGACTGCGGATCGTCGCGCTCAATCTGGACGCGGAGCGGCTTGCCCGGACCAAGCAGATGCTCCTGGCCGCTGTACTCGTCCAGCGTGAGCGGTCGCATGCGCTCAGCCAGCGGCGCGGTAAGCAGCCTGCCTTTAGGACCTTCGGGTTCGCCGTCGAATAAGCTCATGTTCCGCCCCTGCCCCGTTTGGATTGGGGCCGCGCCGATGGGCTTCGCTGCCTTGAGGCTTCATACAGCAGAATGCTCGCAGCCACCGCGGCATTCAGGCTCTCGACCGGGCCGGGGCAGGGTATGGTGAGTGCGTCATGAACCCTTGCGGCCACCTCCGTTGGGACCCCGTTGCCTTCGTTGCCGATGAACAATGCGACCGGTTTCGTCAGCGCCACGTCCGCCACCGGCGAGGCGTCGCGCGCAACGGTCGTCCATGTCTGCACGCCGGCCTCAGCCAATCGCGCGAGGCACTCTTCCAGACCGACGCGAAGGCAAGGCACGCGGAAGACGCTGCCCGCTGAAGCGCGCACAGCCTTCTGGTTCCAGACGCTCACGGTGCCGGCCAGACTAACAACACCGGTGGCTCCGAAGGCCTCCGCCGAGCGCAGAATAGTTCCGACGTTTCCGGGGTCCTGCAACCCGCAGAGCACGACCAGCAGGGTTGCGTGAGACGGGTCGTGCCGAATGAGGTCATCCCACGTCCAGGATGGAGGCCTGACGAGCGCTGCTACTGGTTGCGGCGTCTCGGTGGCCAGCGCACTGCACAGCAGCGTGCGCGGCAGCAGCAGCACGTCCGTCTCCGCAGGCAGGGATAACTGGTCGAGGATGTGCGTGGACTCGTTAGTCGCGAAGACGTGCGCCAGGAACAACCCGGCCTGCTGCGCTTCAAGAAGCAGATTTGGCCCCTCGATGGCGACCATGCCGGAGGGCCCGCTGCCGTCCTGCCGCAGTGCGCGGCGCAGCTCTTTCAGCCGCTCGTTCTGTTGACTCTGTACAATGCGAACAGGCATCTGCGTTAGCTGTTGCTTTCTCTTAGCCGATTCTATGCTCTTGACTTCATGCTTGGGTGCACATCGGCGTGAGCGTCACTTGCACCACGGATGGTGCTGTGATAGTTTCCGTCTTTGTGGCGTCAGCAATTCGGGGAACCGAGGTTAGCCTTCTTGTCCGCAGAGATTTTGCGCGTCCATCCCGATGAACCCCAGCCGGACCGGATTGACTACATTGTCTCCTGTCTGCAGATGGGCGATGTCGTGGCCCTGCCGACCGACACGTTTTATGGCCTGGCTGTCGATCCGGTGAACCTGCGGGCAGTGGAGCGAATCTACCAGATCAAGTCGCGCCAAAAACACAAGCCACTTTCTCTGCTGATTGCAAGCCTCGCTCAGGCGTACACGCTGGTGCGCGATCCGGACGCAATGCTCGATAAACTGGCCGACCGCTTCTGGCCGGGGCCGCTCACAATTATTGTGCGCGCCAGCAGCAAGTTGCCACTGCGCTCAACGGCCAATACCGGCAACGTGGCGCTGCGCGTTCCGGATGCCGCGATTCCTCGCGCCGTGGTGGAGAAGTTTGGCCTGCCGATTACTGCTACCTCGGCCAACCTGCAGGGCGCATCGGAGTGTACACATGCGGCCTGCGTGCGCGACCAGCTCGGGGATCGTGTCCCGCTGATTATCGACGGCGGTCCCACGGGGCGCTCACTTCCAACGACGATCGTGGATTTGAGTCTGGGCAGCGGCCGCTGGGAGATTCTGCGCGAAGGCGCAATTCCGACACACGAAATCGTCATGGCCCTGCAGCGTTAAGCTAGTGCCATGCTCCAGAGGCACAGCCAAGACCGGCATCGCACAGCACGCATGGTCGTTGCGCTTACCGTGCTTCTGCTGCTCGGCGCAGGCGGCTGGTGCGTGTGGGTCGATCTCCAGATTCAGCGATATGCCTCGCAGGATCAGGCCAGGCCAGCCAGCGCAATCGTCGTGTTTGGCGCGGCGGAGTACGACGGCAGGCCGTCACCTGTATATCGCGCGCGCCTGGACCATGCGCTTGCTCTCTATCGCGCCGGGTACGCGCCGCTCGTGATTACTCTGGGCGGAGATGGCGGCGACGAGTATTCGGAAGGTGGCGTTGGACGTGAATACTTGATGGCGCAGGGAGTGCCCGAAGGAGCCGTTATTGCAGAGACGCACAGCCGAAGCACGACGGAGTCTGTTCAACGGCTGGCGGCGATTGCCCACGCCAATAGCCTTCAATCGCTAGTTGTCGTCAGTGATCCCTTTCATCTTTTCCGGATCCAGGCGATTTGTCGCGCCTCCGGACTCAACGTGTATACCTCGCCGAGGGCGCGTGTTCCCATCCTTGCGCCTCCATCTGCGCTCGACGCATTCTTCCACGAAATTCTTGGTTACACAGCCTGGCGGCTGCACCTGGAGTGAGTGGGCGCCGCTGACGCACTACGTTACGTGCATGTGCTGAAGGCCGACCAGAAGTGCAAAGGCTGAAGCCGCGGCGGCTCCCGTCGACAGGAAGTTCACTGCGTCGTTCCCGAGCCAGTTCCAGCGCTCCAGAGTGGCGCCAAGAAGGCTGTCGAAAAACAGTCCTAAGACGCCGCCCATAAGACTCACCCAAAGCAGTATGGTTGAGCCGCTTAGTGCCCATGCCCCCGTAGCAGATACGATGAGCGCGGCCATCACCCCGGCAAGGGTGCCCGGCAGACTGATGGCGCCATCGGTCCCCGCAGGCACGCGCTGCAGCGTGGTCAGCAGCCGCGGTTGCCCCTTCCAGAGCTGGCCCAACTCCGATGAGACGGTGTCTGCGGCAGCCTCGGCCAGCGCAGCCAGCCCAGGAGCAAAGATTAACGACTGCCTCCACTCTGCCCAATCCGCGCGCCCGAAGCCGATCATCCAGGCCAGCGTCATCCCGTTGCATACGAGAGCGGCCATCCCGAGATTGGCCGCAACCTGAGAAGCGAGCCTCCCATGCTTGTCTTCGGCTGTACCGAGCCGCTGCTTCCGGCCTCGTCCTGTGCGCGTTGCAAGAGAGGTTAGCACCAGCAGGGTGAGTACGGGCGTCAGCGCGGTTCTCCATGGCGCATAAGGGATGGACGTGGTTGCAAACATGAGCAGCGCGCACAACACTGCGCCCGCAACAGCGCCTCGAATAGTCGCAGATTTCGACTGCCAGGCTGCCAGCCCCAGCAGAAAACTCAGGCCAAGATTCCAGAAAGCAATCGAGGGGAATTGGTGCAGCCACCAGAGGGACTGCAGCAGCAGCTCGGCTCCCACCACCGGGAATACAAGTAGAAGCACGAGTTTGGATTGCCAATTGAGAGTTCCCGAGCTCACGTTCTCATCCTAATCGGGAAGGTGGAGTGCGCGATCATTTTCGCGATCGGGTCGGTGCGCAGCGCCGGTGAATCTGCCCGCGCGGATGTCCAGACGCGAGTGACAGATGGACTACCGGGGAGTGTCTTCGGCCTGTCTGCTGATTTACAATCACAGAGGAAGCAGGAACCCACTGAATGAGTCTTTTTCCTATGTTTTCAGGACATTCGCGTGCCCGTTGGGTGCAGGCTGCAGCAGCGATTGCGGCGATGTCCTTTCTTGCCGGTTGCGGAGACACGTACCGGCCCGTGGTTACGCCCATTAATCCCAGCGGCCCTGCCCAGCAGCCCAGTTCGCTGGCCGTGGCTGTATCGGTGCCTTCGACGACTTCACCCGGCGTGGCGACGGTGATTGACTACTCGGGCGACACGATCATGGCCACCGCTCCGATTGGTCCCAATCCTCAGGCGTTCACGATTGATGAGTCGGGCAGTACGGGCTACACCATCAACAGCGACGGCACGCTGACGAACTTTCCTGTATCGACGCAGTTGCAGCAGCGCAACGTGACCTACAGTACGCTGCCGACCACCGCTCAGCCCATTGGCATGTTTTCTCCGTCGTCGGGGCTCTGGATTACGGACCTTCAGGGGAATCTGGTGGACGTGCTGAACAGTGTTCCGGAGACCTTCAAGCTGGCGGTTCCGGTGGCGGCGATGCCGATCGCAATTTCTGGTCCAGTTCTGATTGGCCAGCGGAATTACGCGATCAGCCAGAACAACGTGAACACGGCTCCTGCGAATGCCATTCCATTTGGCGTAGCCTGCAACACCGCTCCTTCCGCCGTAACGGAGACGGGAGAAGCCGATGCAATCGAGCCATCCAATTTCACAATTTCTGCGCGCATTCCGCTTGGAAAATGCCCGGTGTATGGCGTGCAGAGCGCGGACAGGCAGCGCTTCTTTGTCCTCAATCGCGGCAGTGACACGATCACCGTCATCAACAGCCAGACGAACGCTTTGGATTCCTGCACTCCGTTCACCAACCAGAACGGCCAGTTGGTGACCTGCCACCCGACCCTGCCGCTTTCGCTCGGGGCCGTAACTGCGACGGGAATCACGCCGCCCAACGGCACGACGGGAATGACGCAGACCGCGGGGCCGGTCTATGCCGAGTACAACCAGGCCACCAACCAGCTCGTTGTCGCCGACTATGACGGCGGCACCGTCAGCATCATCGATGTCAGCCTCGACATCTACGGCAACGACAGCCCCACATTTGGCACTACATTTACGGTCAAGGTGGGAAACACTGCGAATCCGGAGCCGGCCAGCGTAACGGTTCTGTCAGATGGCAGCCGGGCTTACACTGCAAACCAGAATGATGGGACGGCGGACGGCACGGTCTCCGTCGTAAACCTCAGCAGTCACACGCTGGAGAAGACGGTGACGGTCGTGGGGCATCCGAGAACAGTCGTGTCGACCATGAACTCACTCTACGGCAAGGTCTATGTGGCCTCGCCGGACAGCCCCTATCTCACCATCCTCCGGACCGATCTTGACGTGGTGGATAGCACTGTCCTTCTGCAGGGCAACACGATCGACGTGCGCGTGACGACAGAGAATGGCATCAGCGGGAATTCCAATGTCACGAGCCGGCGGCCGGGCGGCGGGCAGCCCTGCTACCTGCCGACGAGTGTTCTAGATCCGGGCAATCCAGCAGGCCTGACCTTGCAGCAATGCCAGAGTCAGACCGCGCCTTGAGCCCAGGCCTGCACGCCGCAAGTGAGGACGCAGATACGCACCTCGGCGTGCAGTGTGATGGGTCTGGAGTGGAGGAACTCCGCGAAGGTCTGTCTCGGTGAAGACCCGGCTCGATGTCGTGCTTGTGGAGCGCGGTATTGCGCTGAGCCGTGAACGCGCTCGTGCGCTCATCCTGGCCGGCAGAATCCTCGTGCATGAGCAGAAGGTTGAAAAGCCTGGGACCCTCGTGCCTGAAGACGCCTCGATTCGCCTGCTCGGTGAGGACATTCCTTACGTAAGCCGAGGCGGACTGAAGCTGGCCGGGGCGTTGGCTCACTGGAAGATTCAGGTCCGCGGCCGGTCATGCATCGATATCGGAGCATCGACGGGCGGGTTCACGGACTGCCTGCTGCAGCACGGCGCTTCGCACGTCACCGCAGTGGACTCGGGCTTTGGCCAGATTGCGATGAAGCTCCGCAATGACGCGAGGGTGAAGCTGATGGAGCGCACGAATGCCCGGCTGCTCGAGCCCGGTTCACTCCTGTCGCCACAGGACCCTGCCTCAACCCTCTTCGTCATGGATGTCTCGTTCATTTCTGCGACGCTGCTGCTGGCTCCGGTTGTTGCCGCGGCTCCTGGGCTCGTGGAAGGGGTCATCTTGGTTAAGCCGCAATTTGAGGCGGGCCGGGAGCATGTGGGCAAAGGCGGCATCGTCCGCGACCCCACTGTCCACCAGCTTGCCGTGCAAAAGGTTGCGGATGCTGTCCGGGCGATGGGATGGAACGTCGTGGATACGATGCCTGCGCCCATCACAGGCGCAGAGGGCAATCAGGAGTTTCTGCTCTGGGCCCGGCGGACTGTCGATGACGCAGGCGCGCCGCCTGTACAAACGTAGGGAGAAGTTTGTTGAGTGAATCCGGTACACTGAGTCCGCATGATTTCTGTAGCGATCGTCTGCAAGCCGCATAAGCCGGAGTTGGCGCACATCCTGCCGGAGCTCGTGGGCTGGCTTCGAAGAAACGGTTATGAGCCTATCCTGGATCGGGAAGGCGGGGATTTCTGCGACTCCGCACCTATCGTGGATTCAGGCCTGATGCCGGCGCGAAAGCCCGCGCTGGTGATCGTGCTCGGCGGTGACGGTACGCTGCTTTCGGTTGCACGGAAATTTGCTGCGACAAAGACGCCGATTCTCAGCGTGAATCTCGGTTCGCTGGGTTTCCTGACGGAAATTCGTCTCGCCGATCTCTACAGCACACTGGAAGGCTGGTGCAGCAACTGTCATACGCTCGACGCCCGAGCCATGCTTCAGGCGCAGGTCATCCGCGGGGGCGAGCTGGTTTCCAGTCACGAAGCCCTGAATGAGGTGGTGGTTTCAAAGGGCGAAATCGCGCGCATGGGCGACTTCGCCGTCGAGCTGGACGGCAAGCACGTGGCGCACTTCCGCGCCGATGGCGTCATCGTCTCCACGCCAACGGGTTCGACAGCCTACACCCTGGCGGCGAATGGGCCAATTCTCACTCCAGATGTTGATGCGCTGGTGGTAACGCCAATCTGCCCGCATCTGTTGACGTTGCGGCCGATCGTGATCCGGGGCGACGCGCTGCTGACAGTTCGGGTGGAAGCGGTTCCCAATCAGGCCCTGCTCACGATGGATGGGCAGAGCGCCGTCACGCTCCAGCGCGGCGACGAGGTCCACTGCCGTCGCTCAATGCATACCGTCAATCTGGTGCGGATCAGTGAGAGCGGTTTCTTTGAGGCGCTGCGCAGCAAGTTGAGTTGGGGTGAGCGGTAGCGCCGCGGCGGATTGCAATCGTTACTGCGATAGCTCGCTCAGCAGCACTCTCGCCTTCGTTGCGAGCGTGCCTGCCCCGTCGGTGTCGCCTGAGTCCAGTGCAGACCGCGCTTGCTTCAAGAACTCTCTGATCTGAGCTGCCGTCTTTTGCTCCTGATCGTTGAGCGTCCGCGAAATTTGACGCAGACCGTTTTCTGTCTCTGCAATCGAATCCCGAATCTGCTGGGTGCCGGTTCCTGAGGTGCCGGCCGAGAGATGACCGATGGCCTCAACCGCAGGAGTCTCCGGCGTTGTGGCGACTTCTGCAGGTGGCTTTTCTACGTGCTTCTTGTGCTGTGGTTTCTGTGGCTCTTCGGTTGAAGAACTAGGAGCAACCGGGGTCTGTGTGGCAGAGGGTGCAGCCGGGGCTGGTGATTCCTGCGCCTGAGTAGGGGGTGGAGCCGTCACCACGTCCGGCGCAGGCGGCGGTGTCTGCGACAGTTCGGGGGCAACCTGCTGAGGCGGAGGCTGCGGCGCCTTATGAAAGCAGCCGGTCAGCAGGACTGCCAGGATGTAAATGATCGATCGTCCCGGCCCCTTCATAGCAAAATCCTTTCCGGACCGTTCGCACTCTCCGGTTGAAGATGCCGTCGTCCCCGTTCAGTCGTGGCCATAGGAACGCGCAACTGAAATTCCGTTCCATGCCCCAATTCTGATTGTACTTCGATACTGCCATGGTGGAGCTGAAGGATTCGGTAGGTCATGGCCAGTCCAATTCCGCTGCCTTCGCTCTTCGTCGTGAAATACAGATCGAAGATTCTGCCCAGGATCTCTTCGGGGATGCCCGGGCCTTCGTCCCGCACGTGCAGCACGGCCACTTTGCGGTCTTCCTCAAGCGTTACCTGCAAGCGCCCGCCTTCGCTCATGGCCTGCGCGCCGTTCTGAATGACGTTCAGCACCGCCTGCTTCATCAGGTCTGCGTCCACGTAGGCCATCACGGGGTTGGGTGGCATGGTGCTCTGAAGAATCACATTGCGCGTGGAAAACTCTTCGCCAGCCAGCGCGAGCACATCGCCAATGACCTTGCGCAGGTCCTGCTCACGCAACTGCAGCTCAACCGGCCGCGAAAAATCGACGAGCGTCTGCACCACGCGGTCCAGGCGACGTATCTCCGCATCTATCACCTCGAGATGACGCCCGGCTGCAGCGTTGGAGTCGCCCAGCTTGTTCTTCAACAATTCAAGATGGACCACGATGGCGTTGATGGGGTTCTTGACCTCGTGGCCCACGCCGGAAGTCAACCTGCCGATAGCGGCCATGCGGCGCGACAACTCCAGCTCCGTCTCAATCTGCTCGACCGACTCCGGGTCATGCAGAGTCACAAGCGCGCCCAGCTTCTGATTTGTACGGTCATCGTGGATGACGTTCAGGGAGGCTTCGATTCTGCGGCCGGTCTCCGTAAGAATTTCCTGCTGCGCCATCTCCTTGCCGGTATCGAATGCCTCCATCAGTCTGCGTCCCAGCTCCGTGGACTGGTCGAAGATCTCCCGCGCATGCAGCCCAAGGATGGACTCTTTGTTGAACTGCAAAAAACGTCGCGCCGATTCAGAGATTAGGGCCGCTCGGCCATCTCCCGTAAACAGAAGGATGCCGTCCTGAAGCTTGCCCAGAATCTGGTCCAGGTTTTCCTGCAACGCGGAAAAGACTTCTTCGACATTGCGCATGCGCTGGCCGATGCGCTCAATCTGTGTCGAGACCCGCTGCGGCGTGTCCTGATTAGGGGCGTTGTCGCCCGCTTCCGCTTCCACACTGACGGGCGTCCAGTAAGAAAGCTGCATGCTGATCTGTTCGAGTGGGCGCAGAGCGAGATTGCTCAGCAGGAAGGCGATGACCAGAGCCGTGACGAGCGTGAAGCCCATCAGCGTAAAGGCCTCCTGCATCCACGGAGCATACACGGCGTGCAGCAGCGTTGTACGCGCCCCAACGTGGACGGTGATGAACGGCTGCCCATTGCGGGTTAACGGGACAGTAATATCGAAGACGCGCGGAGGGCCGAAGACCGCCCGGAATAATTCGATGGGATTTGCCTGCAGCAACTGGCCGTAGTCGGGTCGCGTGGGGATTGCCTTGTCTTCGTTGCCGGGATTGGTGCTGACGAGAATTCGCCGCTGGGCGTCGCCCACATTGATGTCGTAAACCGTGAGCGAGTAGCGATTCACTGAATCCATGACAGCGTTGAGAGCCGCGCTGCTGCGGATCGCCGTCGCCTCCACGTTCTGCAGTTGCGCGGGGTCGTTCGGATCGACCGTCACATCCTTGAGGCCGTTTTCCAGCGCGTCCTGAACGGCAAAGCGCACTTCATCAGCCACCATCTTGTTGGTGTCATAGGACTGCTGGACGGCCTCGTGAACCAGTTGGCTCACATAGACGAGCGAAAGAATGCCGGCCAGCGCAAAGACCAGCCCTGTAATCGCGAGGACGAGTTTGGTCTTCAGTCGCATGGTTAAGCCGATCGATCTTCACGGAGCTGGCTGTATTCCTTGAGTTTGTTATGCAGCGTCTTCAAGCTGATGCCCAGCACTTCAGCTGCACGCGTCTTGTTTTGCCCGGTGTGTTCCAGCGTGCGAAGGATGAGCAGCCGCTCAGCCTGATCGACCGTCGTCCCCACCTGTACTGAAATCACGTTCGCATCGGAAACGGGAGGCATAACGGATGGGCGCTGCCCAAACTGCGGCGGCAGGTGGACAGCCTCGAGCGGGGCTCCATCGGGGCAGAGCACAACGGCGCGCTCCATGACATTGCGCAATTCGCGCGCGTTGCCCGGCCAGTCATAGTGCAGCATCCTGTCCAGCATAGAAGGACCTACGCCGGTGACTTTGCGGTTGTGCTTCTGGTTCATCTCCAGAATCATGGCATCTGCCATCGCCGGGATATCCTCCATATGCTCGCGGAGAGGCGGCATGTGGATGTGAAAAACATTCAAGCGGTAGTAGAGATCGCTGCGCAGTTGTCCATTCGCGACGGCTTCGGCGGGATCGCGGTTCGTGGCGGCAAGAACGCGCACGTCCACATCCTGTTCAACGCGGCCTCCCAGACGACGCAGCTTTCGCTCCTCAAGGACGCGCAGAAGCTTGGCCTGCGTGGCCACAGGCATCTCTCCCAGTTCATCCAGCAGCAGCGTGCCACCGGACGCCAGCTCAAAGCAACCCAGGCGCCGCTCAGCCGCGCCCGTAAATGCGCCCTTCTCGTGCCCGAAGAGCTCGCTCTCAATCAGAGACTCCGGAATCGCGGCGCAGTTCACGGCAACAAAGGGCCGCGCCTTTCGTGCGCTTAGTTCATGGAGCGTCCGCGCCACCATCTCTTTGCCGGTGCCGCTGTCGCCGGTGATGAGCACGGACACATTGGACGTGGCAATCTGCTCAATCAGAGCGAAGATTTCCTTCATTGCCCGGGAGCTGCCCACCATGGAACCAAGAACGCCTGAGTCCCGCAGACGTCGCCGGGCTACCTCCAGCTCAATCGCGGTATCGCGCTGCCGGGTCGCATTGGTCAGGATGACCCTGAGCCGCGCCGCATCCACAGGCTTCTGAAGGAAGTCGTACGCGCCGAGCTTCATGGCCTCGACCGCAACCTGAATGGTGCCTTGCGCAGTAAGGAGAACGACGGCGACATTGGTCGGAATCCCAGAGCCAGTCTCGGCCAGCTTCGCCAGCAGCCCGAGGCCGTCCATGCGCGGCATCTTCAGGTCGGTAATTACGATCGCCGGGTCCCACGCGAGGGCCTTTTCCCAACCCTCAACCCCGTCGCGCGCAGTTTCGGTCCGGTAGCCCCATCCCGAGATAAGCTCCGCCAGTCCCATCAGAGCATAGGGCTCGTCTTCCACAATCAGGACTTTGACCGGATTCTCTGTTTCGGACTTCGCCATTGCACCTTCTTGATCTTCCGGTCACCCATAACCGACAATCACATGGAATCAAGGGGATTGTACCGGAGTTGCAGCCCCGCCTACGAGACGGCTGTTTCTGAACCGGCCTTTTCGCTCAGCTCGGTCCAGCGCTCGAAGAGGGAATCGTTCTCCTGCTGCGCGTCGGCCAGTTCCGCAATGGCCATCTGCAGCGCCGCTGCGTCGGTCGCAATCTCGGAGCTCTCTGCACGAGCGCGGGCGTCCTTCAGCCGCGCATCCGAGGCTGCGATACGTTCCTCAATCCCGGCGAACTCGCGCGCCTCCATATACGAGAGCTTTTTGCGCGGGGCACCGCCACGCTCCAGCGTCGGTCTGGAAACACTCGCGGCAGTTTTGCTCTTGCGGGCGCGAACCAGGGCAATCCATTCCTCCCATTGCGTGTAGTCGGCAAAGAGTCCAATCCCGCCTTGCCCATCCAGGCCTACAACACTCGTGGTGACGCGGTTCAGCAGAAACCTGTCGTGGCTGACCAGCATCATCGCGCCTTTGAATCCAAGGAGATTCTCTTCGAGTACATCGAGCGTGGGAAGATCCAGATCGTTCGTCGGCTCATCCAGAAGCAGCACATCGGTCGGTTGCAGCATCAGGCGCGCAATCAGCACGCGTGCGCGCTCGCCTCCACTCAGGTTCTTCACCGGCTGGTTCAACTGTTCAGTTCTGAACAGGAAGCGGGACGCCCAGCTTGCCACATGGACCTGACGCCCTTCATAAACTACTGCATCGCCTTCCGGTGCGAGAGCCCGGCGCAAAGTCACCTCCTCATCAAGCCGCCTCATCTGGCTCAGGTACACCACCTGTAGCGCATCGGCGCGGCGCACGCGTCCTTCCGTGGGAGCCAACTCTCCGCAGAGCAGGCGAAGGAGGGTCGTTTTGCCACTGCCATTGGGTCCAATCAGCCCGATGCGGCTGCCGGCTGTGAGGGTAAAGCTCAGGCCGGTAAAGAGGATTTTCTCCGCCACTTGATAGCCGACATTGTCAAATTCGACGAGCCGGTTGGTTTTGCGGTCACTGGCAGAAAAGTCAATGCCTGCACTTGCTGTGCTGCTCCGCGCGCCGAGTTCGGCTAGTTGCCCAATCATCGACTCGGCCGCCGTGATCCGCGCCTTGCTTTTCGTGGTGCGCGCCTTGGGCCCGCGCCGCAGCCATTCAATCTCTGTGCGAACGCGATTGCGCAGCGACTGTTCCTGCCGGTTCTGCGCTTCAAAATATGCCTGACGTTCCTCCAGAAACCGGCTAAACCCGGCCTTCACGCGAAAGAGACCTCCCGCATACGCACGGTTCAGTTCCACGATCTCGTTCGACGTGGCCTCAAGAAAATAGCGATCGTGACTGACCGTGACGGCGGCGAACGCGCCTTTCGTCAACAGTTCCTCAAGCCACTCGATTCCTTGCAGATCGAGGTGATTGGTCGGCTCATCGAGCAGCAGGACGTCCGGCTTGCCCACCAGGGCGGCGACAATGGCAAGGCGTTTCCGCCACCCGCCCGAAAGAGCCTCCGCTGCGGCACTCAAGTCCTCCAGGCCGGCTTTACCGGCCAGCTCGCGCATGCGTCCGTCCCGGTCAATGGCGGGGATGTGCTCGGCTTCGAGAGCCGCCTGCAGCACCTCGCCGACGGTCATCCCCGCGGCAAAGTGCGAGTCCTGTGCGACGCAGGCGGTTCGCGCAGCCCGGCGAACGGCCACCTCTCCGGCGTCTGGCCGCATCTGTCCCGAAAGCACGGCCAGCAGGGTAGATTTGCCTGAACCATTCGGGCCAATCAGGCCTATCCGCGCTCCGTCATCCACGGTAAGGGAGATCTCCCGGAAGAGCGGCTGCGCGCCGAACTGCTTCGAGATGGCCTGGGCATTGAGGATAGGGGGCATTCCTTCCAGATTACTGGTTCCGGGCCTTTCAGGCGAGAGGCGACCCTCCCGTACACTGGACTCATGCTGGAGTACGAGATTGCGCCTCAGGAGGCAGCTGCTCTGCTACGGGAGCAGCAGGCGCGCCTCATCGACGTGCGCGAGCCATGGGAGTTTTCGCGAGCTCGCATCGAGGGCAGCCTGTTGATGCCGATGGGAGACGTGCCTGCGCGCGCATTTGCCGAACTGGACCCGGATGAACGTCTCGTGATTGTGTGCCACCACGGGCAGCGGTCTCTGTCCGTTACAGCATGGCTCCGCAATCAGGGCTTCGAGCAGGTGCAGTCGCTGCGCGGCGGCATCGACGCGTGGTCTGCGCATGTGGACACAGCTGTTCCACGCTACTGACGCAGGCGGGGTTCACAGCGCCGATGGGGCATCGCGGCCTATACTCTCCCTTGTCAAGTTTTACCGAACGGAGCCTCTCGCATGTCCTCGTTTGCAGTGGAGTACGCTCGCCAGCATCAGCCGAGATTTCTGGATGAGCTCAAGGCATTTCTTCGCATCCCTTCCATTTCGACTCTGCCGGAGCACAATGCCGATTGCCGCAGCGCAGCGGAGATGCTGGCGGCGGAGGTGAGCCGCATCGGCATGCAGAACGTGCGTCTGATTGAGACACAGGGCCACCCCATGGTCTACGCCGACTGGCTGCACAAGGAAGGCAAGCCGACGGCGCTCTTTTACGGCCACTATGACGTGCAGCCGCCCGACCCGCTCGACGAGTGGATGACTCCGCCGTTTGAGCCGACGGAGCGCAACGGCAACATCTATGCGCGTGGAGCAGTGGATGACAAGGGACAGGTGTGGGCGCAGATCAAGGCTCTTGAATCCCATCTGGCCTCGACTGGATCGCTGCCCATCAACGTGCGGATTCTGCTGGAGGGCGAGGAAGAAGTCGGTGGTGAAGGCATCGAAAGCTATGTCTCCTCCAAGCCGGCACAGCTCAAGGCCGATTTTGCTCTGATCTCCGATACAGAATTGTTTGCGTCCGGCCTGCCCACGCTCTGTGTTGGCCTGAGGGGCATGATCTACACCGAAATGACCGTGCGTGGCGCGCGCACCGACCTGCACTCCGGCATGTATGGCGGAGCCGCTCCGAACCCCTTCATCGCGCTGGCCCAGATCATCGCCCGGCTGAAGGATGAGCAGGGCCATATCCTCATCCCGGGGTTTTATGACGACTTGATCCCGCCCACACCGGAGGAACTGACCGCATGGAAGAGCCTGCCCTTCGACGAGGAGCATTACCGCGCGACGGAGGTCGGCTCGCCGCAGCTTGTTGGCGAGCCGGGCTACAGTGTGCTTGAGCGCACCTGGGCGCGTCCCACGCTGGACGTACACGGTATGCCGGGCGGATTCAT
>JBBIVH010000048.1:0-15948 GCA_037439805.1 Acidobacteriaceae bacterium
CCGCCGCCATTCCCCGGATACTCCACCGGCATATCCCATCCGCCAAAATCCACCATCTTCGCCTTCAACGCGCGGTGCGTCGCATTCAGTGCGGTCTTCTTCAGCGCGGGTGCCGCAGGCGCGGCAGGTGTGCTCATGGAAATTCCTTTCAGGCGTGATTGCTGTACCCTGCTAACGATAGGGATTGGGCCTCGACGGGGTCAAACACCGCTTCCTGCCGCATCAAAGCGGCCCCGCGCCCATCGGATTGAGTGCTATGAATCATCCTCGCGGCTTCGTCATGCTTCTCGCCGCAGCCTTCGCCTTCTACCGCGCTTGGCGCATCCACACCGGCTACGCGGCCATCCTGGCGTGCATCCTCGGCACATTTGCGCTCGCGCTCGCTCTCTGGCATCTCACGCGGCCCGCTGTCCATCGCCGCTGATGCGGTCCCACAGTTGCTGTATCCCAATGCAACGCCAATCTCTTTTCGAGTTAAACTGAGTGCATGGCCGTGCTGACCAAAGCCGAAATCGCAATGCTTTCCACCAGCGAGCGTCTCACGCTCATCCGCGACCTCTGGGAGGGACTGGAAAACCCCCAGCCAGATGCGGCCGTGGAGGCACGGCACCGCCGCGTCCTCAAAAAAAGATTGGCGGAATATGACCCCGCGCATGAAACCCTCCTTCCACTCAAAGAGGCCTGCGACAGGCTCCGCAAACGGTGAAAGCGCGCCGGGTTCTGCTGAGCAATGCAGCTCAAAACGATCTTGCAGATGCTCATTCCTGGCACGACGCAATTGATCCCCTCTTGGCTGAACGCTTGCTTCTTGAGACGCAGGCAGCAGGCCATCGTATCGCAGGCCACCCATTAGCCTATCCAGTGTTTATCGGCACATGCCGTCGCATGCATCTCAGAATATTCCCCTACTACGTCTATTACCGCCTTGAGCACGGATCGATCGTTATCCACGCCATTCTTCACACCCATCGCAATCCAACCACCCATCGCGACCGCGCAAAGTAGAGAATCCTGTTGTCCCGCTTCTACCGCCGCCGCGCCCGCCAGAACGACGTCACGCCCAGGTAGAAAAACACCGCTACCACGATCGCCGCCGCCACAAACATCCGATGATCCGGCCCGTGCTCCCAGCTCGCCCGCGTCCGCCAGATGGTCGGCGCAAACACCAGCACCGGCAGGAAGAAAAACACCCCCGTCACCTCCAGCCAGATGGTGCCGCCCACCCGCCCAAAGGGCCGCAAAAATCCGCCGATCCCGCGCACAACTCCTTTCCTTGCGCTCCCCGCCGCCTGCCCCGCACTGCGGCTTGCCGCAGCCGCCGTCTGCGTCGTCGCAGGCCCAGTCGCGGCCCCAGCGCCGCTCATTCGCTCGCTCGCCACGCGGCCTGCCACCCGCAGCCCCACGCCCACCACGCGCCCAATCTTCTCCGGTCTCATTTCGATATGATGGTAGCAGCGGCCCGCCGGGTCCCGCTCCGAGCCGTGTGCAGCCCCGCTCGTGTTGCCCCCGGCGTCCGATCGCAGTAATGTAGTGAGAACTCTCGCGCTCCCGCGGCCCTCTCTCGCGTCGGCGCCTCATCGGAGGTAACCCTTGGCATCCCGCCGCGACGCCCGCCTGCGCGAACTCATCCAGCAGCTCGGTGAGGCCATCCACGAGTCCGTCATCGAGAGCGAACAGATCGCCGGTGTTGTCCAGGACATCCGTAACTACGGCTTCGATGTCCTGTTGATGCTCGAGGCCACCATCGGCCTCAACGAAGTCTCCGAAGAAGAAGCGGCCGCCGAGCAGTCCGGCGGCTCGTCGCCTGACTCCGGCCCCTTCACTCACAGCGACGTCAACTTCCTTCGCTCCCTTCGCATCGCCGTCGAAGGCGACGAGGAACCGGGCAACGGCAACGACAGCACGAGCGACGCGGATCAGTCCGACGCGGAGCAGTCCTGAGGCCGCCACTTAGCTCCGCCAGTGCAGCTCCACCGGCCCATCCATCGGGTGCTTGCCGGTTCCCTCCAGCCGCGCCTGCTTGAGCGCAAAGTACCACTTCGCCGGCTTGTCCGCATCGTCGATAAGCATCAGGCTCGGATTGTGCTTCAATCCCTCCGCCTGCTGGATCATCGTCACCTGATCCTGCCGCACAAACTTCGCGCCAAAGAACTTCGCAATCGGCAGCACAAACGGCACGCGATAAAACACATTCCACGCCGCCACCACATCGATGCGGCACGTTGAAGCCGTCACCGGCGTCACCGTCGTCAGGCTGCTGAACCACTTCTCACCGCAGCGAATGATCTCCGTCCGCCGGTTCGGCAGCACAAAATCAATTGTCGTCTCCACCGGCTGTCCATACACGCCCAGCAGCTTGTACGGCGCGGAGTTCCCGCTCGGCGCATGCGCGCTCATCCTGAAGCCTTCAGCGATCGGCTCGAACTTCTTCGTCTTCTCGCGAATGCTCCCTCGCGTCCGCCACCACCACGCCTGATGCACAAACGGCCCATGCGCCGGGTCCATCAATCCAATAATTCCGTGGTCCACATTGCACGGCAGGTCTGCCGTCAAAAAAGCCGAGCGATACCGCGGCCCAAACTTCTTCAGCTCCGGAACCGCACGCGGAATCGCACCCTCCGCCACGCGTCCGCTGCCCGCGCCCGGAACATACACCCACGCATGACCATCGCGCTCCTCGCACGGAAACGCCGTCGCATAAATCCGTGTCGCGTCCAGATGATCGTGGCTGCTCAGCGAAGGAATCACCGCGCACTGCCCGCTGCACGGCTCAAACTCCCACCCGTGATAGCGGCACGTCACCCGCTCGCCGTCAAACCACCCCACGCTCAGCGGAATCCCCCGGTGCGGACAACTATCCCTCATCGCAAACAACTTCCCGTTGCTTTTCCTTCCAATCACCAGAGGAATTCCAAGCAGCATCGCCGTCGCCAGCTTGCCCCGCCGCCGTCCGTCGCTGCCCAGCACGTCCGTGCGCAGCGCCGGATACCAGTCGTCGTAAATCAGCGTGGCGCTCGGCCCCTGTATCGGCACGCCCGTCTCTGTCGTCGTCACCAGCGGCATTTGGCAATCACCATAGCATTGCGGACGCAGACCCTGCGAATTGGCGCCGCTCCTGGATGGATACTCCGTCGTGCCCAGCCCGCAGGTCGGTGGCCCACAGGCTCCCTCGCAGAGAGGTTCTGTTTCGATTCAACAACATCCTCGACGTTTCAGTGTGCTCCGGATACTCCCCGCCCACCGAGGCGCTTTTGGATTCGATGTTGAGATCATTCCTCGGTTGTGGCATGATGCACCGGAAAAGGGTGATTTCCTCGGATCTGCTCGACAAACGCCGTGACCTCGCGGTTGATAAGGTCAGGCCGCTCCACCTGGATCGGGTGATGACTGCCTTTGGCGATAATCCGGAGGCTCTGTGTTGACAGATCCTTCTCCTCCTCCTGCATCTGGTTCCAGACCATCGCGTTCGCTATGGAAACGGAGGGAGGCCAGCCGGGCTCTAGCGCATCAGGGTCTCTGGAAAATATAAGAATGGGAAGCCCGGGTGCTGGATGCGCATGCAAGGTTTCCATCCCTGAGGCCCTCTCGGCATCCAGTTCGCCTTCTATGGCGTCCATTTGAGAGGGAATGCACGAGTCCGCTCGAATCCATGCGCCATAGCTCTCGAAGCCGCTTGGAATAGTCGTGCAGGCGCCCTGTAGTCGATACCAGCCTATTGTCATCAGTAGCTTCTGCCAGGGCATCTCTCTCCGTTGCACATTCTCAATGCGTACGAGTTCTCTCGGCACCCGATCATCCTGAAGCGGCGTCGCTCCATCCACGAAGACGAGCCCGTCCACGTCATCGGGAAACCGCGCAGCGTAAGCGCGCAGATACAACCCCGCGATCGAATGTCCCATCAGGATGATGGGCCGATGAACTCCCGCCACGGAGAGAAGCTGATGCAGTTGCGACGAGATTGCGTTTGCGTCCTGCACGCCAGAACGGGACTGGCTCCAGCCAAAGCCCGCGCGGTCGTAGGAACATACCTCGGTCACTTGGGAGAGTGCGGGCTGCACCAGAGCCCAAACGGTAAAGTCGTCACCGAGTCCGGAATCAAGCACAATCGTCGGTGAGCCGTGCCCAGTGCAGTAGAGGTGCATCTCGTAGCCACCAACGTCATAGAGCCTGCCGGGCGTGCCCGCGACGTGACGAAAGTGTCTGATACTCAACTCGTTGTAGATCACTCCGCAGCAAGCCGCAAGGAGGAGCGTCACGACGAGAAGCAGTCCGACCCGAAAGAACCTGTTCCCGGCTCCCATCATAGAATTTTAGCCCGCCATCTCCCGCAATGTTCTCGAACCGGCTCGCCGGGCCCGGGCTTCAGCTTTCCGCCCCTGATGCCCAGCCGTCCGCCAATCTCTCGCTGCACGATACTCGGTTTACCCATCAGTTCATCGCGCTTTGCAGGCACATCCATTCATACCTTGTTGAGTCTGCCCCGCTTCACCTCAAACCGCTCCCCGCGCCACACAATCGTGTTGCCCGCAAAGCCCGCCACCCACAGCCCCATCGCCACCGCATCGCGCAGCGGCAGCAGCCACAGCCACGGCAACACCTGCCGGTCGCCCAGCACGCCCGCACCCACCTGCATCGCCAGCCCAAGACGAAGAAAAAGACTCAGCGCCAGCAGCCACATGCTCCACCAGGCCGCGCCGCTCGCCACCACATTCAGCACCGCCCACATCAGCCCATGCGTAAACACCAGCCCCGCATAGCCCGCCGGCCGCGCATCCCGCACCGTCCGCAGCCACCGCAGTTGATGGTCAAAGAACCCGCGCCACCCATACCCCGGCACGCTCGTCTCCACCACCTCGCCCGCCAGCGCCACGCGATACCCCGCCTGCGCCACCCGCGCGCCCAGCTCGTAGTCATCCGCTAGAAAATCCTTCAGCGCCGCAAAGCCGCCCATCCGCTCCAGCGCCTCGCGCCGCACCGCCAGCGTCGAACCCAGCCCGTACCGCAGCCCGCCCTCAATCATCCGCGAGAGCAGCACGCCCGCCTGAAAATCCGTCGCAATCCCCAGCGCCTCCAGCCGCGAGGCCAGCGTCCCATGCGCCCGCCCGCGATAGAGCGCCGTCACCAGCCCCACCTGCGGCGCGCCCTCCGCCTGGGGAGCAAAGTGCGCCATCACCCGCTCCAGATACCGCGGACTCACCGTAATATCCGAATCATTCACCAGCAGAAAGTCGTAGCGCGCCTCGCCCTGCATCTGCGCCAGCGTGCTCACCTTCCCATTCGTGCCCAGCCGCTCCGGGCACACCAGCAGCCGGATCGCCTTGTCGGGGAATTCAGCCTGCAGCGCCCGCACCGTCTCCACCGCCGGGTCGTCAAGCGACGACACGCCAAACAGCAGCTCCACCTCGCCCGCATAGCTCTGCCGGCAGTGGCTCCGGAACGCCTCCAGCATCCCCGGATCCGTCCCCTTCAGCGACTTCAAGATACTCACGCCCGGCGCAAACACCGCCAGCGCCCGCCGCCGCTCCCGCAGAAACACCTGCGCCGACCCCAGCGCCGCCAGAAAATACCCCATCCCCGCCACGGCCAGCACCGTGGTCGCCGCCTCAATCCCCACTGCCAGAGCACGCGCCGTCACAGCGCCCAGTGTAGCGGACGCCCCTGCGATCGTCCTCTGCCACGATCCGCTCTCGACAAATATCTAGCTGTGAAGTCTCAACAGGTTGTTGGTAGTGGGGTCATACAGTGGTCATAGCTTTGGATTCTCTTAGGTGCCTCTCAATACGATTGAGGAATACGAGTACGCTTCCAAAAGCCCAGAAAAGCAATGTACCGACGCATGAGGTTATGACAGTAATCCAACCTGCGGCGTCTCCCATGTTTGCTGCTCCCGCGATAGCGAGTCCGCCGATGGGACAGAGAAACCCCGCTACACGCAATAGAACAACGATGACCGGCAATGGAACTTTTAGCTCTGAATCAACGACCCCGCTATCCATTAACATCGCTCCTCCTCAGTTTTCGATCAGTTCTTCAAGGGTCCAAATGTGGTTGGAAATCGCAGCAGCCATCGCTGGAGTGATGCGAAGTGACCGATGAATGCGTGCAAGGTTGTAGTACCAAATCTGCAGCGCCAACGCCGTACGCCGAGTGCCCATGTCTCGATTTTGAGACATGGTCCAAACCCGAACTTCGCTACCGGTCCACGACGCACTCGTTCCGGTAACCGCAAAACAGACGAGAAGCCAAAACATCAAAGTGATCCAACCCATTCCCTTCCCACCTCCGCAACTCTTGATGGAAAGATCATCGGGCTAATGCCGCTCTGGAGGGTTCGTGCCTTGAGCGCAAAAGTGCTTTCTCAACTGATCGGACCGGTATCGAAAGATTTTCTCGATGTCCGGGCGTACAAACCAACGATGCACGACAGGGTCAAAAAGAACGGCATAATGGACGAGGTCCCGCACCAACGTCCCGCCGTCGGAGGGGTCGAACATGTGCTGATGAATCCACTGGCGATACGGGCCGCGCAGTTGTTCATCCACGAAAAAATGCGGCGGCTGCCAGGCGCTGATGCGCGTGCGCCATTGGATGGGCAGGCCGTGAATCAGCAGTCTGTAATCGATCAACGCCCCTTCCCGCATTTCAATCGGCGCGGGTGTCAGGATTTTGAAATTCAGCCAAGGGGGTGTGATGGTCTCGAGATTGGCTGCGTCGGCGAAGAATGAAAACAATTCCTCGGGCGATAAAGGCAACCAGATTTTGCTTTTAAATTCCCGGATCTTCATGTTCCTCTTTCGGCCGGGTGCTCCATCTCTCGATTTTGAGACATGGGATCGCAACGAACGTACCCGTTCAATGTTCAGTTCATCTCACTTGTCGCACCACCCGCCCGCACCTACCTCCGCATCCGCGCCGCAGTCGAGGGCGGCACGATCCCCTTCAGCCGCAGGTAGACCGACATCGTTCCGTACATCTCGTTATCGTGCGCCGCGTTCTTCTCGATGATGCCCACGCGCGTGCCATGCAGAAAGCCCTTGCCCACCACGTCGAACGCGTTGCCCGCGTTCACGCTCGCATTCGCCGCGTCGCACTTGTCAAACGAAGCCTTCAGTTGCGCCACAATCTCCGCCTTGCTCGCCGCCGGTGCGGCGGGCTGGCCCGGCGCCTGCCCCGCGATAATGCCGCAGGCCACGGTCTGCACCTGCGCCACATGCGCCACCAGCTCGCCAAACGGGCGCACCTCCGGCGTCGCCTTGAAGCCGTAATCCGCCTCCGGCATCGCTTCCGCCGCCGCCGTGATGAACTGCTTCTGCATCGCATAGCTGGCCTTCGCTTCGTCAATCAGCGTCTGCACCGAGCCCTGCTCGGCTTGCGCCGCGGCCGCCTGAACCGGGTCTCTCAGCTCCACGCGCACCGCTTCAAAAGGCTCCGCCGTCAGATTCTCCGGCTGATGCGGGCCAGCCTCTTCCCACACCACCTGCCCCTTCTTCACCGTGCCCACCATCGACTTTCCGTCCGGCATCGTCATCTTCAGCGTGCCGTCCGTCAGGAAGACCGTCACCGAATGAGGATGGTTGTGCATGTTGCCCACCTCGTTCGGCCCATAGTGAATGCGCAGCACGCGCACATACTGGTTCTCAAACTCCACGCTGTAGTGCTTGCCGTCCGCCGTCACCGCATCGGGAATCTTCGCATTCGCATCCGGCCTTGCAGCCATCTGCGCCCAGCCCATCCCTGCCGCGCTCAAAAACACGGCGATGAGTGCAACGTGTCTACAAATCTTCATGGTCTCTCCTTGTCAATGCTTTTGGAAGTCGCTTTGTCCGCGTCGGTCGTTGAGAGCTGCATGCCCTTCACAGCCGCATAGAACACAATGAATGTCGCGGGCTGGTCGCCCACCGTGCCGCGATGGGCCGTGTTTACGGTCTCCGGCATGACCTGCCCTTTTACGAAATGTTGCTTGTTCCCCTGTTTGTCTTCCACCGCAATCTCCCCCGCAAGCACATAAGCAAAGCTCGGCATGGGATGCGAGTGCCAGAGCAGCTCCCCATGTGCGGGAATTGTGATCTCGGCGACAACCGGTTCGGGGGTACCGACGGGATATTTCATATACGGCGCGCCATTCCATGCGGCATCCGCGCGCAGAATCTCCTTATGCCCGATACGATCTTCGCTGGATACGGTAGTCCCACCTTCGTTAAGAAACGATTGAAGATCTTTCGTGAACTTCACTGGGTTCTTGAATGCGAGGAAGTGGTCGCCCTGTTCTGCTTTGGAGTACACGTAGAGGACCGAACCGGGGATAACGGAATGCATCCAGCGCTGGCTCGGTACGTTGGCGCTGTAGTCGCCGGTGAAGATCGCCGTAGGTACCTTAATCTTCGTGCGAATCACATCCTGCCAGTCGTTGCTGGCATGGTCATACATGATTCCGATCATGTACTTCGGATCGTTCTTTACAAAGGACCGCGCAAAGCCCTCCGAATTCTGGAAGTACGGCGAATCCATCGCGTTAAACCGTGCATTCAATGCGGCCAGTATAGAATTGGAGGCCCCTGAGGTGAAGGCGCGGATGACCTCGTCCGGCGAGTCCGCGATCGAACCAGCCGACAACCGTTGCTGTGGTGTCCAGTCAGCATGGGCAACAATCGATGGCGGCTCGTCAATGAGCACCAGCTTTTCGATTCCCTCAGCTCCAAAGAGATCGATGTAGCTGTACAGGACTGAGGCTCCCATCGACCATCCACAGTAGTAGGCCGACTTGATGCCGAGATGGTCGTTAAAATCCTTGAGGTCTTTCGCATAGCGGGAGATGTGCAGTCCAAAATCGACCTTTGCGGAGAGACCCTGATTGCGCGGATCAAGCACGTACACGTGATAGTGCTCGCGCAGCAGATACATCACATTGATGTACTCAGCTCCGTTGGCCGACCAGCCAGGCACGAAAATGAGCGGCTTGCCGTGCCCCGCTTCCCAGTACGCCAGCTTCACACCATCGCTCGTCTTGAAGGCGTGAATCTGCAAGTCCGGAAAATCCGAGAGCTTCGCGGGAAGCCCTTCGAGTTGGTTGGGAAAAGTAAAGTCCGCGCCCAGCACCGCGAGAGCAGACTCCGCGGAGATAGAATTCGCCGAGACTCCAGCCCCAAGCAGAGCTGTCAGAAGAATCACAGGTTTGATCACGCTACGCTCCATCCCCAGAGAGGCGGTCACGCGCCTGCCGTTTCTGGTTCGCTCTTAAGACGACGCGCAGCTCTGCACTGTGAAATAAAAAATTCGCCGGTGCTATTGAGGCCCTGCCTGGCGCTCAAGCGTCTCTGCAAGTCTTCGCGCAAAATCGATCGATGCGGCCCTCGGATGGCTCGTCCGATGCACCTGCAGCGCCCAGGTTGACTCGTCTACCTGGCGCACCAGCGCCTTCGCCTCCACAAACGAACTCTCCCGGCCTGCGTAGACAAGCCCGTCCGGCTGCACCCTGCCGTGCCCCAGCGCAACTGGCAACTGGCGGTTGCACCGGCATGGAGCCGTGTCGCTCACCAGACCGCAGTGCCGCTTTGTGAAGCTCACAATCGCAGACCGCGCTACCTGCAGGCGCTTGCGGAAAAGCTCCGGCGCAATTTCCAGCGCCTCGGCCGCCTCGGGTCCCGGCATCTCCCATATCTCGCCGAGCAGATACGCGAGCCGGTGCGGCCGATCAAGGCACTGCAACATGCCAAACGTGCAAGCGATCTTCACCTCTTCAATCAGGAGCGAATGCTCTGCCTCGGATGGCCCACTGTCCGGCACGGCATCCAGTTCCTCTGCAAATTGCTCGAACGACAGCCGCATCCGCTCAACCGGGCTCTTCTTCACATCGAGAATGTAGTTCACCGCGATGCGGTAGGCCCACGTCCTGAGCTTGCTCCTGAAATCAAACTGGGAGAGGCGCGTGACGATGCGGACTAGAATCTCCTGCGTTGCATCTTCCGCATCTTCCCGGTGGCAGAGCATCCGCAGAGCAAGACCGAATAGATCGCTCTGAAGGGATCGAACCATACGCTCCAGCGCAAGCTTGTCGCCCCCAAGTGCGGCGCGCGCAACTTCCTCAAGAGTTGATCCCGATTCAGCGTTCATCCCCGTCCACCGTGCATCTGATTGTAAGGCGAGGATGCTCCCGTCGCACCGCTCGTTTCGATACGGCAACCATTCCAGTCGCTCATCTCGCCTTCGCCTTTCCCCTTGCCCCCACGCCTCACCCGTCCCATACTGGATGCCTGCCCATGCCACCCCAAAAGCCCCAATCCTTCAAGGCCATCCTCGAAGCCGCAGGCAAGCCCCTCTACTGGACCATCGCCCGCGTCCCGCCTGAGGTCGTCGCCGCCCTTCAGCGCGCCTGGCCCGGCTGGACCAGCCGCCGCGTCCGCGGCACCATCAACGGCTTTTCCTTCCGCACCACGCTTTTTCCCGGCCCCAACGGCAACGGCCTCACGGTCCTCGTAAACAAGAAGATGCAGGCCGGTGCCGAGGCCCGCCCCGGTGACCGCGCTGTGTTCTTGCTCGAACCCGACCTCGAAGCCCGCTCCGACGAGCATCCCGCCGAGCTCACCGCTGCCTTGAAGAGCCAGCGCGCCCTCACCCGCTGGCTGCAGACCTTCAGCCCCTCCGCCCGCCGCGAGATCGGCAAATGGGTCGCCCAGGCCAAATCCCCGGAATCCCGCCGCAAGCGCGCCCTCCAGATGGTCGAGCGCCTGCTCCTCGTCATGGAGGGCGAAACCGAAACCCCGCCGATTCTGCGCGTTGCCTTCCAGCGCCAGCCCCTCGCCGAGCGCGGCTGGCAGGCCATGACCCTCACCCAGCGCCGCGGCCACCTCTGGGGCATCTTCGGCTACCTGTCCGTCGAGTCCCGCGAGCGCCGCACCGCCCAGGCCATCGACCACGCCCTCCGCATCGCCCGCAAAGGCCCTCCATCGCGCCCCTAGCCTGCCCCTGTTGAAACTTTTTCTCGCCGGGTGCCATTTTCCTGCGGCTTGCCCCCGCACTTTGTCGTCTAATTGAACAAGATGTCTGCCGCCGCTGCCATTCGCTCCATCTTCGCTCCCGGTTCAAGCTCCGCCAATGCCGCCGACATCCTCGCGCGCGAGCAGAGCATCGCCATCGCCGAGGGCCTCAAGCAGCAGCAGCCCGGCCTCCTCGACGAGCTCATCGTCCGCTATCAGCACCGCCTCCTGCGCTATCTCGTCTTCCTCACCGGCAACCGTGAGCAGGCCGAAGACCTCTTCCAGGAGGTCTGGATGCGCGTCCTCACCCGCGGCGCGCAATTCAACGCCAAGGCCCGTTTCGAAACCTGGCTCTTCACCATCGCGCGCAACCTCGTCATCGATCAGAAGCGCAAGCGCTTCCTCTCCAGCCTCGACGAGCTCTTTGAGATGGGCGGAGACGACGACAAGCCGCTCGCCTTCGAGGTGGCCGACACCCAGCCCAGCCCCTTTGACCGCTGCTCCAGCAGCGAAGACCGCGAGCGCGTCGCCGCGGCTCTCCTCCAGCTCGACACCCTCTACCGCGAAGTCCTCGTCCTCCGCTTCCATGAGGATCTCTCCCTCGATGAAATCGCCAAAGTCACCCGAGCGCCGCTTTCCACCGTCAAATCAAGACTTTATCGCGGCCTCGCCGCCCTGCGTCCCTTCGTGGAATCCCCCGAGCGCGTCACGGAGGCCGTGTGACCCACTCCGGCCCGGTCGCCCCCACGGGACCAGAACCCCAGCGGGCCGGTTCCGTCCACGATGTCGCCTCCGCTCTCGCCGGCCATACGGCCCAACGCGACGCCTCCACCGCTCACCGCACCCGCCGCGTCGTCCTCGCCTCCCTCGGCGTCCTTCAGGATCAGAAAGCATCCAGCCGCCGCAGCCGCGCCCTCGCCGTGCTTGCCGCCCTCCTCTTCCTCGTCGTCCTCGCCCCGCCCTTCTGCTGGATCGGCGATATCCTCATCGAAGAAGAGCGCATCTCCAGCTTCGTCGGCCAGCTCACCATCTGGGGACTCTTCGTTCTCACCGCCCTGATCGGCGCCGCCATCGTCGCCGGCTGGCTCCGCCGCCGCTCCTGACCCACCCCCGTACCGCCGCAAAAAACCATCGTACCGCGCAACTTCTCTTTTCCTCGTCGCGTCCATTGACTAGGCCTTCAGCTGCGGTTAACGTTTGGTACGGCCTCCGCAGGAGCCCGATTCACGATGCGCGAACTTCAATCCATCCACGCCACTGACGACACGCGGCTGGTCCCGCTCTGGTCCATCCTCGCCGGCGTCGCCGTCTTCATCCTCGTCGAGTACTACTTCTGGATCGTCTTTCCCACCACCCAGCACCACGTTCCGCCACTCGGCCTGCGCATCTATCTCAACGTCTCATGGGGCCTGCTCGCCGCGCTCTACTTCCTCATGGTCGGCTTCGTCAGCAAGGACGCGCCCCGTCGCGCCATGAGCGCCCGCTTCTGGATGCTCATCTGCTTCGTCATGCCCGGCGGCATCGGCGCCGTGCTCTACTTCCTGCTCCGTGCCCCGCTCGTCTCCCGCTGCCCCGCATGCGCCACCCACGTCCAGAGCGACTTCCACTTCTGTCCGCAGTGCAACTACCAGCTCACCGCCAGTTGCGGCAACTGCTTCCGCACCGTCCGCGCCACAGACCAGTTCTGTACCCGCTGCGGCCACGAACTCGCCCGCGACCACATGCCGGCCCGCCTCCACGCCATCGGCGAGTAGGCTTCCTGCCGGCGCTCCGGCAATTGACCCCGCTCCCGCGCCTTCCTACAATCAAGTTTCACGCGCATGACCCTCTCCGCCCTCATCATCGACGACGAACAGCTCGCTCGCGAAGAGTTGAAGTATCTCCTTGACCAGGTGGGCGACGTCGACGTTCTCGCCCAGGGAAGCAATGGCATTGAAGCCGTCGAGCTGATCGAGGAGCACCACCCCGACCTCGTCTTCCTCGACGTGCAGATGCCCGGCCTCGATGGCCTCGCCGCCGTCGAGCGCCTCTTGAACCGCCATAAGGCGCAGCCCGCTGCCCACGCCGAGCCCCTCCCTCACATCGTCTTCGCCACCGCCTACGACCAGTACGCCGTCCGCGCCTTTGACGTGAACGCCGTCGATTACCTCCTCAAGCCTTTCGACCGCACCCGCGTCGAGCAGGCCCTCGAGCGCGTGCGTGCCCGCGTCCAAAACCGCCTCACCGGCCAGTCATCCCCCGGCGCGCTGCCCGAGCCACAGATGGACGCGCTGCTCCGTCTGCTCAACCATCCCCAGGCCGCCGCCGCGCGTCAGCCCCAGCGCCTCATCGTCCAGGCCCAAAGCCGTCTCCTGCTCGTCGATCAGGCTGAAATCTGCTTCGCCGCCATCGACGAAGGCGTCATCCGCGTCGTCACCCAGAGCTTCGAAGGCCAGTCCAAATGCCGCACCCTCGAGGACCTCCTCGAACTCCTCGACCCCGCCCTCTTCTGGCGCGTCCACCGCGGCTACGTCGTCAACATCAACCACATCCGCGAAGTCGTCCCCTGGTTCAAGTCCAGCTACCAGCTCCGCATGAACGACAAAAAGCAGACCGAGATCCCCGTCAGCCGCGCCCAGACCAAGCGCCTCCGCGAACTGTTCAATTTGTAGCGGGCAGCCAGTTGTGGCGCGACTCCAGATAGCCGACTAACCGCCCAGAAAACGGAAACGCGCCCTACATTTCAATACTCGTACTTGAGCACGTGCGACAGCACCAGCCTGCCCTTATCGTCATGCGTCTGGAACTTGTGATCCATTCCGTTCCTGCCAATCAGGCGCCCCTCGTTCTTCATCGTTCGTTCTTCAGGATGGAGACTCAGCAGGAAGGTCAATCCCCACATGTCGAACGTGGCGCCGCTTAACCTCTCGTTCGCGGTCTCAATGACGATAGTGATTTCGCTTTGTTCCAGATTCACAGTCCCTTGCTCCGGCTTCTCAGAGCCAACGACATACAAGCCCATTGGACGCTTGAAGCGTTCCATCCCGAATGCGATCCTCACCAACTCATCGGTTGGATCGGGAGAATCTCCTTTGATAGGCCATCCCGGCTTCAGGTTCAGGTTGGTATGGATGAGCGTCTTCAGGCACCAGCGTTCAAGCAGGAGCATGTTGGTTGTGAAATGGCGTACCGTCCATCTACGGCTGATGATCCTACTCCGCAGATTCCAGAGAGCGAAGGCAGCGATGATGGTATCGAGCGTATGTCTTGCTCCATCATCCACATCACTGAGCCGGGAGTTGTGATCCTTGCACAGTATCTTGCTGGTGAGGTTGTCGATACTGCGGTAAGACCATTCAACCTTGCACCAGGGCAGACCCTTCACCTTCACATTTGGTCCGTACAGGCACTTCGACACGATATGCTCCCGTGACATGGGTCCACCGCAGTCGCCAAGGCATTGTGCCCAACACTTGCTGTAGTCCGGTTGTTGATCGGTCATTCATCAAGTGTGGGCCGGGACGGAACTGTGTATATCGAAGGCGTGCAAATCCGGGTTCTATCCTCACTGAGGTAGCACCCCTTTCCGCATTCGCAGGTACCCGCCAACTCCCGAATCACCGCCTACTCTTACCTTTGCTGAAATCGTCCTGTTTGGCCTGAGAGGACCGATGAGCGGCTACCGAGGCCAATTCGTCACGAGTCAATCACGCTGCTAGGCACCCGATCCACCATCAATCCAGCACCGACTCGAGCCATTGGGGAGTCGGCTTTTGCGAACGAACCGGTTGCCCGTTCGCGTAGACGGTAACCAGGCGGAAGGGGTGACGCAAGTCGTCATTATCAAACACCCAAACGTGGGGTAGTTCGCGCAATGCGCTTCTGAGATTCGCCAATATCCGCGGAAACCTGGTCTGCAGTTTGTCCGTGGGTACGTCATGGCCGCCCTGCGAGACTCGCATTGCGATTCGCTGCTCGGAGGTTGCGGGGCCGGAAATGCCGATGAAGCAAAGAATGACCGTGTATCCTGCCGCAGCGGCGTCCTTGAGGAATGCCAACTTGTCGCCTGCAGGATCGGAGAAGACCGTCTCGAAGACGAAACTCTCCCTTTGCTTTACGAGCTCACGCCGGAGCGAATCTGCCACTCTTGCGGCTTCATACGGGCCAGTTCTCAGTTCACGGGACAGCACATCGGCGTTGACAAAGCGCAGGCCTGCTTCCTCAAGATAAGCGCGGTAGAAGGTCGATTTGCCTGCGCCATTGGGTCCGGCAAGGGCCACAATGACCGGACGGCGATCCAGCGGGAGATCCACTACTTTGCAGCCGTCCTCTTTGCCGATCTAATCGGTTGAAATTGTCGCTTGATGAATCGGCCGGTAGTGCGGCGGCCGTCCGCATCAATACGAACCAGCAAGCCGGCAATATCTGGGTGCGCTTCGTAATGGGGAAACGGCTGGCTTTCGAGGTAGGCCTTCAGCCGTTTACGCCCCTTCGTGCTGTCCGCCGAATTGAGGCATTCCGACAAGGGCCGCGCCGCTGCCTTGCGGCATAGCGTCAGAGCCTGGTCGCCCTGAAGAAGTGGTTCGATGGACCGGCCGAGCCGTGCCCAGAATTCGACCTGGCCGGCAATGGAGCGCTCAACGATCTTGCCCGTTATACGGGCGTCGAGGACAAGGGCATCCGAGAGCTTGACTGGCTGACTCATGTATGAATGGTAGCATAATGCTACTTCTTGTCGATATCGGAGTTCTCGGTGGCGCCATCTCGGCCGTACCGTCGGTATTGGCCGGTTGACCGGCAATCGGGACAATGCGAACAGCAACCGCATATGTTTCGAGATCGCTCCGCTCAACATGACTGCGCGTTTTTTCCTGTAGCGGTTGACCCCCTAACCGGAAACCGGACACTACCCCCGTGCATTGACCCCAACCCCGCTTTCCCGTACACTAGGAAATTGCGAGGGATGCGGCTCGGCTTGCATTCTGAACCGCACATC
>JBBIVH010000049.1:0-1205 GCA_037439805.1 Acidobacteriaceae bacterium
TGTCCACGCGCTCGCGGCTGCGCAACTCGCCGTCGATGGCCAGATGCGCGCCCTTGGTAAGCGTCTTCGCGTACTCGGCCAACTTGCCCCACACGATGCAGCGATGCCACTCGGTATGGCCCTTGTACTCGCCCGACTTCTTGTCCTTGTACGAGCTTTTGGTGGCAAGCGAGAGAACGGTGAAGCTGGCGTTGTTGGCGGTGTAGCTGCTGGCGTCTTGGCCGAGGAATCCGATGAGCGAGATGCGGTTCTGATACATGGTGAGTCTCCTTGAGTTGAATTCCCGACTTGGCCGGGTCACTCCTTGGCGAAGCCTTAGCGAGGAGCCCGACTCCCAAGCGCCAAGGCGCGCATTCTGGAGCAGGGGCCCAAACTTGCTTTGGGAGAGGAGTCCGGAAAGCAGAGCGGCGCAGTGCCGCCGGGCGTCGGATGAGGCCCGAAGCGTGTGACCGGACAAGCAAGGGGAAAAGCGATGGAGCGAACGCTTCATGGACAGCATCCACCATGGTGTTCCCGGCAAGCCTGCGGCCCGCCGCAGCCGGCGAAAGATTCTCGATGCCGCCTGGACAAGGACACGTTCGGACGATGGGCGATACCGCTTCATCGCGCACGATGAGGCGTTGTGCCGCCTGCGAAGAAACGAAGGGCGTATCTGCGTTCGTATTTGGCGCGATTTGTGGCCACGTGTGGACATGGAAACCTCGAAGTTTGGGGTGTGGCTTCGACTACTCGAACGCCTGGTCGGCCCGGAAGCGGACGATGGTCAATCCCAGGGGATTGACGGCCAGCTCGTTGTTCTTCACCTTCTCGCGGAAGACGTAGGTGACGCTGGCGGTCCATTGCTCCCGCTTGAGTTCGGAGTGATCCGCCGGGTTCGAGTAGACTTTCTCGAACTCGATGCGCGCCGCGTAAGGCGACTGCCGCAGGTCGTCGAGGACGACGCTCTTGACCTCGACATCGACGAAGGGCAGCGAACTGTCACCCTGGTATTTGGCGATGATCCCGTCCTTGCGCTCCTGCTCGATCACCGCGCGCTGCACGTCGTCGTTGAGGAAGTAGAGAGAGTTGGTCTGGTCGCGCTCGATGGTGAAGCGATTGCGACTGAAGTAGAGTTCCGCCCAGCGGGTCAGATAGTATTTGTTCTCGGCCTCCTGCGGCCGGTACTGGAAGTTGCGGTAGTCGATCGCTTCGGCCCGGCCCACGTC
>JBBIVH010000049.1:1215-15859 GCA_037439805.1 Acidobacteriaceae bacterium
CGCACGATGAGCGGATGGACGCTGGCCAGCGCCATCTGACTGCGATAGACGAGCGCGCCGAGCAGGACCACGATCCCGGCAAGGACCAAAATTGTGACCTTGAGGTAGGTGTTCATCACCAGCGGATCGCCGTACTGTTCGAGGTAGCGTTCCGCCGCGCGCGTAATGTCTGGAGAGGTCATTGTTTGGGATGTCATTGGATCGCCTCCACTGGTCCTAGATGGCCCGGATGATTGCTGCGGTGATCAGTCCGCCCATGCCTATGCCGTGGCCACCGGTATGGCCGGAGAAGAGTGTTGCCGTCATGGTCGGGATCTTGAGCAGAACGAAGCCGGCAACGATGCACAGTATGATCAGGCCCGGCATGAGCGTGATGAGCCGCTGGGGATCGCCGACATTGTTGGCTCCACTCGTGAAATAGGAAATGAGCAGGTGGCTCATGACGCTCATGGTCGCGGCGGCCACGACCTTGTAGAACTCAAAGCCCAGGAAGGCCCGCAGCCATCCCCAGAAGAGAAAGTCGGTCTTGTCGAAGACCATCCACGGGATGAAGACCGGACCGAGAAGTCCAATGACCGTGGCTCCGATCGCTCCGTAAGCGATAATGACGCCGATCAGCGCCGTCAATATGCTGAGGATGACCTGCACGGTGTAGGTACAAAGAAGGGTGTAGGGCTCGGTTAGCGATGGCGAGAGCGTCCCTACTTTCCCAAGAGCATCATGGATAGTGTTTTGTACCTCTTGCGTGGAGTCGTTGCCGATGGTATCGACGAGGCTGCTGGTCCCGCCACTGACGAAGCTCTTGAGTGAGTAGCCGACGCCGGGAATCGAGCCGTCGTAGAACTTTACGAAGCTGTAGGCGAAGGTGATGAGCAGGAAAAAGCTCAGGAACTTTCCCACGTTGAAGCCGGGACCGCCTTGCGCCGATGCGAGTGCTTCCTGTACGCCGAACCAGACAAGCATGATCGTCGCGAGTGCGATCACCATCCGCAGGCCGAGTGCATCGACGGATGGAGCGGCGGTCGCCGTCAGGTTGTCGCAGCCGTTCTTGATGAGGATAAGAAAGTCCATTGCCGCCGCTCCTTCCCGTCAGTAGTGAAAGGCCCACTGCGTACCCGAACTGGTCTGCTGCGGGGTGACTGTGTTGAAGTTCTGTTGGTAGTTGTTCCCGGCCTGGAAGAGCGCCTTCAGGTTGTCCTGTTGGACCTTCTGACCAATGAGCTGTTGCAGCGCCTGAGCCTGCAAGAGCTGGTTGGTCTCCTGCTCGGTTCGCAGCTCGATCAGCAGCGCCTGATTGATCCGCTGCAAGGTCGCCATTTCGGTTTGCTGCGAGGGGTCGGTCGAGTGGCTGTCGGCTTCGAGACGGGCAATGTCCGCCTCCTGCTGCGCGGCGTTCGCGCGGATGGTCCCGATGGTCTGTAGACTGCTGGCGTCCACGGCGTCCGCGAGATCGACCGTCGCGCCTCGTGCCGCAATGGCTTGCTGGCCATTGGAACTGAGCGAGCTGTACCCGCTGATCTGGGCTGTACGCGGGATGCTGGCAGCCTTGTTAGCGGCTGTGGAATCGTACCCGTTCGACGCCGAGTTCATCCAGAGAATCGCGTTGCCATAGGTGTTGGCCGGAGTGGTCAGAGTGACCCATTGCTGTCGCCCCAGATTGGCGTAAGAGGTAAAGAGCGCCTGCGGCAGCGTCGCCATTCGCTGCGCGAGGTTGTAGGCGGCGATGACGTTCTGGGTCGTCGAGACCGCCGTTGTGTAAAGCTGGCTGGCCTGGATGATCTGTTGGATCGCGTGGCCGGATTGCGTGGGATCGAAGACAATCCCCGAACCGAATTGAGCGTATGCAGGCGACACGAATCCGGTCGCCGCAACGAGTGCGAGCGCGAGGTGAAACTTCATGTTTTTTCCTCCGTGGTTAGTTCTTGGCGCGTTCGGCTTGTAGCCGGCCCCACGCATCGCCGACCTTTTTGTTCTCGTCAGCGCATTTGGGACTCAGCTTAGGCGGAACATTGATCATTTCTGCGGAGCAGTCCTGGCGGAATTGTTGTCCGAGTTGGTCGTACTCTTTCTGCAGAGCATCGACCTTTGCCTGGTGACTCTTGCATCCGGAAAGAGCCAGGATGAGAGCGGCCGAAAGAGCGGAGAATCGGATCGTGCAGTACATGAGCGACTCCTTCAAAACGTCTGTGGAATGGTGTGGTTCTCGTAGGCAGGGAGCAGCATATCCTGCGTGAAGTACACCTTGACGCGATGCCCTTCACGAATGGTGATCGTGGGTGGAATTTCGAGGAACCTGTCGAGCACGGTCGTCGCTGAGTCCGAGGTGCTCGATGAGGCTCCCATAGTGAAGGCCTGCGACCCGCTGGTCGTAATCATCCCGCCGCCCTGTTCAATCTCGCCCGCGCCGGCGATCACGCCCAGCGCAATCGAGGTTCCGAAGATCTGGAGATAGTGATTGTTGACCTTATCCTTTAGCCCCTCCTCGCCGATCTGGTCGAGGCCGTGAAACTGGTCGAGATCGACCGAATAGCCGTCCGGCATAATCATGCGATGAAAGACAACCGCCAGGCGGCGCTGCTGGCCGAGCCCTGCGGCGCCGATCTTGCGCGCCTCGCCCAGCACGATGGTTCCTTCGGGAATCAACACGTGCTGGCGGTCGTGCGAGTAAAGCGGATTCGACACGAGCACCTTCACCGGCCCGGCGGCGTCTCCGTCAAGACGATTCATCAGAACGGTATCCAAGGTCGTCCCCTCGTAGATCACGTAAGGCTGTCCCGTGGCCGCGTCGATGTTGACTTCCGCTCTATGCTGGGCGGTTGATTGAGTTGGTGAATTGACCGGCGGATCGCCTGCCGCGCGAGCTGCAATCAGGCTGCTCGCGCCGCGGTCCTGCGCCGGCAGATAGGGACTTGCGTTCCCTTGCGCGCCCGGTGCGCTCTCGCTCTCCGCCAAGGCAGCAGAGGTTGGTTGGCGAGGCGTCTCATCCTGCGCGCTTTTGTAAACAATGTTAGACGCAAAACGCGAAGCATAGGCAAGTTCTCTGTCTTTTGCCGCGAGCTGCTGTTCTTCCTGCTGGGCTGGACTGAGCTGTGGCTGCACATACGCGGTCTGCTGCGCGCAGGGCTGGCCCGGTACGCACGGAACCGGCTGTCCGTTCGGTCCATAGTTGGCCGCCGCGGCCTGCTGCGCCTGAGTCGCATTGGCCAGCGCGGGATCGGCGGCTGTCTTTTGTTGCGCCGCCTGCTGCTGTGCGGCTGCAACCTGATTCTTCAAGTCCTGCACGTTGTTGTCGGTAGCATCCTGAAGCATCGGCTGCGGCGGCTCATGCGCTCCCGCGTTTTTCTCGGCAGGCGTCTTCTTGCCGGTACTGCTGAAGACGGCCGCCACGATGACCAGCAGTGCCGCGCCCAGGTAAAGCAGCGGCTTCAGGTTCTTCTGGAGCACGCCCTTTGGCTCCCGGCCGGTGCGGCGCAGCTCCGGTTCAATCGGCATCGTACTCGGCGAATTCGCAATCGGTTCCGCCATGATTCACCTCCTACCCTTTGCGCGAAAACTCCATCTTCTTCTTACCCAACTCGACATACCCCGAGTCCATCACCTTGGGGATGATGTAGGTGCCGTTGTTGAGTTGGTACGAGATCAGGTTCGGCTTGCCGTCGCGCATCTCGTAGACCGAGAACTTCTCCGGCGCGTCGGTCTTGATATAGGTGAACCTGTCGTCGTGGTAGATCGCCTCAATGTCGAAGGGTGCTTCGTTGGCGTGGAACGTGTAGTCGAACTTGAGCGAGAGCGGGTAGGCGCTCTTGAATTCATCCACGGCGTCGGTGATGTGCGACTGCACGGCGGCAAGCGCCTGCTGCGATTGCTCCAGTTGCGCGGCGGGCACGAACTGCGGCGGCCCGTTAGCCGCGATGATCGAAGAGCGGTCCGCAGGCACGACGATCACCTTCAGGTCCGGCACGTCCGCAGTGCCAGAAACATCCTGCAAGGTAAACGAATAGATGTCGCCTTTGTCGGTAATCAGGTTGAGATTCGAGCTGATGCCGGCCTTCGCCGGATGCACGAAGCAGAAGTTGCCCACCACGTCCACAACCCAGAAGTCCTTGTCGCCGGTCGCGGCCTCCACGATCTTCTCGGTTGCCGGCAACTCAATCAGTGTCGTGTATTTCAGTTTGGCGTGGATGGGAATGATGTCCTGCGCGTGGTACTGCACGGTGCGCGCCGACGCTTCCTGCGCTGACACGCCAAGCGGAGTGAGCGCCAGGGCCAGCCCGGCGATGAAGATCAATTTGCCATTCATGCTGCGGCTCCTTTCAAGGTGGGGGATGGTGTTGCTGTGATGGTGCGCGGCTGAAACGGGAACTCCTCGGCGAGCCGGCGTAAGCCCTCGGCAATGCCGAAGCGCGCGAAGTATTCGCGCTTGCGCAGGTTGTCCTTGGCGTTGTTGGTCGCCATCCAGTGTGTAACGGAATCGACGTTCAGGTGGACCTTCTTCGACGATTGCGCCTTGCGGATGAGCATCTGCCCCGGCGGAACGAGGCCTGCGATCAGGTCAAGCTCCGTATCGTTCAGGTGAAACGCCTCGGCATAGACCGCACGGTCCATCTCCGGGTTGGCGAGGAATATCTTGGTCGGGCAGCTCTCGGAGACGATGTGCAGCATCCCCGACTCCTGCAACTCCTTGATGGATTGCGTGGCCAGAATCATTGCAGCGCGATGCTTGCGCCACGTCTTCTGCGCCTGGACGACATAGTTGCGAATCGTCTCGTTCTTGATGAACAGCCAGGCCTCGTCGAGCAGGAAGATTTTGAAGGTGGCCAGCCGCGCCGGATCGCAGATCTCGTTCGACGCCCGGTGGAGTACGTAGAAGAGCAGCGGCTCCAGCACTTCCGGAGCATCGCCCCATCCCGCGAAGTTGAAGGTCTGGAACTGGCTGAACGAGAGTGTGTCCTCGGCGTTGTCGAAGAGAAACCCATACTGCCCGGCGTGGGTCCAGCGATGCAGCCGGTCCTTCAACTCACCAACAATGTTGGCAAAGTTAGAGACCGTCCGCTGTCCCGGCTCCAGCATGTAGATGCGCTCGATGGCATCCCACAGCTTGATCTCCTCCTTGAAGTCGAGCCGGTACCGCTGATTATTCCCCTCGATCAGCACGCGGAAGAAGCTGAAGAGAAACTGCATGTTTTCTTTGGTCTGCGCTAGCGAAAACGGATTGATGGTGAAGTCCCGCGCCTCCTGACCGACGTTCAAGTAGCTGCCGCCAAAGATCGTCGTCAACGACTCGAAGCTGCCGCCGATGTCGAAGATGAAGGTCAAGGGCTTGTACTTCTGCGCGTTCTGTAGCAAGAAATTGCAGAAGTACGATTTACCTGATCCGGTCATGCCGAGAATGAGCGTGTGCGCCACTTCGCCGCAATGCAGATTCAGAAAGTATGGTGTGGCGTTGTCGGTTTCGAGCACGGCAAGGTACTCGGCGTTGAGGTAGGCATTCACCTTCTCACCCGGCAGAATGGCGAACAGAAAGCTCAGGTCGGCGTAGTTGGTATTGAGCAGCAGCATTCGCCGCAGGTTGAAGGCGGAACCGCCGGGCACGGTGGCGAAATAGGCGTTGAGCTGGTTGTAAGTCTCGACAAACAAGCTGCCGTCGGCGTTGGTGAAGACGCCGGCGAACGCGCCGACGCGCTCATCGAGCGCCAGGCGGTCCCGTCCGTAGAGCACGATGGTCAGCGAAAACTCGCCGAGCGACTGGCCCCCGCCCAGCTCGCGCAGGCAATCGCCCAGATTCTCGATGTCGGCCTGCTTCGATTCATCCACCAGCACATCGCGCGGGTTCACCTGTTCGGTGCTCGTGCCCAACTGCGAAACGAAGCCGGTCTTCGAGACATTGAAGTGGCGGCGGCGCTTGTTGACTTCCTTGCGCGCCTTCTCGACGCTCAACGGCGTCCATTCGGTGACAGCGTAGAAGTTAGCCGGAACCTTCAGCAGCGCATCGAGCACGAGCGGCCGGGTTTCGCCGATGGCTTCCTTCATCGTGAGTATCCGCACGAAGTGCTCGCCCACGCGAAGATGGTCCCGCTCGGCCTCGATGTCGGAATTGACGACCTGGTAGTCGAGAAACTGCGTATGCTTCGGAGTTCCGGCAATCCGCCATGCGTCATAATTGAGCAGACGCCGGAAGAAGCGAAACTGGCCCTGCTGGTCGAGTATCTCGATGCGCACGAAATCGCTGAGCTGCCGCGCGAATCCCTGCACGTGGCTGTCGAGCCGCGCCAGGTCGCGCTCGATCTGCGCGCGCAGCAGCGTCTTCATGCGGCTGTTGGTGAATTGCGTCCTCAGCTCGTTTACGGCTCCCGCCGGGTCGCGGAAGAGCTGCCCAAGCGCCGCGCCGATGCCGGTCTTCGATCGCGCGCCTTCGAGCAGGATGCAGTAGTAAATTTCGATTTGATAAAGTTGGTCAGCCTTTTTCGCGAAGAACCGGCGTCGATAATCCACAGCTTCCTGCACAACGGGGCTGTCGTAATCGGTGAAGGGAATCTCCGGCCGGTTCGACTTGAAAAGATACTGGTAGACGTGGAAGCCGGTGCCGAACGCTTTGAGCGCTGATTCCAGCCGCTTCACGGCGTACTCCTGCCCAGCGCAGTCGAGGCTCTCGTAATCGACGCCGGTCACACTCAGCACCATGCCGAGATCGCCGCTCTTGGTCAGAAATGCCGTCTCGTTCCAGAAACCGTATAGGTTGATGTGGTCCGAGAGCGCGGAGGCCTCCTTCCACGGTTTGATGACCTTGCTGAGACGCAGCATCAGATGACCTCCACGCGGGGTGTGCTCTGCTTCGCCGCGTCGTAGCGGCTGTTGTAGCGTTCCGACTTCGCGAGAATGCGCAGAAACGCCGGATCGCTCGCCGTCACCCAATGACCGAAGACGTAGCCGCCAACGAAGACGGCTGCGCCGGCCAGCAGACTGTTGAAGAGGTTGAAGGCTCCCACCGCGCCCACGCAGACGAAGTAGAACACCGTCCGCTCGACGCCCAGATAAGTGAGGGGCTTGTGCAGGCTCTTGTAGATCCGGTTCCTACGCCGGCTATTGGTGTGTGTCTGCATCGAAAGCCCCTCACACTTGTAAGAACTTGATTGGTGACTGTTGCGGTTCGGGAGATCAGATTCCCCATAGCCAGCTCAGGACGTTCACCGCCAGCACGGCGATACCGGTCCCGGCGGCAACGCCGGCAAGAGCCTTCTTCGCGCCTGGCTCGCCGTGGGCGAACTGGTAGCCGCCGATCACGATGGCGATCAGGCTGGCAACCCTGGCGATGGTTCCGGTGAAGAGGTTCTGGATCGAGGTGAGTCCGGTATCGAACGGTGATCCGCTCTGGGCGGAAGCCAGAGCAGGGAAGACGATCATCACGGTGTTGAGGCTGAGGCGGGTGAGCAGCCGGCGCAACGGCTGGCGCCGGGCAATGAGTGTGGGCAGGACGTTCATCGGCACCTCCAGCGGCCCGATGGGCCGCGATATGCCGTGAACCTATGCCCGATTCTCGCGCCGTGTCCAATAACTTTTTGGAAGTTGGCTATGACTGTTTGGAATAGAACACTTCAAAACGGCCACTGAAGGATGGCCGTTCCGCGCCCAGCCTATTCCTCTTTGGTGCTCGCGATATTCAGAAGACTAGTCTGTTTATCAGTCCCTATTCGTGCGCGCCTCCATTTATGCTCATGCTCCGGACGCCTTCGGAGTTGGAGAAAAATATAGCTGAACTGTTGACCGAGCAAGGTCGCTGAGCGATATGGCTGTCGTATCCATCTCAAACTGTTTCGAGGCCCGCGCATACGCGAAGTACGGCTCTAGTTCTCGGTCCGAAAGCATAATCACCCGGGGAGCCCCGCTTTGGGACTGTGCCTCCTTGCAGCGATCGATTTCTTCTTGGCTAAACGGGCCGGTCTTCGCAAAAATGATATAGCTCTCAAAAAGCTGATCCGGAAATGCATCGGCTACCGCCGCCATATTCCGGACATCATCGACTGTGATCGTGCACTTCGCATCTTTGCATTCGCCAACCGCGATGCAGACATGGCCTTACCCTTGAATGGCAATAAAGACATCGGTCTCACACTTTGGACTCGCTCGCCCGGCCTCCAACTCAAGATTCGTCATCAATAGACCGTTCGACGAGTGACTCAGATGCGTGTCGAGTTGCTGAAGCGTCAATGCTACAGGGATGCTGCCTTCCTGGTTGTTATCGACCCCGAACAGGCCCGACCTCCTATATTTCCAAGGGTCTTTTCCCAACTGCCGAGTGGTATCAAAGCGGTTGCCGCAGTACGCGCATTCCGCTTGTGTCGACACATCATCGAGCTGTATCCAGAACGAGAGCTCACAATTTGGGCATGATAACGTGAGACCTACTCGGAATACGCCCTTTCCCAGCAGATAGTGAAACACGTTAACTGGTGTCAGCTTGGAAGTCATGCTGCGCGGCTCGATGAAAAGATCTTCGTATTCCGAGAATGGAGGTTGAGGATTGTCCGCAGTGCCGCGGGCTATCGTCTGAATTGCCGTATCCCATTCAAACTCTTGGAGAGCACTGTGCTCCTTAATGAGGCGGCGCACCCCTGCAATCTTCAGGACTCTGCATCCTTGCACACCCCCGAGCTGCGAGATCAGGCGTGTCGCAATCCTTCCCGGATGGCTGGAATGCGCCTTGATTCCTGCAAACTCGAAGAGTCGCTTTGCGAGTTCAAGCTTCGGGATACCACTAACCTCAAGGTGCTCTTCCGTAATGGGGCAGATGATCCCAAATCCGTCCTCTTCGACGCGAAGTGCGTTCGAGCGCATCCGGATTGCGCGCCCTAACCACTGATTCATGTCCGGGATGTATGGAGCCCAGAAAGTATGAGGATCGTCTGATTGATTCGAAATCCGGCTTACGGAGACCACAAAATGCTGATCGTGCAATTCAACCGGATCCTCAATCCGAAATGGTTTCTCCGGAAGCTGAAACGCAATGGTTGGCTTCCCAGAACGTTCCGACAATACGCCTAGAAGTCTGCGCTCAGAGATGTAATGAAGAGGCGGGTGAATGGTGCCTTGCAGGATATTCACGCCTTCGACCTGCTTGAAGTAAGGCACGAGTTCGTGACCGAATCGAAGGCGGGCAACCAGATCCTGCGAGCGGCTCCAGACCGCGATCGTTCTGTCTGTATGGCGAACTCGGGATTGGATTCGGGAGATAAACTCTGTATGGCTATCCCTCAACAATTCCAGTCGGTTTGAATGATCTGGGTCGAGAAAGACGACATTGATACCACACACGCGCAGGTTCCAGAAGTTCACAAGGTCGTCGAAGCTATTGGCAGAACCGGCATAAAAACCAATCGTTGCGTCTCCTGGAACTCGATCCCAGATGAGATCTTGATCGCTGATCGACGACGGCGTTGCCTTGGTTAGCAACGATGCGGGAATTGGCTGATCTTTGCGCGCCGTATAGTTGAACGGAAAGAGCCGTGTTTGAATAAACCCTTCATAGTCACGCTGGATTTCATTTGGATCAGCGTAAGCCCCAAACGACGCGAGGAGAACGTCTTTCAACGGGTCATCTTCTTCCCATCGCACCAGTGCGAATTCAGCTTCATCCTCGACAGAAACGCCATCCCTTGAATCGTTGACCGTAGAGATTCGACGTTCATCTGCGATTGCGTTCAGGGTATGGGATACATCCAGAAACGATGGCGAGCATAGGCCGAAACTATCTGTGAAGAGGGTGTCATGATCTAGCGGCCAGGGAAGGAAGTCTGCATCTTTCAGGAACTTCATGATTTCTGCGTCGTCGCTGAGATTCATCAGCGCATCTACGCGGAACCGCCGGATCATTTCGGATGCGTGAACCGTGCCGACCGGAACAATGGGATTGAGGATCCCGCCGCGAAACCCGTGTGTCAGCCGAATGGCACGGCGCAGATCATCAAAGTTTTGGTCCCTTATGCACCACGCGATGCGGACAGGCCGGTAGCGGATGCGCAGATTGACACTGTTCATCTACGCCGCCCCTTAGACATTCCAATTGGTAAAAGATTCATGCCTGTCGATCCAAAATGCACCTTTATCTATTCTATATTCTGCGTGTTACAGGCTCTCTTCAGGGTACTCCTCAAAAGTCGGCATGTCACCGGGTTTCGGTAGGGACCGGCGTCCACCCGTGTGAATTGTATCGGGTGGCTCTCCCATGACTTGGTGGCTGTTGGAAACAGCCACCGATACGGATAAACGTCAATAATAATCTCGTGTTGTACAGTTAATAATCAGGTATACTATGCCTCAAGCGCGGGAGGTGAATATGCCCCGAGGCGTTTGGGAAAAGATTCCGGGCAGCGGCATCTGGTGGATTCATTACGTCGATGCCGAAGGCAAGCGCCGCCGCGAGAAGGTCGGACGCAAGGCGGATGCCATCAAGCTCTATCAGCAGCGCAAGGCCGATGCCATTGCCGGCCGGAAGCTGACGAAGCCGCTACGTGCCCGCGAGCGGAGCTTTCAAGAGTTCGCCAACAACGCGCTCGCCTACGCTCAGAAGCACAAGGCGAATCCGGCGGACGACGAACAGAAGATCGGTCTGCTGGCCGCGGAATTCGGTGAGCGGGCGGCGTCTTCGCTGACGCAGCAGGAACTGGAAGCCTTTCTCGAATCGCGGAAGACGAGCCCGGCGACGTTCAACCGCTACCGCGCAACGCTCAGCATGATCTTTCGCGAGGCCATCCGCAATGGATGGACGGAGCGGAATCCGGCCCGCCTCATCAAGGCCAAGAAAGAAGACAACGCCCGCATCCGGTTCCTCTCCGACGAGGAAGAGTCGAGCCTGCGGGAGATTCTGGCCGATGATTACCAGAACCGCTACCTCAACGAGTTCGAGGTCGCCCTTCACACCGGGATGCGGCGCTCGGAGCAGTTCAGTCTGGAGTGGGCGCAGACGGACCTCAAGGCCCGGCGCATCCATCTGCTGAAAACCAAGAACGGTTCCGACCGTGTCATCCCGCTCAACTCCGTGGCCTTGGCCGCGCTCGAACGCCAGTGGCAGGTTTCGGGCCAGGGCGAACGGGTCTTTGTGACCGACAACGGGAAGCCGTTCATCCGGAAACCCATCCGGCGCTGGTTTGAGGAGACGGTCTCCAAGGCCAAGATTCGGGATTTCACCTGGCACTGTCTCCGGCACACCTTCTGCAGCCGGTTGGTCATGGCCGGCGTGCCCCTGAAAACGGTTCAGGAACTCATGGGGCACAAGACGATCCAGATGACGGCCAGGTACGCACATCTATCGCCCGGTCACCTGCAGAACGCCGTCGAGCTGCTGAGCAGGAAAACAGTCACCAAACAGCCACCGGGGAATCATGCAAGAGCAACAGCCACCAGAACAGCCACCAGACTAAAAAAGGCCACCCGGAAGGGCGGCCTTTGATTTTCCTGAATTGTCTGTAAACCTTTCTATTTGCTTGATTTATCTGGCGGAGAGGGAGGGATTCGAACCCCCGATAGCCTTGCGACTATGCCTGATTTCGAGTCAGGTGCATTCAACCGGGCTCTGCCACCTCTCCGCATCTGGCGGGACTGTCCCTTTTCTTTTATAGTTGGCCGCGCGCAGCTTTGTCTATTTCCACATCGAGTTGGCAAGGACGAGTCTTCCCCAATCCTCCGGAGCGGCCCTCCGCCCGCTGGCGCTTGCCATGCATTCTGGCCGCCGCACGCCGCAGCCACCACACTCAGGGACATGGCCGCCGAGAGCATCGGCGGCCGAAATAAGAACAGGCTCCTGTGAACTGCTTGCGCGAGTTCTAACTGCACCCCGATGTGGATCCGCAGCTCATGCAGCGGTAGCAGCTTCCGTTCCGGACCATGATGGCGCCGCAGGTGGAGCAGCTTGGCGCGTCGCCCATCTCATACATATCGCGCATGGCGTCGGATGCGTGGTAGATGCCCCGATCCTCCAGTGCAGGCCCGTGGCCGTACGCGATGCCCGGCGAACTCGCAGCCTGAATCTCCGGTGCGATCCCGCCCGCTGGTGGAGTTGTGCCGCCCATTCCCGCGGCAGCAGCCTGCCCGCTCACCTGGTTCAGCTTCCGTGCCACCTCTTCTGCAAGCCGTGCGAGCTGGCTCTGCGGCAATGGCGCATGCTCGGCGAGCTCGGATTCGGAGAGCATCGACGGCGCAGCCGGAAGTTGCGGCGCCTGCGGAGCGAGTCCCGCAAACAGGCTCAGTTGCGTGCCGGTGAGGAACCGCAGATGGAGCCAGCGGAAGATGTAGTCCATCAGGCTCTTGGCATAGCCAATCTGCTCGTTGCCGGTCCAGCCGGAGGGCTCAAAACGGGTGTGCGCAAACTTCTCACAGAGCACCTTGAGCGGTACGCCGTGCTGCAACGCGAGCGAGATCGCAGTGGCGAAGGCATCCATCAGGCCCGAGACGGTGGAGCCTTCCTTTGCCATGCGGATAAAGATCTCGCCCGGCTGCCCCGTGGGATAGAGGCCCACCGTGATATAGCCTTCGTGCCCTGCGATGGAGAACTTGTGGGTCACCGAGGCGCGCTCTTCCTGCAGGCGATGGCGCACGGCCCGAGGAGGAGCGTTCAGGTCCTGCTCCACCGACTTGCTTACCACTGGCGCTGGCTCCACCACGGCAGTCGGTGTCAGTAAGGGAGTCTGCGCGGCCCTTGCAATCTCATCCAGCGACCGCTGGAACGCGGCAGCGGCAGCAATCATCTGCTTCGCGGTCACCTCCAGCTTCTCGCTGATCCGGGCCTCCAGCGCCTTCACGTCCGCTTCGGCGGCTATGCGGCCCGCCGATAGATGCTCCAGAACCCGTGCGCCGATAGCATCCAGCGCAGAAGGCTCGCGCTTGGCGTCGAGGCTCGTGTTCAGCGGCTGCGTGCCCTTGGATCCGTCGCGATAGATGGCCACAGCCTTGATGCCCTGACGCCAGCTTTCGGCATAGGCCTCGGCAACATCTTCCACGGTGGCCTCGTGCGGCAGGTTCACCGTCTTCGAGATGGCGCCCGAGAGAAACGGCTGCGTCGCGGCCATCATCTTGATGTGGCCCATGTAATGAATGGAGCGCGTGCCCTTGGCCGGCTTGAAGCTGCAATCAAAGACGGCAAGGTGCTCAGGGCGGATGCCTGGCGCGCCTTCGATTGTGCCGGTGGCGTCGATGTAGCTGACGATGGCATTCACCTGCTCATCGCTGTAGCCGAGCTTGAAGAGCGCCGCCGGCACCGTGTTGTTCACGATCTTGATCATGCCGCCGCCGACCAGCTTCTTGTACTTCACCAGCGCCAGGTCCGGCTCAATGCCGGTCGTATCGCAATCCATCATGAAGCCGATGGTTCCGGTGGGCGCGAGCACCGTGGTCTGCGAGTTGCGATAGCCGTGACGCTCGCCGTAAAGCAGCGCCATATCCCAGCACTCGCGGCTGGCGTCGATGAGCGCCTCGAGCTGCGGCACGACGAACGGCTCGCCGCTCACGCGCGACCGGCCGATCTTGTTCACCTCGGCGCGATGCATCCGGATGACGTCGAGGAACGGCTCGCGATTGACGTAGAAACCGGGGCATGCGCCGCCCTGCCGCTCGACGCTGGCCGTTAGCGGAGTAGCCGAAGCCAGCGGCGGGCACTGCGCCGCGAGGATCGCCGACTGCAGGTAGGCCTGGCCGGTCATGATGGCGGTGAGCGCCGCGGCGAGGTCGCGTCCTGCGGTTGAGTCGTAAGGCAGACCGAGGGCCATCAGCAGCGCGCCAAGGTTCGCATAGCCCAGACCGAGCGGGCGGTAATCGTGCGAGTTCTTGGCAATCGCCTCGGTCGGATAACCCGAGTTGTCCACCAGAATCTCCATCGCCGTAATCATCACGGAGATGGCATGGCGGTACGCGGCGATGTCGAACGAGCCCGACGGTGTGACAAACTTGAGCAGATTGAAACTGGCCAGGTTGCAGGCGGAGTTGTCGAGGAACATGTACTCCGAGCAGGGGTTGGACGCATTGATGCGGGCCGTGTTCTTGCTCGTGTGCCACTTGTTGATCGTCGTATCAAACTGCATGCCGGGGTCGCCACAGAGCCAGGTCGACTCCGCAATCTTGCGCATGATCTCGCGCGCCTTGTAGGTCTTGACCGGCTCGTGCCCCTTTACCGTATAGGTTGTGAAATCACCGTCCTTCTCGTACGCGTACATGAACTCGTCGCTCACGCGGACCGAGTTGTTCGCATTCTGGAAGAAGATGGACGAATAGGCCTCCGAGTCCGGACCGGACCCGTCGTAGCCTGCCTTGATCAAGGTGAAGGCTTTCGCCTCTTCCTTGGCCTTGCACTCGATGAACTCCATGATGTCCGGATGATCCGCATTCAGGATGACCATCTTGGCGGCGCGACGCGTTTTGCCGCCGCTCTTGATGACGCCGGCGAAGGCGTCAAATCCGCGCATGAAGCTCAGCGGGCCTGAAGCCTGGCCGCCCCCGGAAAGAAGCTCCATGGAGCCGCGGATGGACGACAGGTTGGTGCCCGTGCCCGAGCCCCACTTGAAGAGCATGCCCTCGGTCTTGGCGAGAGTCAGGATGGAATCGAGGGAATCGTCCACGGAGTTGATGAAGCAGGCCGAGCACTGCGGATTCCGGTAGCCGG
>JBBIVH010000050.1:0-2128 GCA_037439805.1 Acidobacteriaceae bacterium
AGCAGGTCCACCTCGGGAAAAGAGGCCGCCATTTCTTGGATCAGTTCGCTCGATTCGAGATCGGGAAGCCAGGAATCGACGATAAAGACCTCAGGCAGCAGGGCGTTGATCTCGGGCCAGGCCTCTGCTCCGCTGGCCGCGAGGCGAACCTGCCAGCGCAGTCCGGTGAGCGAGGCGCCGATGCGCTGGCGCAGCCCGGCATCGGCGCTGACGACTACGGCGCTGCGTTGCCGCACGGAGCGGGAGCGTGGAACCGGCGGCGCCGGGCATGGAAGCGGCGGAACGGGAAGGCTGAGCATGGCATCTCTCCTTGAAGGGAAATTCGGTTGAATCTTCGCGTCGTATCTCAGAGGCATATGGAACCAGAAGAATCAGAGTGACGACGCCGTGCTCTGTACGGCTCACTGCACGGTTGGCGGAGAATGGACGACGCTGCCTCCCGGATGCGGCGATGCCAACGGCGGAGTCAGGCGCTCCGCATCAACTCCTGTATCGACTCCTGTATCCACTCCCCCATCGAGCCCCGGCGCAACCATGTAGCCCTGTCCGCGGATGGTTCGGATCAGTCTTCCCGGAGGGGCGTCGTTCAGCTTGCGGCGAAGATAATTGACATAAACATCCACGATGTTGGTGGTCTGGGCCGGCTCCATGTGCCAGACCGAATGGAGCAGTTCGACACGGGAGACACAGCGCCCGGGACGGAGCATGAGCGACTCCAACAGGGCGAACTCCTTGTTGGTCAGCTCGATCGTCTGGCCGTTGCGGCGTGCGGTGTGGTCGAGCCGGTTCAGTTCGAGGTCTCCGGTGCGCAGCAGCAGGCGCGCCTCACGCCTGCGCCGCAGGAGCGCCCGGCAGCGCGCGCGAAGCTCATACAGGCTGAAGGGTTTCGCCATCAGATCGTCGGCACCGGCGTCAAGGCAGCGGATCCGGGTCTCGACATCGGCGCGGGCGGAAAGCACCAGAACCGGGAGATCAGGCTCGCAGGCCCGGATCGCAGAGAGCACCTGTTCGCCGTCCAGGACGGGAAGATTGAGATCAAGGATGGTCAGGTCGGGCATCTGACGCCGGAAACCTTCCACGGCCTGCGCGCCATCGGGGGCCAGGGCAACTTCATGCCCGTCGGCCTCTAGCCCTCGCACGAGAAAGTTTCCGAGCGCCCGGTCATCCTCTGCAATGAGCAATCTCATTTCCGCGTCTCCATCGGCCTGCGGCTGTCTCTCACCCTGCCGCCAAAATCCGTTCTCGGCGTCCGGTTTAGCTTCTGCTAACCTGCGCCACCTCCACCTTGCGTCGGTGTGCGATGGAACTCAAGGCAGATGAGAAGAAAATCAGAGAGGCCTTTCCGGGAATGGATTTACGCGCAACGGGCTCCTGAAATGGAACCGCCGGACAATGGCGCGGTGGTCGAGGGCTCGACGGGCAGGCTGTTGACCTCCTGGTTTCCCGTCTCGTGACTCTCCGTAGAATCTTCTCTTGCGATTCGCTTTTTATTCGCTATAATGCGCGCATGGCTGTCACACGAAGGCAAAAAGAAGTTCTCGACTTTCTGGAGTCCTTTGTCCGGCGCAACGGGTACTCCCCGTCGTTTGAAGAGATCGCGCGCGGGATGGGGCTGAAGAGTCTGGCCACGGTCCACAAGCATGTCACGAATCTTGAGAAGAAGGGCCTGCTGGATCGCGTCCACAACCGCAGCCGCTCGATTGACCTGCTGCCACCGGGAGCTCGAAACCGGTCGAGCGAACGCCTGCCCCTGGTGGGCAGAATCGCGGCTGGGATGCCGGTGGAGGCATCAGAGACGGCGGAGAGCATCTCCCTGCACGACGTGGTCGGCAGCCGCGACTGCTTTGCGCTGGAGGTGCGCGGCGACTCGATGCGCGACGAGCACATCATCAGCGGCGACTACGTGCTGGTGGAACGGACGCGCACGGCGCGGCAGGGGGAGATCGTTGTTGCCCTGGTGCGGGGTGCGGAGACGACGCTGAAGCGCTTCTACTCCGAAGGGCAGATGGTGCGGTTGCAGCCGGCCAATCTGGAGATGGAACCGATTTATGTGCCCGCTGCGCAGGTGGCGATTCAGGGGCGTGTGCTCGGAGTGCTGCGCAAGTATCGCTGAGATTGACTGAGTGCA
>JBBIVH010000050.1:2228-14446 GCA_037439805.1 Acidobacteriaceae bacterium
AATGTTGCATCGCTGACTTCAAGAACTCCCGCTCCTGCCATGTTCCTCCCTTACGGTGCGCGTCTGCTTCGAACGAGACGGCGACCCTCCTTCATTAGGATGCGGCACGCGCCCCCAAAGTCGCAAGTCGGCGGAGAGGCAGTCTAACGAGACCGACGTGCAAATTAAAAGCGCCCGGATCCCTATTGGATCGCGGGCGCTAGAGCAGCCCTCCCCCAGAACTGCCCATCCGGAAAATGTAGGCATTTTGCAGGTAAGAAAGCAAGCAAACTTCGGTACTGAGAAAAGTAATCACGAACGGGTGAGGGCGAATCGCAGCGACTGACTCACTCAGGCGAATCGTGGCTTGCCAGGCTTTCCGCGCCATCGGCCTGGAAGGAGCAGAACTTGATCTCCGGTTCAGGATGATTCATGAGCGCGGCGCGGATGGCCTGCGCTGCCGAGGCGAGACAAGGCTCATCCTCGACGATCACGAGAACGGCTGGACCCGCTCCGCTGAGGGCTACGCCCAGAATGCCGGGCTCGCCCGCCAGGGGCAGGAGCGGAGGTAGGAGCGGGCACATGGAAGCGCGATACGGCTGGTGGAAGCGGTCGCGCATGGCGATGTGCAGCAGTTCTCCTCTGCCCTGCGCGAAGGCAAGGCCGAGCAGCGAGGCGGACTGAACATTGGCGACGGCGTCGGCGCGAGAGTAGGCATCGGGCAGTACGGCGCGCGCCTTGCTGGTGGCCAGTGGATCCGCAGGCAGGACGACAATGGCCCGCCACTGCACCGGGGGAATGACGCGCGCAAAGCGGATGGCGCGCCCCTCGGCCGCGGCGGTGATGAACCCGCCCAGCCAGCAGGAGGCAGCGTTGTCGGGATGGCCTTCGAGGGCGCTTGCCTCTTCGAGGACCTGCGCGGAAGTCCAACCGAGATTGCCAAAATGAACGGCGAGGGCGATGGCGGCGAGGCGGCCCGCTGCCGAGGAGCCGCACCCCATGCCGAGGGGAATCTCATTGTGCATCTGAATCGAGAGCGGTGTGACGGGCTGGCCGTTCTCACGCAGCAGACGCTCATAGATGCCGAGGATCAGGTTGTTTTCGATGCGTCCGCAGCGGTCAGCGTCGCGGCCCGTGGCGGCGATGGAAAACTCCCGCGCAGGCTCGGCTTCGATGTCGAGAAAAAAATCGAGCGCCACAGCGGCAGCGTCGAAGCCGGGGCCGAGATTAGCCGAGGTTGCGGGAAGCCTCAGGCGCAGGGGTGCTGTCATCCCACCTGCCCCTTGAGCGCAGCCAGCACGGCAGCGGGTGTGGCGTCGACGACGACGGCGTTGCGGCGCAGCGCTTCGATCTCGGATGTGTGGCCATTCTTTTCTTCATCCGAGAGCAGCGTGCCGCGATGGAAGTCGATGGTGTAGTCGGCGTCCTTCAGTGTATGGCCCGTGAGCACGAGGACGACGCTTTCACTGGCGGCGATGCGGCCATCGGCGCGGAGTTTCTTGAGTCCCGCGAGCGTGACGGCCGAGGCGGGCTCGCAGCCGAGTCCTTCGGCGCCGATTTCTGCCTTGGCGATGGCAATTTCGGCTTCGGTGACATCGAGGCACCAGCCGCCGGTCTCTTCGATAACCCTGGCGGCCTTGCGCCAGGATGCCGGATTGCCGATGCGAATCGCGGTGGCGCGGGTATGGGCTTCGACGGATTCAAACGATGCGGTGCGACCGGCGCGGAAGAAACGCGCGAGCGGATTGGCGCCTTCAGCCTGGATGACGGAGATGCGCGGCATGCGCGCGATGAGGCCCAGATCGTGCATCTCTTTGAAGCCCTTGCCGAGCGCCGAGCTGTTGCCGAGGTTGCCGCCGGGGACGATGACGTGGTCCGGGACCATCCAGTCGAAGGCTTCGGCAATCTCAATGGCGGGGGTCTTCTGACCTTCGAGACGATAGGGATTGACGGAGTTGAGCAGGTAGATGGGCGCCTGGCGGACGATCTCCGTGAGCAGAGTGAGACAACCGTCGAAGTCGGTGTTGAGCTGGCAGGTGACAGCGCCGTAATCCATGGCCTGCGAGAGCTTGCCCCAGGCGATTTTGCCTTCAGGGATGAGGACGAGGCTGCGCAGACCAGCACGGGCGGCGTAAGCGGCCATGGCGGCGGAGGTGTTGCCGGTGGAGGCGCAGGCGACCCACTCGAAGCCGCGCTCTTTGGCAACGCTGAGTGCGGCGGTCATGCCGGTGTCTTTGAAGGAGCCGGTGGGATTCATGCCCTGATGCTTGGCGAAGAGCTGATCCATGCCAAGGGCTCTTGCGCTGCGGATGAGCGGATAGAGCGGCGTGTTGCCCTCGCGCAGAGTTACCGCATTGTCGAAGCTGTCGAGGATGGGCAGCAGCTCGCGAAAGCGCCAGACTCCGGAGTGATCGACCGTCTCAGACGAGCTGCGACGCTCGCGCCAGAGCCACTTCAAAGCGCCCGCGTTGGGGCGGTCCGGACCTTTCTTTTGCTCCCAGCCGGGATACTCCACTTCAAAGAGCTCACCACAGGCAGCGCAGCGAAAGTCCGGCTTTGCCTCGGCCCCACGGATGCGCGCGCCGCATCCAAAGCAGCGTAACTGATGCAGATTGTCGTTCATGCCTGAAGCTAGGGTATCAGCAGGCGGCGATGTATTGGTGCGTGGAGAAGTGGGCAGACGCTATGCGGGCTCGAAGCCGACGAGGACGGGTTCGCGTTCGAGAAGAATGTCGAATCGCTCGTGCACGGTGGTTGCAATTCGGTCGGCGAGGGCGAGGATGTCGGCAGCGGTGGCGCTGCCGCGATTGATGAGCGCCAGCGTGTGACGCGAGGAAACAGCGGCGGGACCGAGCGCGAAGCCTTTTGAAAATCCGGCGTGCTCGATGAGCCACGCGGCGGGAATCTTGATGAGGCTCGGGTTACCTTGCCCGCCGCCGACGGGAAAGTGCGGCGGTTCACGACCGGCTGCTGCGGCGATGGATGCGAGCTGAGCGGATGGAACGACAGGATTCTTGAAGAAGCTGCCTGCGCTGCGGCAGTCGGTGTCGCCCTCAACGAGCAGCATCCCTTTGGCCCGGCGGATGCGCCGAACTTCAGCAGCGACCTGCGCGAGGCTGGGCGTCGAGCCTGCGGGAAACGCGCGCTGCAGATCGGCGTAGCGGAGTGTGGGCGGGCCGTTGGGCGCGAGGCGGTAGCTGACGCGGGTGACAATGTAGCGGCCGCGATCAGACGTATTGAAGCGGCTGCGGCGATAGGCGAAGGCACAGTCGGCGGCGGTGAATTCGATGAAAGAGTTTGTGCGCATGTCGAAGGCGCGAACGCGCTCGATGGACGACGCGACCTCCTGGCCGTAGGCGCCGACATTCTGCACGGGCGTTCCGCCGACGGTGCCGGGGATGCCGGCGAGACACTCAATGCCGGCACAGTTGTCGCTGACAGCGCGCTGGACGAAGGCGTCCCAGTCTTCGCCCGCGGCGGCGTGATAGATGCGATGATCGCCGTCTTCGCCGATGGTGACTCCGCGCAGGGCGATGTGCAGGACGAGGCCGGGAAAGCCCGCATCGCTGATGAGCAGGTTGCTGCCGCCACCGAGAACGAAGAGCGGCAGGCGCTGCTTCCCTGCCCACTGGACGGCTTCTGCAACTTCGTCTTCGCTTGTGGCCTTCACGTACCAGCGGGCCGGGCCGCCGATGGCGAAGGTGGTGAAAGGAGCGAGCGGCTTGTTCTCTTCCAGGTGCATCGGAACTCTGTTCAAGGCTACACTGCGCGGTGAGCCGGATAGAATAGATGTAGGCAACTTTCCCTGCCGGAGGCAAACATGTATCCAGAACTGATGGTGATTCCGATGCGCGAGGATCTGGTGCGCGCGGGAATTCAGGAGACTCGAACCGCTGACGAGGTGGACGGCGCGGTAACGCAGCCGGGCACGACGCTGGTGGTGGTCAATTCAATTTGTGGCTGCGCGGCGGGCAAGATGCGCCCTGGCGTGCGGCTGGCGCTGGCCAACGCAACCAGCCAGCCGGACCGGAAGATTACGGTCTTCGCTGGGCAGGATCGCGAGGCAACGGAGCGCGCGCGGAGCTACTTCGAGGGCAACCCGCCGACCTCGCCGGCGGTGGCGATTTTGCGCGAAGGCAAGCTGGTGTACCTGATGCAGCGGTTCGTGATTGAGCAATCCACTGCGCAGGAGATTGCGCAGGAACTGATGCGCGCGTTCGAGGAGTTCTGCGCGAAGGCGACGGCATAAAGTCTGATCAGACTCTACGAATCGGACCCGGATAGCGTGCAACGACTGCATCCGTGGTCAAAAGAGTGATCCCTTCGATCTGTGCCTGCGCAATCAGGATGCGGTCGAAGGGATCTTTGTGAATGGGCGGAAGCATCTCGACAGCAACTGCATGGAAACCATGGACGGGCAGTTCCCGGTAGCCGTGGTCCATCATTTGACGACGGATCAGAGTTGGATCGCCTGCGAAGTTGCCTCGTGGCAGAGAACGCTTGATCGCGAGCTCCCACAGGCTGGCGGCGCTGAAGATGAACTCGTTCGCCGGGTCGGTCAGGATGGCGCGGGCGTTACGGCTGATGAGCGGCGCGTCAATCGGGATCCAGAGCACAAAGTGAGTGTCGAGCAGGTACTTCATTTCTTAGCCCGTTCGCGTTTTCCCGAGAAGAGCTTCGCTACTTGCCGGTCGAGCTTCTGGTCCAGTTCGGCAAAGTCGGCAGGAAGAGTGTAAGCGCCCTTCATAAAGCCGAGTCTTCTCTTGCGATCTGAGCGCGGCTCGTCGATGCGCACGACCTTGACCTTTGGCTTGCCTGCCTTGGCGATGATGAAAGGCTCACCCTCGACAGCCTCATCCACGAGGCGGGACAGATGCGTCTTGGCGTCATGGATATTAAAGGTGCGCATGGCTCGCCTCCAGCGGACTAAGTTTACTTAGTTTAGTCCTGAAAAGAACCATGCGCAACTGGAAAGCGGCTGTTCCTAATCCGCTTCTTCAGCCTGTGCGAGCGCCTGCACTTTGCTGTGCTTCACGGAATAAGTGAAGTAGATGACGAGACCGATGAGCAGCCAGACGATCATCACAATCCAGGTGATGCGCGCGAGGCGCGTCATCAGGTAGACGGCCGAGACAATACCGAGGATCGGGACCAGCGGAACGAGCGGCGTGCGGAAGGGGCGTTCCATCTCCGGGTGGCGGACACGCAGCACCCACACGCCGGCGCTGACGATGGTGAAGGCCAGCAGCGTGCCGATATTGACGAGCTGCGAGAGATTGTCGATGGGCAGGAAGGCCGGCATGATTGCGGCAAAGCTGCCGAAGACGATGGTGGTAATCCACGGGGTGCGGAATCTGGGATGAATATCCGAGGCCCACTTCCAGAAGAGCCCATCCTTCGACATGGAGTAGAAGACGCGCGACTGGCCGAGAAGCATGACGAGCATTACGGTGGCGAGGCCGAAGATAGCGCCAACCTTGACGAGCATCGAACCCCAACTGACGCCCGTGGCGTCAATGGCGAGCGCAACGGGAGCGGCGACGTTCAGCGTCTTATAGCTGACGAGGCCGGTGAGCACGAGCGAGACGAGAATGTAGAGGATGGTGCAGACGACGAGAGAGCCAAGGATGCCGATGGGCATATCGCGCTGCGGATTCTTTGCTTCCTGCGCGGCAGTGGAAACGGCGTCGAATCCGATGTAGGCGAAAAAGATGGAGGCGGCCGCGGTGGGAATGCCGCCCCAGCCGAAGTTGCCGTGGCCGTCTGCGGGCGGAATGAAGGGATGCCAGTTGGTTGCAGCGAGATGTGGATGGTGCATAAGGAAGAGGCCGCCGACGACGAGAAAGACGCCGACGATGCCGAGCTTGACGATGACGATGGCTGAGTTGAAGTTGGCCGATTCCTTGATGCCGATGACGAGAATCGTGGTGATGACCAGCACGACACAGACGGCGATGAGGTTGAAGAATCCTGTGGCGTGGGGCAGGCCCGCATCGGTGACGCCCGGCGGCAGGGACATGACGGGTAGCCACTGCTGCTGGTAGAAGACGAGTGGCGTGCCGGTGGTGGCCGTGAGCTGCGGCGGAATATAAATGTGGAGCTGCTGCAGGAGGCTGTTGAAATAGCCTGCCCATCCGGAGGCGACCGTGGCTGCGCCGAAAGCGTATTCGAGGCAGAGATCCCAACCGATAATCCATGCGACCAGCTCGCCGAGGGTAGCGTAGCCGTAGGTGTAGGCAGAGCCGGCGATGGGGATGATGGAGGCGAACTCCGCGTAGCAAAGGCCCGCGAAGGCGCAGGTGAAGCCGGCGAGCACGAAGCTGAGCGCCACGGCCGGCCCGGCATGCAGCGCGGCGGCCTGGCCGGTGAGCACGAAGATGCCAGCGCCGATGACGGCGCCGATGCCGAGCGTGATGAGGTTCAGCGCGCCGAGGGAGCGCTTGAGGGTGTGCTCGCCTTCTTCGGCGGCCTCCTTGTTGAGCATCGACATGGGTTTAACGCGAAGCAGTCGGGACATGAATGCGGAGGCTCCTCCTCAAGCAGTGTGAGCGGGGTGATTTCGACTTTTCGATTGGTGCGACCAGAAGAGATACACAGGAATACCAAGCAGAACCAGCGCCAGTCCGGGCCATGTGTACTGAGGCTTGTACCGCAATAATACGATACAGATCCACGAGGCGATGACGATATAGAGCGCGGGCAGGACGGGATAGCCGAGCGCTTTGTAAGGGCGGGACGCATTGGGCTGGCGCACGCGCAGCACGAAGAGGCCGGCGATGGTGAGGATGTAGAAGACCAGCACAGCGAAGATGATGTAGTCGAGCAACTGGCTGTAGCTGCCGGAGACACAGAGAAAGCATGTCCACACGGCCTGCACGATGAGGCCCGCAACGGGTGTTTTGTAGCGCGGGTGGAGGTTGCCGACGGAACGGAAGAAAAGGCCATCCCGGCTCATGGCGTAGTAGACACGCGCGCCGGCGAGGGACATGCCGTTGGCGCAGCCAAAGGTGGAGATGAGGATGGCCGCGGCCATGAGGTAGGCCCCGCCGGCGTGAAAGACCACATCGAGGGCCGCAGTGGCGACGCGGTCTTCCGATGCATGCTGCAGGCCGCGGGCAAGAGCAGTGACACCGTTGGGGTCGCCGTGCATGGGCAGCACGAGCAGATAGCCGAGCGAGACAAAGAAGTAGATGGTCAGCACGAAGCCGACGCCGAAGATGAGCGAGAGCGGGATGTTGCGACGCGGGTTCTTCACTTCTCCTGCGGTGAAGGTGATGTTGTTCCACGCATCGGAAGAAAAGAGTGAGCCGACCTGCACGACGGCGACGATGACGAAGAGATGGACGAGAACAATGGGGCCGCCAATGCCAACCTGCACGGGATGAAGCGTGTGCCATCCGGCGTTGCGCCAGAAGGCGTGAAGGCTGGTGCCGAAGTTGGCATTCCATGCGACTGCGTTGCGCCCAATGGCGCAGGTGACGACGACGAGGGCGAAGAGCGAGATCGCCTTCGCTGAAGTGAAGATGTTCTGGATGAGCGCACCAAGGCTCACGCCGAAGATGTTGACGATGGCGAGCAAGATGACGATGGCGATGCCGGCGAGGTTGGCGGTGTTGACACCAATCTCCATGTTGCCGAGGACCATGGGGCCGACGCGCAGCGCGGGGACGTGGGCAATGTGCCAGAGCCAATGGGTGGTGGAGACTGTGGGGAAGAAGACGCCGAGGAATTTGCCGAAGGCGACGCAGACGGCGGCGATGGTGCCGGTCTGAATGACGAGGAAGAGCGTCCAGCCGTAAAGAAAGCCCCAGATGGGGCCGAGGGATTCGCGGAGGTAGACGTATTGACCGCCGGCCCTGGGCATCATGGCGGCGAGTTCGCCGTAGCTGAGCGCGCCGATCATGGTGAGGAAAGCGGTGACGGCCCAGGCGGCGAGATAGAGCGCGGGCGAGTCCGTGCCGCGAGCGATGTCGGCGTCGACGAGGAAGATGCCGGAACCGATCATGGAGCCGGCGACGATGGCGGTGGAACTGAAGAGACCGAGGCTCTGGACCATGCCGCTGTCGTCTGTGGGCGGCTCGATTGAGTTGGGAAGAGGCTGGATCTCCGGTGTGGTCACTGACGTTGTTTTTACTCGATGAGGAATAAGGTTGTCGTGTGCTTTTTTCGGATTGCGCACCACTGGCGCTTTATTGCAACTGTGCGAGCCAGCGGCGGGCTTCGGCGGCGGGGTTTTCCGTGCGGAAGAGAGCGGCGGAGACGGCGACCATGCTGGCTCCGGCGGCGAGGACGGCGGGGGCAGTGTCGAGGGTGATGCCGGCGGCGGCACTGAGGACCACGCTGGGGCCTGCCTCGGCGCGGAGCTTGCGGATGCCTTCTATACCGATAGGCAGCTTGGTGGTGTGTTTGGTCGTTGTGGGAAAGACAGGGCCGATGGCGAAGTAATCGGCGGGTGCGGCGAGGATGCCGGGAAGCAATGCGTCCGCACCGCCGAATGTGCCGAGGATGTGATCGGGGCCGATGAGCGCGCGGGCCTCGGCGGGTGTGACGTCGCCGGCATCGACGTGGACGCCATCGAAGCCGGCGGCTGCGACGAGGTCGGCGCGGTCATCGAGGATGAGGCGGACCTGGCCGGCGGGCATGGCGGCGCGAAGGGCGGCGCAGTCGGCGAGGATCTCGGCGTCGGAGCCGGACTTGTTGCGGTATTCCAACAGGGTGACGCCTGCGTCGGTGAGGGATGCACCGAGGCGGGTGAGGAATTGTGTGCGGTTCGTGGCAGGGAGAATGGCGGAGTCGAGGATTGGATAGAGCTTTGGAAAGATAAAGGCCATGCATCAAGGGTAGATGCATGGCCGGATGGTTGTCAGGCGAGCGAGTTCCCTGCCCGGTTTACATTTCGTCGGCGGAGGGGCCGTACATGCCGGGGACTTTGGCGCCGAGCAGGCGAAGATAGACGCTGAGCTGGGCGCGGTGGTGGACCATGTGGTTGAGCACGTAGTCGCGGAAGACCTGGTGGCGGGGCGAATCGATGAAGGTCTGGCCGCCGAAGATGAACTTCCAGTGCTGGTCCCACTGCGCGGGCGTGGCGGCGGCGACGGCGGCTTTGACGCCGGGCAGTCCTTTATCGAATTTCTCGAGGACGGCGGCCTTGCTGGCAGGGACGTACGGGTCCCATTTGTGGTCGGCGGCGAACTCGAGTTTGTCCTGGGTGAGGGTGTGCATGGCCCAGTCGCCCGCCATGTCGGTCAGGTGGCCGGCGATGCGGCCGAGGGACATGGACTTGGCGTGAGGCTTGTAGTTCAGGTCAGCGTCGGCGGGGATGGCATCGAGCATCTTGCGGGTCTGCGCGGCTTCGCGGTCGTATTCGGCGAGGAGTTCTTTTTGAAAGTCCATTCAGGCAACCTCCATGTTGCGAAAGCCAGCATACCTGATTTTTGGTGAAAAGGCGAAGAAAAGGTGAATCATTCCGAGCAAAAAACTGCAAACTTTCTGTGGAAAAGAAAAATATCGTAGGGGGGGGTGGGGGGGTAGGTCAGGGGTACGGACCGGGCGATTGGTGGACAGAGCTTGCCGATTGAAACGCAGTGGGCGACGGGTTGGAGGGCGCGGTTTTTCATGGATGGTTGTATTGTGCGCTTTTGCGGCGAGTGAACATGCAAATTGGCGCGAAGAATTTTGCGATTGGAATGAAAGGGTTGCAGGAATTTGTTAAGGCGCGGGTCTTGACAGCGATCAGCAGGGGCAGCCGATGACCCGGACCGCACTGTTTCGACGAGGCTGTGCTACGAAGGGGGCGCGGCGGAGTCCTTGCCGTGGTTGGAGAACGCCGGGCTGGTGAGAGGAAGCCGTTCCAAGGTGATGACGGTGATGTCGTCGGACTGGCCGAAGCGCGCGGCGGTTTCGGCGATTGCGGCGGCGGAATGCGTGGAGATGGCCTTTGTCCTGTCGAAGCCAAAAAGGTCTCCCTGCTTGTTGCGCGCTTCGGCGACGCCATCGGTGCAGAAGGTGAGACGAACGCCGGGCTGAAGAACGATGGACGCTGTTGGATAGGATCCGCCTCCGGCGACGCCGAGGGGCAGCGCTCCTGCGAGTTCCACCTCCTGCCCGTCGAGATAGGGCGGCAGGTGGCCGCCATTTGCGATGGTGACGACACCGTCCGGGGAGCAGTGTGCCGCAAGGGCGGTGGCAAAGCCGCCGTCCGCACGCCCGGCGAGGTGCTCGTGAAGGCGGGTGAGGACCTTTGCGGGATCCGGCGCGTCCTCCGTTGCGGTACGGATGACGCCGACGAGCATGGCGACCAGCATGGCGGCAGGCAGGCCTTTTCCAGCCACATCTCCGACGACAAGGAGTAAACCACCGCCGCTGTCGGAGAGAATCTGGAAGAAATCACCGCCGACCTGCTGCGCGGGCACGTAAATGGATTCGATGCGGAAACCGGGGAAGTTTGCGGATGTCTCCGGGAGCAGGAACTGCTGTACTTCGCGAGCGGCCTCGATTTCGCGATCGAGGACGGCCTTCTCAGTATGGACACGAATGTGACGGCGGCCCTCGGAGATGAAGACGAAGAGAAAGCCCACGTAACTGAGCGAAACGGCGGCGGTGACGGCGATGCTGTCGAGGCCGAGGCGGCGCTCGATGCGGGCGGTATCGGAAGCGGTGAGGGGTGTGGCGAGCGGGCGGTCGGGGAACCATGTTGCGAGCAGGGTCATGGCGCCTATCTGCAAGGCAAGCAATGGCAGGAAGGCCTTCCAGAAGCGGCGTCGCAGACGCATGCCTGCGTAGGCATAGAAGACGGCGAAGAGGCCGGAGAGGATGATGCCGGTGGCAAAGCGGATCGGGATCTGGCGGCCCAGATCGGCGATGTCACCGACAAGGCCCATGGTGCTGAAAGTGCAGAAGACGGCGGCGAGAAAGACCGCGACAGACAAGGCTGGAACGGTGCGCCAGGGGCTGACGGATGGTTTGGAATCGCTCGCCATGTTGGATCACTCCGATGCAGCGCGACGGATACAAGGATCTGGCCTGGGGACTGCGAACGAAGCTCATTCTCTCATGCCGACAATCGTGGGGATTCGGGGATGTTCGGAAAAGGTTGTGCGGACGGCGCGGGTGGATTCATCTGCAGGGCTTATCCGACGACTCGCTCATCGCGATGAGACCGCGAGGAACAGGGCACACCCCTCGATGCCCCGCATCCGATGCTGGATTGCGTGAGCGGGCTGCCTGCCGGGTGAGCCGCGGATGGGACAGCCGCGATCCCCGGTCCCCAAAATGCGAGGGACCGGGGGCACCCGTATGCTCAGTCGACGATCAGCGCGGGAGGGCGAAGGCGATGTAGGCGCCGCCGGTGGGGGATTTGGGGTCGCGTCCGCCGCTGGAGGCGATGACGACGTACTGGCGTCGGTTGACCATGTAGGTGGAGGGCGTGGCCATGCCGGCGAAGGGCAACGTGGTTTGCCAGAGGAGCTGGCCGGTGGATGCGTCGAAGGCGCGGAGCTGGCGGTCGTAGACGGTGGCGCCGATGAAGAGGACTCCGCCAGCGGTGACGATGGGGCCGCCGTAGTTTTCGCTGCCGGTGTTGGTCATTCCCTGGCTGGCGAGCGCGGGGTATTCGCCGAGGGGAATCTTCCAGAGATACTTCCCTGTTTTGAGATCGATGGCGTTGAGCGTGCCCCAGGGCGGCACGATGGCGGGGTAGCCGTCGGGGTCGAGGAATTTGCGATAGCCGGTGAAGGTGTAGGCGTCGGTGCCGGGTGCGGCGGCGGGCGGGGTGAGTTTGTCGTGGACGCCGAGCCATGCGAGGAGCGCGGCGAGCTCTTTGCCTTCGATGTCGGGCTGCGGGGGCATGAGCTTGCCACCACTTTGAATGAGGTGGGTGAGCTGGGCGGAGATGAGGCGGTTGCCGACGCCGAGGATGGCCGGGAAGGACGGCGCGACTCCCTGAAGGTGGTCGCCGTGGCAGAGGGCGCAGCGCTGCTGGTAGGTGGGATCGACGGGGCCTTTGGGCGCCTGGTTGCCGGGCGCGGGGGCGAGCTCTTTGGCGTCGGCGGCGGAGACCGGGGTGGCGAGGAAGTCGAGGAGCGCGGCGAGGCCGGGGGCGTCGATGTTGGGGAAGGCGGGCATGCGGCCGCTGCCGTTGCGGATGTTGGCGGTAATCTTCTTCTGGGCCATGCGGGCGGTGATGCCGACGAGCGAGGGGAAGGCGGGCGGGGAGCCGGCGCGGTTGATGCCGTGGCACA